>CAYZEZ010000016.1:0-30512 GCA_964477295.1 uncultured Bacteroides sp. | reverse complement strand
TCTCAAAAACCAGTGGGCTTTGCCCTTGCCGGTTCGATCCCGGCTCCGGGTACAGCAAATAAATAATTGGGTTGTCTTGTGAAGACAGCCCTTTTTTTATAATTTAATTGCGTTAATCGAACGATAGAAACCTAAACCTTATATTATGAACCAACACCTATCACGCCGGAGATTTATCCGGCAATCAGCTGCCGCTGCAGCTGCAATCACAATTGTCCCTTCACACCTTATCGGTTGCAAAGGGATCAAGCCCAGCGATAAGATCCGGCTGGGATTTATCGGCACAGGTAAACTGATGAGCGGCCTGTTCAGGGAATTTGCCAAATTGGAAGATGTGATTATCCTGGCAGGATGTGACATCGACTCAAAGAAGTTGAAACGATTTAAAAATAATGTAAAACAATTTTACGCCGACCAGGAAAATCCTATGGAAGTTGAAATTGATACCTACCATAAGTATGAAGAATTAATTGCCCGTGAGGATATTGATGCGGTTGTGATTGCGACCCCCGATCACTGGCATGCCATTCCTTCCATCGCAGCCATGAAAGCAGGGAAAGATGTGTATTGTGAGAAACCGCTGGCCCATACTGTATTTGAGGGAAGGTCCATGGTCAATGCAGCAAGGAAATACGAACGGGTGTTGCAAACCGGATCTATGCAAAGATCCTGGGATGATTTTCGCAAGGCCTGTGAATTGGTGATCAATGGCTATGTGGGAGAAATTACCAAAGTGCTGGTCAATGTTGGAGATCCTGCTAAAGCATGTGACCTGCCCGGAGAACCGGAACCCGAATATCTTGATTGGGACCGCTGGATTGGACCTGCCCTGATGCGTCCTTACAGCCCCGTACTTGCCCCTCCCATTGAAGCAACTGAGTGGCCCAGGTGGCGCGATTACAGGGAATTTGGAGGAGGGATCCTGGCCGACTGGGGAGCACATATGTTCGACATTGCTCAATGGGGTCTTGAAATGGATAACAGTGGGCCTGTTAAGCTTATCCCTCCTGAAAATCCTGATGCAGTTCGTGGTCTTACCATGATCTATGAAAATGGTATTGAGCTGGTACATGAGGATTTCGGTCGTGGCTGGGCGGTCAGGTTTATTGGCTCAGAAGGATCACTCGATGTGAGCCGTGATTTTCTCGATTCAAAACCTGAATCCATTGCTCTCCAGGAGATTAAGGATACAGATAAGCACGTATACTTCAGTGACAATCACTACCTCAACTGGATCAATTGCATTAAGTCAAGGGAGAAGCCGGTTGCCGACGTTGAAATCGGGCACCGGTCCGCTTCAATTTGCAATATCGCCAACATTGCCTACCAATTGGGCAGGCCGCTTGACTGGGATCCGGTGAATGAAGTGTTTAATGATGAAGAGGCTGATAAACTGCTGACAAGGGATTACAGGGAGCCTTATACCCTTTAGCTCGTTTAGAGAAAATCCCTTATTAAGACTATTCGATTTTATTCAGACCGGCAAAATATTGAAAACGCATTGTTTAACATGATGTTATCCGATGCGTTTTTGCATTAAAAAATATTAACTTTGCACCTTCGCGGGGGAGCCTCACCCTATCGGCGTCTCAATTTTTTGTTTTTATGGAACAGAACAAGGAAAAGCAGTTGCGATTCGACCAGCGCTACCTGGAAATGGCCAGGGTATGGTCAAAAAATTCATATTGTATACGTCGAAAAGTAGGGGCTTTGCTGGTAAAGGACCGGATGATCATATCTGACGGATACAACGGAACACCAGCCGGCTTTGAAAATGAATGTGAGGAAAACAACGAGACCAAACCCTACGTTTTACATGCAGAGGCCAATGCCATCACAAAAGTTGCCAAATCGGGAAACAGCAGTGAGGGATCTACTCTTTATATAACTGCATCTCCATGCCTGGAGTGCGCCAAATTAATCATCCAGGCAGGTATCATCCGGGTGGTCTATTCAGACAGCTACAGAAAATCTGAAGGAATTGATTTATTAAAGAGGGCCAATATAGAGGTTGTACAAATTAATAATGGGAATGATGAAAGAAGTCAATAAAAGAAGGATTACTTTTTTACCGCTGGTACTTGCTATATTCCTGGTTGGGGGTATGCTACTGGGAAATATGTTAAGCAGGTTATCGAAAACGGACCGTTTCCAGGTTTACCCGAAAAACAGCAAGATAGGTAACGTAATCGACTACATTTCAGCAGAATATGTAGATTCAATCGACATAAATTCACTCGTTGATCAAACCATCCCGGAAATTTTGAAACATCTCGATCCGCATTCGGTGTATATTCCTGCCGTTGACCTCCCGGAATTCAATGAACCCCTCGAAGGTAATTTTAGTGGCATAGGAGTACAATTCAACATGCAGGAAGATACAGTAGCCATTGTCAATACAATTCAAAACGGTCCGTCTGAGAAATCAGGTATCCTTGCTGGTGACCGGATTGTCAGGGTCGATGATTCGCTGGTGGCTGGAGTTAATATGCCCAGTGACGATATTGTAAAAATGCTAAAAGGCAAAAGAGGGACAGACGTTTCTGTATCCATAACCCGAAGGGGAGTGGAAGAACTGATTGATTTCACTATTACCCGTGATAATATCCCTTTATATAGTGTGGATGTGCATTATATGGTTACCGACGATATCGGATATATCAAAATCAGCAATTTTTCAAGAACAACGTATCAGGAATTTATTGACGCTGTTAATGCATTAAATGAGCAGGGGCTTAAAAAGCTAATTCTTGATCTTCGTGACAACGGAGGAGGCTATCTGGATGCTGCAACGCAGATCACAGATGAATTCCTTGAGAAAGGAAAGCTAATTGTCTATACCGAAGGGCGTGCCCAGCCCAGGAGAGATGCTTATGCAACCTCCAGGGGTGAGCTGATTGATAAGGATATTGTAGTCCTTATCGATGAGTTTACAGCGTCTGCGAGTGAAATACTGGCCGGGGCCATACAGGATAACGACAGGGGGACCATTGTGGGCAGGAGATCATTCGGGAAGGGGCTTGTACAGGAACAAACCACATTCTCTGATGGATCCGCACTGAGATTAACCATTGCACGTTATTATACTCCAACCGGCCGTTGTATTCAAAAACCGTATAACAATGGAATGGAAGAATATTATCACGATCTGCAAGCCCGCTTTAACCGCGGAGAGCTGCTGGAACAGGATAGTATACGATTTAACGATTCACTTCAATATTTAACTCCGGGAGGCAAGATCGTCTATGGCGGAGGTGGAATTATGCCCGATGTTTTTGTACCTTACGATACTACAATGCTCACACCCTATTTTAACAGGGTACGAAGCCGTGGCTTGATTTATCGTTTTGCCTTCAAATATACTGATGCACACAGAAGCGAGCTGCTTGTATTTGATAATCACGTAGATATATCAAATTATCTGGATCAGCAAAAATTACTCACAAAGTTTGTTGAGTTTGCCGAAAGCCAGGGGATAAAACGAAACCTTGAGGAAATCATTATTTCAGAAAAACTTATTATCACCCAGTTGAAAGCTTATATCGCCAGGAATATTATTGATAATCCGGGCTTCTATCCTATTATTCAGGATATCGATCCAACCCTTCAGAAAGGGATTGAGATTCTATCTGAATTGCCGTCAGCTTCAAAGTCTCTTTAGCCAGCGGATCCATATCAAACCAAAACCCACTCCGGATTTCAGCCCCTTTTAAACCATTTTATGATTGCACTGTCTAACCTTTTGCAACAAGGTTATTCATTTAAATTTACATATCATGAAAATGAAAAAAGTAATAATATTATTAGCAGCAACATTCCTGCTTACCACATTAAGTCTAAATGCCCAGCGCGGACCTGGATATGGACAGGGAACTCCTGAAGGAAACCATATGTTAAGAGGAATACCTGATCTGACTGAGGCACAAATGGATCAGATCAAAGATCTGCATACGGCTCACTTAAAAGATATAAAGCCGCTGAAGAATGATATTAAAATCAATAATGCCATTCTGGAGGCATTGCAAACAGAAGATGAGCCAGACCTTGATAAAATAAATGACCTGATTGAAAAAAATGGCAAACTAATGACCGATATCCGGAAAAAACAGGTTGCACATAAAATGGAGATCAGGAGCATACTGACTGATGATCAGAAAGTATTCTTTGACAATAAAATGCAGAGAATGAGAATGACCTCCAAAGCAAAATTCCAGGGAGGAGGAATGGGTCCTGGCGTGGAATCAGGATATCATCACGGACCAATGGGTGCTGCTCATCGTGGAATGGGTTATCACAGGGGAAACTGGTAAATTTAAAAGGTATCCTCTGTTTTACAAAAACCACAAATCCTCTTTATCTCTATCTTCCCCTGTCTTTACGATTTCAGGTCCACTTTCATCTTGATGTCATTTTCACCTTACTCATAAAACCATTCCTACCATTGAAGAGAAAAATCTTCCTTTGCATGCGTGTACCTGCAAGGCCCTTAAAAGAAATCGTTACGTCCGGCCACCAATTTTAATTCTGACTTCATAGGTAACCTGACAGATGGGACCAGCCAACCGTTTTCCTGGCATGCCGGCATGAGGTCCCCTGATTTTTTTCCACATTTTTCCCCCCAACCAATCCAATAAACTGTCCTGCAAGATAGGATTCCGCTACATAATTTTCGACACCCATCTGCCCTCGGATATCCCACAGCATAACACCTTCATCGATCAAGGCAAATTCATTATACCTGTCGGATAACCATAAACAAAAATCATTTGCCTGTTCCCAGGTTATTCCAATTACCGGATAATCAAAATAATCCGGATTAAAAATATTATCTGAGACAAATAATCCGGACTGTGTTAAAAACCAGAAATCTGGTTAGCATCCTTATTTTCAGTGGATTACTGACCATATTAATTATTCCGGTTAAAGCAGCTGATCAGGTATAAAAAGAAGGGAAGGATAACAATACTGTTCACGCATAAAATTCTTAGAATTCAAGTAAATGCATTTTTTCTTTGTTCCGCCAACCGGCCTGGGATTCATAATCCACCACGTAGATCTTCAGGTCGGCCTGTGATTCGTAATCTACAAAATAGATCTTTTTATCGGCCTGGCTCTCATATTTAACCACATACCATAACCCATCCTCATCGGCTTGTGATTCATAATCCACAAAATATATTTTCAGATCGCACTGGGATTCATATTTTACAATATAAACCTTCAGGTCGGCCTGGGACTCATATTTCACCTTAAAAACTTTCTGAGCGTTAGCCGGAATGAATGGCAAAAAGAAAAGAAATAGTATGATGATGCGTTGCATGGCTTTTTAGTAAACCACACACAAATATTGAACCAAAGAAGAATTAGCCAAATACCTTTTCAAGGAAAAACAATAAACCTTCCAGGGCTTCCTCCTTCTCCTCAATAAATCCCATATGCCCTGAATTTTCGAGGATCAGGATATCCTGTCTTGGCGACAGGTTGAAGTGTTTTTCCGCCACTTCAAAAGGTATATAGTTATCTTTTTTACCTGCAACAAATAATATCGGAACATTTGATTCCTTAATCACCCTGGTCCTGTCGGGTCTCGATTTCATTCCAATCAGCGCCATGATAATTCCCTCATCAGGGGTCGAGATAGCTATCTGTCTTGCCCGTTCCACCTCACCGGCAAATTTTTCAAGATTTTCATCAGCAAAAGCCTTGGGTATATTTGTATTGATGATCTGCATCTTTTTCCCGGATCTGACCAGTTCGATCTCCCTCTCCCGATTCATCTTCTTCTCTTCAGGATCGGCAAATGCATTGGAATGGAACAAACAATAACCGGTAGTCATTTCGGGAAAGATCTCGGCAAATGCCAGCGTCGCATATCCCCCCATGGAATGACCAACAATCACTGCCCTGCCAATTCCCAACTCCTGTAAGATATATTCCACCGCATCTGCCATGACAGCCATTGTATCTACCTTACTGAACAGGCCCGATCTGCCATGTCCCGGCAAATCAATACTCAAAACACGGTAATGCTTTGCCAGGCCTTCAGAAAAACCATCCCAAATTTCAAGTGATTCGAGATAGCCATGAAGTAGCACAACCACTTCTCCCCGGCCCTCATCCCTGAATCTTATTAATGCATCGTGAAATTTAAGTTCCTGAATCATCGCATGAAGATAAAAAAAAATATATGAAAAATCGAAATCGCCCGGATTAACCCTGCCAGCTAACTATTCATTATTTCTTCCACTTCATCCGGATCAATCGGGATATCTTTCATCAGGTTAACCGGACCTTTCGCGCTGATCAGGATGTCGTTTTCAAGCCTGATGCCAATCCCTTCTTCCGGGATGTAGACAGCCGGTTCACAGGTTAAAACCATTCCCTCTTCAAAAGCCACTTCCTTTTCACCTACATCGTGAACATCCAGCCCGAGAAAATGAGATGTACCATGCATGTAATATTTCATATACAGCTTTTGGCCGGGATCCTGATTTTTCACCTCATCCCGGGTGTACAATCCCAGCCTGATATGCTCATCTTCCCATAAACGGCATACCAGCTGATGCGTCTGCTGGATAGAACTACCAATTTTCATGCTTGCCATGGCTTCGTTCAGCACCCGCAAATTGGCTTCAAACAACTCCCTCTGCCGGGCAGTAAATTTCCCGTTTACCGGGATCGTACGGGTACAATCAGCGGAATAATAACCAAATTCGGCTCCCACATCCATCAACAGGAGATCCCCATCTTTACATTCCTTGTTGTTGCTTAAATAATGAAGGACAGTGGCACTTAACCCGGAGGCAATGATCGGCTGATATCCATGTCCGTTGGCACCTTGCTGAAGGTACTCATGGGTTATCTCGGCCTCTACCTCGTATTCCATTACACTAGGTTTTACAAACTTCATTACCCTCAGCAACGCATCCCGCGTAATTCCACAGGCCTTGCGAATAAATTCGATCTCTTCCGGCTCCTTCTTCATGCGCAACCGGGTGACCAGTGGAGCTAAACGGTAATATTGGTGCAGCGGGTAATCCTTTTTCAGATCCTGTATAAACCGGATGCTCTTTGAGGGTACCTGTTCGGATAGCTTGATGTATTCGTTGGTATTGACAAAGATCTTTTCAGAATGAAGTACCTGGTCGCGCAGGGTCATATCCATATCCTCCACATACATAACATTTTCAACCCCTGATTGTTCCCTCGCCTCAACCAGGGTTAATTTATGCCCTTCCCAGGTTTCCAGCTTCGGATCGGCTTTACGAATAAATAATATTTCTTTCATATTTTGCTCGGGATGACCGGGACAGACAGTCAGGATAGTTTCTTCCTGGTTTATTCCCGAGAGATATAAAAGATCCGAATTCTGACGATAGGGATAATACTGGTCGCCATTTCTCAGCATCTGGTCATTGGGCAATACAATAGCAAGGCTATTATTATCAAGCTGATCAACCAGTTTTTTTCTGTTTTTTATGTACAATTCTTTATCTGCAGCATAACTCCTCATAACATTGAAATAGATTAATTTTAAATAAATGATATTGTGTTAATAAACATCTTTGTAAAGTTAAAGATAGCTAACTTTATTGAGTCGGGGAAAGGTGAGTCATGAATCGAAGGTGTGGCGGGGTGAGTATGGGCTTCTTATACAGATAATCGTCAACCGATAATAATAAATCACTTACATAAATGAGCAATATTTTTAGTTCCTCAATCGGTAAAAAACTGTTGATGGCCCTGGCTGGGCTTTTCCTTGTCCTCTTTCTCCTGGTGCATCTGGGGATAAACCTGACATTAATAATCTGTGAATCCACCAAACCGTTTAATGTGGCATCTCATTTTATGGGTACCAACATTGTTGTGAAGGTCTTTGAAGTAATATTGTTTGGGACCGTCCTGCTCCATATCCTTTATGGATTAATACTTCAGATACAGAATTGGTTCGCGAGGCCAAAACGGTATAAAGTGGCAAACTATGCACAGACCTCCTTCTTTTCGAAATTTATGATCCATACTGCCCTGATCGTCCTTTTATTCCTGGTGATTCACCTGGTTGATTTCTATTTCAGAAGCAAGCTGGGCGAGATCGGAGAAATCACCTATGATAACGGCAAACAATATCATGACCTGGCCAATATGGTAATCAACAGGTTCCATATGTCGGGATACGTGATTTTTTATCTGGTCTGTTTCCTCTTCCTCGGATTTCATTTATTGCATGCCTTTCAATCGGCATTCCAGACACTCGGATTAAATCATAAAACGTATACCCCTGTTATCAAAAAGCTGGGCATCGCTTACACTCTCGTTGTGGTGGCAGGTTTTATGACTATTCCACTGTATATCTTCTTAACTCAATAGATTAAATAGATAATCAAAATATCATGACCCAACTGGATTCAAAAATTCCCGGCGGACCAATCGAAAGTAAATGGTCGACATACAAATCCACCCAAAAACTGGTTAATCCAGCCAACAAGCGAAAACTGGATGTAATTGTGGTGGGGACAGGTTTAGCCGGTGCATCGACTGCGGCTACCCTTGCTGAACTGGGATTCAATGTGAAAAACTTTTGCTACCAGGACAGCCCCAGGAGGGCTCATAGTATCGCAGCCCAGGGAGGTATCAATGCCTCCAAAAATTACCAGAACGACGGTGACAGTGTTTACAGGCTGTTCTATGATACGGTAAAAGGCGGTGATTACAGATCAAGGGAAGCAAATGTATACCGGCTTGCAGAAGTCAGTGGAAACATCATCGACCAGTGTGTGGCACAGGGGGTGCC
This sequence comes from uncultured Bacteroides sp., assembly GCA_964477295.1. Classification (GTDB taxonomy): domain Bacteria; phylum Bacteroidota; class Bacteroidia; order Bacteroidales; family SM23-62; genus CAYZEZ01. The sequence goes on along the minus strand of CAYZEZ010000016.1, from coordinate 21,721 downwards.
TTTCGCCCGTGATTATGGTGGGTTGCTTGATAACCGGTCATTTGGCGGGGCACTGGTATCCAGGACTTTCTATGCGAGAGGCCAGACCGGTCAACAGTTATTACTCGGTGCATATGGGGCCCTAAGCAGACAAATTAAAAAAGGTAAAGTGACCATGCATCCACGTTCTGAAATGATGGACCTGGTGGTTGTTGACGGAAGAGCTCGCGGAATAATTACCCGGGACCTGATTACAGGAAAAATCGAGAAGCATTCAGCACATGCCGTTGTGCTGGCAACCGGAGGTTACGGGAACACGTTTTTCCTATCTACTATGGCAATGGGTGCCAATGTTAGCGCTGCCTGGCAATCACACAAGCGTGGAGCATTTTTTGGCAATCCTTGTTTTGTCCAGATCCACCCAACCTGCATTCCGGTGCACGGGGATTTCCAGTCGAAACTAACCCTGATGAGTGAATCACTCAGAAACGATGGACGGATATGGGTACCGAAAAATAAGGAGGATGCAGAAAAGATCCGGAATGGCCAGCTGCGACCGACAGAGATAAGCGAAGAGAACAGGGATTACTATCTGGAAAGAAAGTATCCGGCATTTGGGAATTTATCTCCCAGGGATATCTCCTCCAGGGCAGCCAAGGAAGTTTGCGATACTGGTAATGGTGTGGGAACAGGACTGGCCGTTTATCTTGATTTCGAAGATGCAATTAACCGGCTTGGAAGAGATAATATTGAAGCAAAATACGGGAACCTCTTCCAGATGTATGAGAAGATCGTGGATGACAATCCCTATGAAACGCCCATGATGATATATCCTGCGATCCATTATACTATGGGAGGGCTCTGGGTTGATTATGAATTAATGACAACCATTCCCGGTCTCTTTGCTATCGGGGAATGTAATTTTTCTGATCATGGGGCCAACCGGCTGGGAGCATCTGCCCTGATGCAGGGACTGGCGGATGGCTATTTTGTTCTTCCCTATACATTGCAGAACTACCTGGCCGATCAATTCAATGTCCCCAGGTTTTCTACCGATCTGCCTGAATTTAATGAATCGCTTAAAACAGTTCAGGACAAACTCAATACCCTGATGAACATCCAGGGTAAAAGGACGGTCGACTCCTTCCATAAACAGCTGGGACACCTGATGTGGGAAAATGTTGGAATGGCCAGAAATAAAGAAGGACTGAATAAAGTAATTGGGCAGATCAGCGACCTTCGCAAAGAATTCTGGGAGGATGTTTTAATTTCCGGAGAACAAAATGACCTGAATCCCGAACTTGAAAAAGCATACCGTGTAGCTGATTACTTTGAAATAGGTGAATTGATGGCACGGGATGCCATGGACAGGAAGGAATCATGCGGGGGACACTTCAGGATAGAGTACCAGACCGATGAGGGAGAAGCCTTGAGAAATGACAAAGATTTTTCTTATGTATCGGCGTGGGAGCATAAAGGGGTTGATAAAGAACCTGAGCTTCATAAGGAGCTGTTGAAATTTGAATATATAGAAGTTAAGACACGTGATTATAAGAAGTGATGTGTGATGAGTGACGGGAAGTGAAGAGTAAAGAGGAGAGTGAACTTAGAATAATGAATAACGATTTTTGATTTAAGAAGTAATTAACCAGGAACTAAGAACCAATCAATATGGACCTTACATTAAAAATCTGGAGGCAGAAAAACGCCAAATCAAAAGGGAAATTTGAAACGTACAAGATCAGTGAAATTTCACCTGACAGTTCTTTTCTTGAAATGCTTGATGTGCTGAATGAACAATTAGTGAGCAAAAAGGAGGAGCCTGTAGCTTTTGATCATGACTGCAGGGAAGGAATCTGTGGTGCCTGCGGGCTTTATATTAACGGGCACCCTCACGGACCCGATAAAGCCATCACAACATGCCAGCTTCATATGAGAAAATTCCACGATGGAGATACCATTGTGATTGAACCATGGCGTGCCAAGCCGTTCCCTGTGATTAAGGACCTGATCGTCGACCGCTCAGCCTTCGATAAGATTATCCAGGATGGTGGATATATTTCGGTAAATACCGGAAGCATCCCGGAAGCTAATACTCTGCCTGTAAAAAAGCTAAACGCAGATCTGTCGTTTGACGCTGCAGCTTGTATTGGTTGCGGAGCCTGTGTCGCTGCCTGCAAAAACGCTTCCGCCATGTTGTTTGTCAGTGCAAAGATCTCTCAGCTGGCCCTGCTACCCCAGGGAAGGCCTGAAGCAAAAGACAGGGTAAAAGATATGGTAGCCAGAATGGATCAGCTGGGATTTGGTAATTGCACCAACACCGGTGCATGTGAAGCCGAATGTCCGAAAGAAATTAAGTTATCAAATATTGCCAGGCTAAACCGGGAGTTTTACGCCGCGAAGCTGGTTTAGTATGAAATCCTGAACCTTAGTCATCCCGTCCCGCCGTGACCCCCCGAGCACTCGGGGGGGATTACTCGGGATCGGGATCTCTGTAAGATGCTGAAACAAGTTCAGCATGACGATCTATTTCTTCATCGTATTTTCAATCTCCCCTATGGTCTTGGGTATGGGTTTCCCAAGAACCCGTGAACCCGTCTCAGTAACCAGGATGTCGTCCTCAATCCTTGCTCCCCCAAAATCCTTATATGACTCAACGGCATCGTAGTTAATAAACTCGTTGAATTTTTTCTCAGCCCGCCACATATCTATCAGCGCCGGGATAAAATAACATCCAGGTTCATTTGTTATTACATAACCTGGCTTTAATTCTTTGCCAAGCCTGAGGAAGGCTGTCCCAAATTGTGTGCTTCTCTTTATGTTTTCATCGTATCCCACATAATTCTCGCCAAGGCCTTCCATGTCATGTACATCAATCCCCATCATGTGACCCAGCCCATGAGGGAAGAATAAGGCATGCGCTCCTGCCTGCACGATCTCATCCACATCTCCTTTCATCAATCCAAGATCCTTAAAATCACTGGCAATAATCCTGGCAGCCATCAGGTGAAGGTCTTTGTGCAACATGCCTGGTTTTGTGGCAGCAGTGGTTTCGGTTATTGCTCTTAAAACAACGGAGTAGATATCTTTCTGCCTTGAGGAGAATGTACCTCCTACCGGGCAGGTCCTGGTTATATCACTTGCATAACCCATCTCCGATTCTGCACCACAATCTGTTACCATAAGTCGGCCTTCTTTGAGCATATTACCATGATGATGATTATGAAGAATTTGACCATTGATAGTAAGAATGACAGGGAATGAAGTCAGGTAGGCTTTTGAAAGAGCAATGCCTTCAACGGCTCCAAAAACCTCTTTTTCCAGAATGCCGGGATAGGCCATCTTCATGGCTGTTGTATGCATCTCAAAAGCCACATCAACCATTTTCTCAATTTCGGCTACTTCAATAGCTGACTTGATGGATCTCAATGCAATCACCTCTTTAATAAGCTCGACAGAAAAGTTTTCCTGCACTTCCCGGTTTGATAAAGAGAGTATTTCACTTAACTCAATAATCTGATCACCCCTGTATGGAGGGAGATAATGAATGGTCCTCCCATTTGAAATGGCCTTTTTGATGACATCTGCCAGGCTATTCCTGGGACTTACATTCTTCACACCAATCTGTTCAGCCTGATCGGCCATTTTTGGTTGTGCCCCCATCCAGATAATGCCATCCATCTCTACATCATCACCAAACAAATGGTCCTCTCCTGTCTCAAAATCGATAATCCCGGCCAAGTCAGGTTTATTGTATCCGAAAAAATATAAAAATGAGCTGTCCTGACGAAAGTGGTATGTATTATCAGGATAATTTATTGAGCTTTCATTATTCCCCAGAAATAATCCTATACCATTTCTGACCATTGCTCTGAGCTGATCCCGTCTTTCAGTATAAACTTTTGTTTCAAACATGATATTCGTTTTTTAATTTTGCTTCGAAATTAATATGAATATCCTGTTATTCAAATGAGAGAAGTCATTTAAATGAATATCCTGTAAAATACGATCCGCTATTCTAATAAAAATATGTTCTTCCGGCGACCATTCGCACTTAAATCATCCAGGTAACTTTATTAACAACTTCAAAATCATTCGAATAGGTATTCCACGAAAGACAACTACTTAACTACTTTTCTAACAACTAAATAGCACTTATCCAGAAAATATAAAAAATAAGTACGAATAGGCTTGTGTATTGTTAATAATTTTATATATTCGCAATTAGCCTCCAAGTTATTAACAATCGTCTAACAATCTTTTTAACAATGCCCTATCGAAGACTGCCCAACACTGACAATGCCCGCCTGAAGGCAATGAAAAAAGCACAGGAAAAAGGGAAAGAGATCCCTCCATTTAAACTTGCCTTTTCACAAAGTTCTCTCCACAAAGTAACATCATTCCTTCCCACTTTTGAAAAAACAATGATGCACCAGAAAGGATCATTTACCAGGCAGATCGATAAGAATAAGGAGTACCATTCACAATTGAAAAAGGCAAAATTATACATTTCTCATTTTATTCAGGTCGTTAACATGGCAGTTCAGAGGGGTGAGCTGTCTCCTTCTATCCGTGACTATTACAAGCTTAATGGTTATGGTAAAAAATTACCTCCCCTCAACAATGAAGAGGATGTGATTAAATGGGGCAATAATATTTTAGAGGGGGAAACACAAAGAGTTCGAAAAGGATTTAGCCCCATAACCAATCCTACTGTTGCCGTGGTGAAGGTTAGATACGAGAATTTCCTTGAAGCCTACAGAAATCAGAAAAAACTGCAGGAATCAACCAACAGGGCGCTTCAGGAATTGAAAACAATTAGGCCCAGGGCTGATGATATTATTTTGGATATCTGGAACGAAGTTGAAGATTCCTTTAAAGATCTGCCGGATAATCTGAAAAGGGAAAAGGCTGCCGAGTACGGGCTCATTTATATTCACAGAAAAAACGAACAAAACAATTCCAGCGTTTTTAAATCCTCGAGGAAAAGCATCGGCTAAGCCTTTTTTTCATGATAATATATTCCTGTCAGCATCACGGTTACAGCCAGTGCACTTAAAGCTGTAAAGATCAGGGTGTCGCCTGTTGATCCTATAGTATCCAGATTATAACTGATAATCCCTTCCGAATAGAAATAAATAAATACCACAGCCATCGAATTATTAATGAAATGAGCAATCACCGGGATCCATATAGATCTGGTCCAGGCGAAAAGGTATCCGAACAGGACGCCAAGGGCCATTCGCGGCAGAAAACCCAGGAACTGAAAATGCATTATGCTGAACAGGATCGCAGAAACCAGTATGGCTACATGATGATTCTTAAACCATTCCGTCAGGATCCTCTGGATAACCCCCCTGAATAAAAACTCTTCCCCAAAAGCAGGAATAACAGCAATCATCATCAGGTTAACAATGAATCCCCATCCACTGGTTTTAGAAAAAAAAGCATTCATCATATCCTGTGTATCCTGCTCAACACTCCTAATCTTTTCTTCAACACCGGCCAGCTTATCAGGCAGGGATATCCCCAGGTTTAATTCTACCAGAAAATTAATTACCGGGACTGCACACAGCAGCAGTATTATAACCCCAATGGCAGTTATCAGAGACGGCCGGTTAGTAGCAAGTATATATTCAAAACTGCTCCCCTGGATAAAATAGCCTGCAAGTATACCAGGGACAAGGAACATTCCAACAGAGTAAAAAATCTGTAAAAACTTCAAAAAACCTATGTGTTCGGCATACAAGCCTTCATTTAATATACCTGTAATATCATTATATGAAACATCAAAAAATATTGCCCCAAGTATAACTGAAAAGAAAAAGATGACCAGGTAGGATGCAGCCATAAGGGCCGGGACAAATATCAATTTCACGAAGGGTGGAGCGTTTTCAAAAAGGGTTGATCTCATTTCCGTCAAATTGATAATTTTGTTAAAAGTATTAATATTTTTTGCATTGCTGAAAATTGGCCAGACTGTCATTGAGGATCATCCCATCCTGCTAGCTCCAATGGAGGATTTAACCGATCCATCCTTTCGGTTCATATGTAAAATGTACGGTGCCGACATGATGTTTACAGAGTTTATATCTTCTGATGGCCTTATAAGGGACGGGAAGAAGAGTGTGAAAAAGCTGGAGATATATGATTATGAACGCCCCATTGGAATTCAATTATATGGACATATTCCGGACTCCATGGTGGAAGCAGCCAAAATTGCTGAGAAAGTAAATCCCGAACTCATCGACCTGAATTTTGGATGTCCGGTAAGAAAAATTGCGCGCAGGGGTGCCGGGGCCGGAATGATGAGAGATGTCCCTTTAATGATAGAAATAACGAAGAAGGTTGTGGATTCAACTTCCCTCCCTGTATCTGTTAAAACCCGGCTTGGGTGGGAAGAATCGAATAAAAATATCCTGGATATTGCCATCCGTTTGCAGGACACAGGCATCAAGGCCATTACAATCCATGGAAGAACAGGTGTACAGTTATATAAGGGGAAAGCTGACTGGACCCTGATTGGGGAAGTTAAAAATCACCCTGATATTTATATTCCGGTCATCGGGAATGGAGATATTGATCATCCGGTCAGGGCAAAAGAAATGTTTGATCAGTATGGCGTTGATGCCATCATGATCGGAAGGGCTGCTATAGGCAAGCCATGGATATTCAGGGATATAAAACATTATTTAAAAACAGGTGAGATCCTTTCTCCTCCATCTGTGCAGGAAAGGGTTGACCTGGCAAGACTACACCAGAAAAAATCACTGGAACATAAGGGTGAGAACAGGGGATTGTATGAAATGCGGCGCCATTTCTCCAACTATTTTAAAGGATTGCCCGACTTTAAACAACTCAGGTTGAAACTTGTAACTTCGACCGATCTTGAGGAGATCGACCAGATCCTGGATATGATTCTCGAAAAGTATCGTGATTTTGATGGCCTCAATTGATCACCATTTCGGATTTTTTCTCGGGATGATCAAGAGTGTAATGGAGTCCACGGCTCTCCTTTCTGTCCTGGGCCATCTTAATGATAAGATATCCCACGTTTATCATGTTCCTTAATTCACAGAGTTTAACGGAAAGTGTAGATTTCTTATATAATTCTTCCGTTTCACGGTAAATGATCTCCAGGCGATGCAATGCCCTTGTCAATCTTAAATCGGACCTGACAATTCCAACATAATTGCTCATGATCTGTTGCATTTCCTTATAGTTCTGGGTTATCAGCACCATCTCCTCAGGATGAGAAGTACCTTCGTAATCCCAATCCGGGATAAGTTCCTGATGATTGATCCCGGGTAGTTGTTCTATAGCATGCCGTGCTGCCTTATCTGCATAAACGATGGCTTCAATAAGAGAATTGGATGCAAGGCGATTGGCACCATGTAAACCTGTACTGGAAGTTTCTCCCACAGCATAGAGGTGCTTAATCCAGGTTTTTCCGTCGGTATCCACCTTAATCCCACCACACATGTAGTGAGCCGCCGGTACAACAGGTATCATGTCCTTTATAATATCTATACCTACCGACAGGCATTTTTTATTAATATTCGGGAAGTGTTGTGTCAGCTCTTGGTTGTCAATTAAAGTAGCATCCAGGTACACAAAATCGTCACCGCGCAGTTTCATTTCATGGTCGATGGCACGAGCCACAATATCTCGCGGGGCAAGACTTCCCCGCTCATCATATTTTTTCATGAATTTCTCACCTTCCTGGGTCTTCAGTATCGCCCCGGAACCCCGCATTGCTTCAGTAATAAGAAATGACGGCCTTTCCCCGGGATGATACAGGGAGGTTGGGTGAAACTGAATAAATTCCATATTCTCTATCAAACCCTTCGCCCTGTAAACCATTGCAATCCCATCACCGGTTGCAATTTTTGGATTGGTAGTTGTATGGTAAAGGTTCCCAACACCACCTGTTGCGACAAGGGTATTTTTTGCAAGCACGGTGACCACCTTGTTTATATTCAGATCAAGCACGTAGGCACCAAAGCACTGAATATCGTCATTGTATCTTCGTACCAGGTGTCCAAGATGATGCTGGGTGATCAGGTCGACTGCAAAATGATTCTCCAGTACTTCAATATTCTTATGATTCCTGACCTGTTGGCTCAATGCCCGCTGAATTTCAAATCCCGTGTTATCTTTATGATGCAGTATCCTCTTTTCCGAATGCCCCCCCTCTTTTGCCAGGTCAAATTCCCCGTTTGACTTTTTATCAAAATTGGCACCCCAATCGATCAGCTGATCAATTTGCCCCGGCGCCTCTTTCACTACCATCCTTACAACCTGCTCATCGCATAATCCATCCCCGGCAATGAGCGTATCACTGATATGTTTGTCGTAACTATCCGGCTCATAAGTAACAGCGGCAATCCCTCCCTGGGCATAACTGGTATTGGTCTCATCAAGGGTAGTTTTAGTTACAATGCATACAGTACCCTGAGCAGCGGCTTTTAGTGCAAAACTTAATCCGCCCAACCCGGAACCAATTACAAGAAAATCAACTGTATGTTTCACCTGTTTAATATTTTGTAATTATCTGAAAATAAAACCATTAAAAATTTGAGAATCCCGAGTACTCGGGACAACCGCTTCGCTCTTGCATGATTTCTATTAATCATGCCCGTTTCATGTATTTATAAATTTCGAATTACAAATATAACTAAATCAATGCCTCGTTATCCTTGTAGTACCCTCTTAAAATGAAGATAAAGATTGACACCCAAGTATTTTCCGGCAGAAATATTTACTTTTGTCCGGTAATTTTAAAATCAGGATAAGCTCAATGAACCAGGAAGATCGATTCAAAAAAATCATCTCACATGCTAAGGAATATGGATTTGTTTTTCCATCGAGTGAAATTTATGATGGCATGGGAGCAGTATACGATTACGGACAAAACGGTTCGGAGCTGAAAAACAATATTCGCCGCTATTGGTGGGATTCGATGGTCTGCCTGCATGAAAATATCGTGGGAATTGATTCTGCCATCTTTATGCATCCCACAATATGGAAGGCTTCGGGCCATGTGGATGCCTTCAATGATCCCCTGATCGATAATAAAGATTCAAAAAAGCGATACAGGGCGGATCAGCTGATTGAAGATTATCTTGAGAAGATCGGGCTGAAAATCGATAAGGAAATTCAAAAAGCAGCCAAACGCTTTGGAGAGGATTTTGACGAGGAGAAATTCCGGGGTACCCATCCCAGGGTATTGGAGAACAAAAAGAAATATGATACGGTTCATAGACGGTTTGTAAAGGCCCTGGAGAAAGATGACCTGAATGAACTGAAGCAGATCATTGTCGATTGTGAGATTGCGGATCCTGAATCGGGTTCAAGGAACTGGACTGACGTAAGGCAATTCAACCTTATGTTTGATACCAGGGTGGGTTCCGTCACGGACGAATCAAATAAAATTTACCTGCGGCCCGAAACTGCCCAGGGAATATTTGTAAACTACCTTAACGTTCAGAAAACAGGCAGGATGAAGATCCCCTTTGGCATAGCCCAGGTCGGCAAGGCGTTCAGAAATGAGATCGTAGCCAGGCAGTTTATAATGCGCATGCGTGAGTTTGAACAGATGGAAATGCAATTTTTCATCAGACCTGGTGAAGAGATGAAGTGGTTTGAATACTGGAAAGAAACAAGGATGCAATGGCACAAAAACCTGGGACTTGGAGATGATAATTACCGGTTCCATGATCATGATAAACTGGCCCATTATGCCAATGCAGCAACAGATATTGAATTTAATTTCCCTATAGGATTTAAAGAAGTAGAAGGTATCCATTCCCGAACTGATTTCGACCTGGCCCAGCACCAGAAGTTTTCAGGGAAAAAGATCCAGTATTTCGACAACGAAACAAATCAAAGCTACGTACCTTATGTGATAGAGACATCCATCGGCCTCGACAGGATGTTTTTATCGGTCTTCTCCGGATCTTACGCTGAAGAGATGGTTGCGAGGGATGGAGATGCCGGTGAAGAGCGGGTTGTGCTGCACCTGCCTCCGGCACTGGCCCCTGTAAAAGTGGCAGTACTGCCTCTTGTTAAGAAAGATGGTTTGCCTGAAATTGCCAGGAAAATAATGGATGAGCTCAAACTGGATTTCAATAGTTGGTATGAGGAAAAAGACTCCATTGGCAGGCGCTACAGAAGGCAGGATGCTATTGGAACACCTTTCTGCGTCACCGTCGACCACCAGACGACCGAGGATGACTCTGTAACAATCAGGGAAAGAGACACCATGGATCAGGTAAGGATCCCAATTAAAAAGATTCCTGAAATACTTAATAACAAAGTGAGTTTTAAAACAATACTGTCTACCTAACTGCAAATTGTTTTGATCAAAACCCGCAAAAAAGTACTCATTATCACCTATTATTGGCCACCAAGCGGTGGCATATCGGTTCAACGGTGTTTAAAATTTGCTAAATACCTAAGGAAATTCGATTGGGAACCAGTTATTTATGCGCCTAAAAATGCACATTACCCTTATACCGACGAAGGAACATCAAAGGATATCCCGGAGGGATTGGAGATCATATATGGCCGGATCATGGAGCCTTTCCGGCTGTTCAAAATATTGACGGGCAGAAAGCTGAAGGATCCCATGATCAATCCGCTACACGCACGAAACAAAAAATCCAATATTCCCGAGAAACTTTCTGTCTGGATCAGAGCCAATTTTTTTATCCCGGATGCCAGGTCATACTGGATTAAACCATCTGTCAGAAGGTTGACCCGGTATTTAAAAAATAATCCTGTCGACGCTATTTTCTCAGACGGGCCACCCCACACCAATACAGTGATCGCATGCAAATTGCGTCAAAAATTTGATATCCCATGGCTGGCCGACTTCCAGGATCCCTGGACCCAGGTTGATTATTATCACCTGTTCCCGATTACCCCCAGGGCTGATAAAAAACACCGGAAACTTGAGCAGGAAGTTTTTCGTTATGCCGATAAAATAACCATTGCCAGCCCAACATGGAAGAAAGACCTGGAACAAATCGGTGCAAAAAATGTGGATGTACTGTATTACGGATATGATGAAGAAGATTTTAGTCATACCCATTACAAATTATCCGATGAATTTATCATCTCCCATGCAGGATTAATGGGTTATGACCGGAATCCTGAAGCATTTCTGAAATCAATATTGGAAATTATCAACACAAACGATTCCTTCAAAGATCGATTCAAACTTATTCTGGCAGGAATCGTGGATTATTCCATTTTGGATTTGATCAATCATATGGGGCTTACCAGCTATGTAGAGTTACCCGGCACAATCAGTAAAGAAAAAGCAATTGAACTGACAATGACCTCTCATATGCTTTTGCTCCCGTTGAACAAGGCCGAAAACAACAAAGGCCGTATCCCGGGAAAATTTTATGAATGCCTTCGTGCAGGACATCCTGTAATTGCCCTCGGCCCGGTCGACAGCGATGTAAACCAGATACTCCGGGAAACGGGTCAGGGAAAATGTTTTGATTATAATGATGTGAGTGGTATTAAGGAATTTATTCTGGAAAATTTTATACATTCTTCCGACCAGAAAGGGGCTGAAGTTCATAAAGATGTTTCAGCATTCTCAGTATATAAGCAAACTGCCAGGCTGGCTGAATACCTGGATGAAATAAATCTCAGGCAACATGACTAAAGAAGGAAAATATCATATTCTTTGCATCCTGGATGATGATTATGGCAGGGATGTTGAGCTTCTTCTGCCCCTGATCTATTATGCTGAGAAATACCTGAACTGTTTTGTTGAATATGCTTTCATCTGGGATATTCACTCTATCTACAGAAAAAAACCTGATCTCCTTTTATTGGCCAATACTATCGGATCCCTGCTTCATTTTAAGGCTTCAAGGTATGCAAACCAGAACAATATTAAAGTCTTCGCCCTGGTATCTGAAGGAAATTTCAGGACCGATGGTTCGTTCGATTACTGGGGATACAACAGGGATAAAAATTTTTACCAGGAATTCATCTGCCTCTGGTCTGAGAGAACATGCAAATACCTGAAAGAAGAACTTCCCTCGTTTGCTGAAAAAATGGTACTTACCGGAGCAACAGGTTTTGACAGGTATACCATTTATCAATTTAAAAAAAGGGGAAAATACCTTGAGGATCGCGGAATAAAATCTTACAGAAAAGTAATCGGATATGCCGGATGGGCTTTTGGGAAAATGTATAACAAACAGGGATTTGAAGAATTAAAGTTCCTTCATCAATACGACGAAAAAAAGATTAAATGGATTGAAGATCAGATGTACCTTGTGGAATCGATCCTCAGGTCTGCCATTGAAAAAAATCCGGATACTTTGTTTATTCTTAAGCGCCACCCCAATGAAGCCAATCCAACCATCCTTGGAGAAGGAAAAAATGAGATGGTGCGGCTAAAGGATTATCCGAATGTATTGTATGTAACTGAAAACGAGAACATCCACGACCTCATCAATATATCTGACCTGTGGCTGGCTTTTGAATCGACCACTACCATGGAAGCCTGGCTGCTCGGTGGAAAACAAACGATCCTTATAAATCCCGATCCCGATTTTAGCAGGGACCAGTTGTTTAAAGGATCTGTTATTGTTGAAAATGCAGATGAAATGCAGCAGGTCATCGTAGAGTATTATAACACCAAACGCATTGAAGCCTTTTATGACCCGGAAAAACAACAGGCAAGGATTCAACTGATTAAAGATACCATAGGTTTTGGGGATGGACTAAACCATGTCAGGGCGGGTTATTATCTGGGGAAAGTATTACCTGATATTGACAAAAGTGGCACTAAGAAAATTCGATTCTCGTTCAACCATTTTATAAAGTATATGCTTTTAGAAATCGGCAAATATTTCTATTTCAGGCCTCTGTTTAGAATTCTGCCAAAATTTAAAAAGACCATCTGGATATTTGAGCGGTTTCGTTTAAAAAATATTCAAATCCTGAAAAATAAATATTATCCCTATCTCGATCAATTTCATGAACAAAGAAATATAAGCACCAAAATCAACTCTGAAGAATTCTGGAATACAATTATTTCGTAATTTTAGCACTCCTGATAAAAATAATATCATAATATGTTACCTGTTGATCTTGATTTAAATGGAAAATCGGTTTTAATAACCGGTGGTACCGGTTCTTTTGGAAAGAAATTCACAGAAGTCCTGTTACAAAAATATCCCGGGCTTAAACGCCTGGTTATTTTCTCACGTGATGAGCTCAAACAATTTGAGATGTCACAGGTATTTTCTACTACTGAACACAAATGCCTCAGGTATTTCCTGGGGGATGTCAGGGACCTTCCAAGACTCAAGAGGGCATTCGAAAACATTGAAATTGTTATTCACACCGCAGCCCTGAAACAGGTACCTGCTGCAGAATACAATCCATCTGAGTTTATCAAGACCAACATAAGCGGTGCTGAAAATGTGATTGCCGCTTCATTAGAAACCGAAGTGAAAAATGTTGTCGCACTATCTACTGATAAAGCGGCTGCCCCTATCAATCTATACGGAACGACCAAACTCGCTTCCGACAAGCTTTTTATTGCTGCCAACAATATCAGGGGACAGCACCACAGTAAATTTTCAGTTGTCCGGTATGGTAATGTCATGGGATCCCGTGGGTCGGTCATTCCATTTTTCCTGAAAAAAAGGCACGAAGGAGTACTGCCCATCACACATCCCGATATGACTCGTTTTAATATTACATTGGAAGAGGGAGTAAATCTTGTCCTGTTTGCCCTCCAAAAATCGGTTGGCGGGGAGATATTTGTTCCTAAGATACCGTCTTATAAAATTACCGAACTGGCAGAAGCCATTGGGCCGGAATGCAAACATGAGATAATCGGTATACGTCCCGGAGAAAAACTCCATGAAGAAATGATCACCGAAAATGATTCATTGAATACTCTTGAAATGGATAAATATTATGTAATATGGCCATCCAGCTCGATGAATTATACCAAACAGGATTATATCGATTTACATAAAGGAAAAGAAGTTGAATTTGGCTTTAAATATAACTCCGGAAGCAATTCAGAATGGCTTACTATCGATCATCTTCGGGAATTGATCAGACAGAAGGTAGATCCTTCATTCACTGGTTAACAGCAGCATTGACACTATCAGGACTGTGGTCAAAAAGTTAATACCATACGGCAAACAAACCATCACCGAATCAGATATTAAAGCTGTCCAGGAAGTCCTGCGTTCAGATTATCTCACCCAGGGGCCCAAGATTGAAGAATTCGAGAAGAAATTCAGTCACTACATCGGCGCAGATCATGCAGTCGCAGTAGCTAATGGAACCGCTGCCCTGCATGTAAGCACACTTTCACTTAAGGTAAAACCCGGAGATAAAGTAATCACTTCACCCATAACTTTTTCAGCCAGTGCAAATTGTGTCAGATATTGCGGAGGTGAAGTTTTTTTTGTGGATATCGATCCTGAAACTTACCTGATAGATATTGATAAATTATCCTCCCTTCTTGAAAGCCATCCCAAGGGGACTTTTACCGGGATTATTCCTATTGACCTTACCGGTTTACCTGTTGATCTTGAAAAAATAAAGGCTGTTGCCGATGAATATAATCTCTGGATCATTGAGGACGCATGTCATGCACCTGGTGGTTATTTTGTTGATAGTAAGGGAACAAAACAGTTCTGTGGAAATGGCAATTTTGCCGATTTGGCCATCTTTTCTTTCCACCCGGTGAAGCACATTGCTACCGGTGAAGGCGGCATGGTAACAACAAATCATAACGAACTAAAGGAGCGACTGGAGATATTCCGGACCCATGGAATTACAAAAAATCCCGATCTGATGCATGAAAACCATGGAGGATGGTATTATGAAATGCTGGAACTGGGATACAATTACAGGTTATCTGATATTCATGCTGCACTTGGGATCAGCCAGCTGACGAGGATTGACGAAAATATCAGGAAAAGAAGGAACATTGCGCAAAGATATCAGGAGGCATTTCAAAACAGCGAGGTAAAAACACCTTTTATTCCGAAGGATCATTTCCATGTTTATCACCTGTACGTAATCAAGGTTAATGACCGGTTGGGGCTTTATAATCATCTCAGGAGAAATAATATCTATCCTCAGGTACATTATATTCCAGTTCACCTGTTGCCCTATTACAGAAACCTCGGCTGGAGGAAAAACGATTTTCCTGTTGCTGAAAGTTACTACGACCAATGCCTCAGTCTGCCAATGTATCCTGATCTGACAGATGACCAGCAACAATTTGTGATTGACAGGATAATTGAATTTACCGGATAGGATTTCCACAGGGGTGATCTACTTTTCTCTTAATAATCAGTAAATTTGAATATTGTCGCCAATTTGAATCATCAGATGTGAAACGAAGCGGGTGTCCCGAGTACTCGGGATTCTCAAAATTTTAAACGGATGAAAAAAATTGCAATAATACCTGCCAGGGGAGGAAGTAAAAGGATACCCGGAAAAAACATAAGATTATTCCATGGAAAACCAATCATTCAATATTCCATCGAGGCTGCAATTAAAGCAAAAATTTTCGATGAGGTGATGGTTTCAACAGATGATGAAAAAATAGCTGATGTTTCCAGGTCACTAGGGGCAGGTGTACCTTTCATAAGAAGTAAAAAAACTGCCGATGATTTTTCGGGACTTGCGGAAGTGCTCATTGAAGTGTCAGACACATATACTAAAATGAATGTCTCCTTTGACTTTATCTGTTGTATCCTGCCAACCGCCCCTTTTATAAAGCCTGACAGGCTTATCGAATCCTTTCATTTATTAACCAGGGGGAAATATGATTCCTTCATATCGGTCCGGCAATTTGATTATCCAATCCAGAGGGCACTGTCTATGGAAAACAACCGGCTAAAAATGATCTGGCCTGAAAATTACCAGCAAAGATCACAGGATCTGTCTCCTTCCTTTCATGATTGTGGCCAGTTTTACTGGATTAAAACAGATGTCCTTTATCAGGAAAGAAAATTGTTTACTTTAAATACAGGTGGTTTGGTAATCAGCGATTTAGAAGTGCAGGATATTGATACTGAAGAAGACTGGAAGCTGGCAGAAGCCAAATTTGAAATGCTTGTAAAGAAAAAGCCTGAATGAAAGTATCCATCCTGACAGAGGGAACTAAACAAACCGGATTCGGTCATATAACCAGATGTGTATCTGTATATCAGGCATTTCAACATCATGGAAATGATCCTTCCATGATTATCAATGGTGAACGGATGGATATCAGGGGGGTGAACATGGATAACCTTTCCTTCTTTAACTGGTTGCTGGAAAAAGAACAGCTGTTCAATACAATTGAAAACAATGATATAACAATCATTGATTCCTATTTAGCTCCCAAAGTAATCTATCAGGAAATCTCTTCCCGGGTCAGGCTTCCGGTATACATCGACGATAATGCAAGGCTCGCCTTTCCGCCAGGTGTCATTGTAAATGGTTCGATAAATGCTGATCAATTATTCTATTCAAAAACTGAGGATCAGATATATTTATTGGGAACAGATTATCAGCCAATGAGAAAGGCTTTCTGGAAAATTCCTGAACGAACAGGGAACAGTGAATTAAAAGAATTATTGATTACGCTGGGGGCAACTGATCTCAGGAATCTTACCCCGGGAATTGTACAGTCAGTTTGTCAAAGGTTTCCTGCATTAAGAAAACATGTTGTTGTAGGTGCGGATTCTGAATATTTAAATAAGATCCGGGGCCATGCCGATGATCAAACTTCATTTTATTTCCAGGTGGATGACAAAAAGATGCATCAGCTAATGATGCAATCTGATCTTGCCATATCTGCTGCGGGACAGACCATCTACGAATTAGCTGTAACGGGAATACCGGCCATTATAATTGGTACAGCTAAAAATCAAATAAATAATATTAAAGGTTGGATTGATTCCGGGTTTATTAAATTTGCAGGATGGTGGTATGAGGAAAAGGCGAAAGAAAATATTCAGAACTTTATAGATTATTTTCTTCAAAACAATCATTTACTTTTTCTGCATTCAGCTGCAGGTAAAAGTCATATGGATCCCGGGTCGACCATCAACCTGGTGAACAAACTGCTACAACTGAATCCGGATTTAAAGTAACATCTGTCAGATATGATTGACAAGCTTAGAGGTAACATAAAGCTTAAAGATATTGAACTGGTTAACCTGATCAATCTTTCGGAACAGGAGAAACTTGAGATCCTTAATTGGAGAAACAATCCTGAAATCAGGAAATGGATGTACAATACTGATATCATCCATGAAAGAGAGCATCTTAATTTTATCGACGGGCTTGCATCGAATAATCAAAATTTTTACTGGCTTGGTAAAGATAACCAGGGGGATAAGCTTGGCGTGATCAACCTGATCCGGGTCCATTTAAAAAACAGGAATGCCTACCTTGGAATTTATGCTAACCTCGGCCTGAAAAAAATTGGTAAGGGGAAATATCTAATGGATGGTTTGATTCAGCTTGCATTCGAAGTAATCAATCTGCATACATTAAAACTTGAAGTTATTTCAACCAACCTGAATGCAATAAAATTTTATTCAAAATTTGGCTTTCAGGAAGAAGGACTCCTGAGGGATTTCGTTTTCAGCGATAACCAATGGCAGGATGTGATCGTTATGGGTGCTAAAAATCCGGCCGGTTGAACCATCTAATTTAATTCAAGACGATAATGAAAATAGGATCATTCAATCTAGATGAGGATAGTAAAACCTTTATCGTTGCTGAGCTCTCAGCCAATCATAATCAGGTCATAAAAATCGCAATCGATACAATCCATGCAGCTAAAGATGCCGGTGCTGATGCCATCAAACTTCAGACCTACACTCCCGACACTTTAACCATCGACTGTGATAATGACTATTTTAAAATACAACAGGGAACCCTGTGGGATGGCAAAACACTATACGAGCTGTATAAGGAAGCATACACCCCCTGGGAATGGTTCCCTGAATTATTTGATACTGCCAAAAAATGTGGGCTCATTTGCTTTTCCTCCCCGTTTGATAAGACTGCTGTTGACTTTCTACAACAACTTGATGGTCCTGCCTTTAAAATTGCCTCCTTTGAAATAACTGATATCCCTTTAATAGAATACACTGCTAAGCAGGGAAAGCCAATCCTCATCTCTACCGGAATAGCCGAATTGGATGATATAAAGCTGGCTGTCGATACAATAAGGAAAACCGGGAATAATGACATCATTATCCTGAAATGCACCTCATCTTATCCCGCTCCATTTGAAGAGGCAAACCTGTTGACGATACCCGATATTGCCCAAACGTTTAATACCTTTGCCGGTCTTTCAGACCATACAACCGGCATTTCAGTTCCTGTCGCATCTGTGGCACTTGGTGCGAAAGTAATCGAGAAACACCTTATCATTGATCGTAAAATTGGAGGGCCGGATGCCGCTTTTTCGCTTGAACCCTATGAATTCAAGGCCATGGTTGAGTCTGTACGAGAGACTGAAAAGGCCCTGGGTAAAATCAATTACACCCTGTCTGATAAGGTCAGAAAGAATAAAGTTTTCGCACGTTCGTTATTCATAGTTGAAGACATTGCTATAGGGGAAACCCTGACAACCAGCAATATAAGGTCGATCCGGCCAGGTTATGGATTACACCCAAAGTACTATGCTGAAGTGCTGGGTAAAAAAGCGAAAACGAGTATTAAACGCGGTAGTCCCTTAAATTGGGATCTTATCCGTTAAATATAAAACATGCCAATATCGGAATCATGGGAAAAAAAACAGTTGTATTTTTTATCAGGGCGTACAACGATCTTGATCACTTTGCTCCGATTCTCTATAAACTTCTGTCAACGGATAAATATCATGCAATTGCCATTCTTACTACCACAAACATTAACTGCAATGATTACAGGCTGAAATTCCTGAAACCACTATCCGGATTTGAATTAATTACAATTGATTCATTTCATGATTCGAAATTTAAAAATCTTTTCAAACTAGATGGAAAACCTCAAAAATTATTTAAATACATTAAGCAGGAATTCAACAAAATCCTTGACTTTCTGAAAATTTATCCCTACTGTCCAAATGCACCTGAAATAGCAAGTGAGCTGATCATTCCCAAATTAATCTTGTTCCTGTCTGAAATATCACCAAAACCTGTTTGTTGTATCGATCACAATGCAGACGATTTTACTGCTGAGCTGACAAGACAAATAAAACAGGCAGACATTATATCCATTGCATTACCACACGGAGATCTGAATTATTACAGCACACTGGGAGGTCCCGATATCAACTACGACTGTCAGATGGATGTTAAAATAAAGATGGTCAACCTGTTTGACTATTTTGTCCTTCCGAATGAGTTGATGTATGAAAGACAACAATATTCAAAAATCAATGTTAAAAATAAAATAGAGATTCTGGGGTCTCCCAGATTTAATGAGGAATGGGTCAATATACATAAAGGTATTTTACCGGAACTGCAGCTCAAAAAAGCCAAAATGAATATTTGTTTGCTGATGCGTTTTATTGGATGGCCATTGCATTTCGAAGAATTGCTTACTTCTGTTAAAATCATCAGTAACTTTAGCGATGTGCATTTAGCCATTAAATTTCATACACGGATGAGTGGTTTAGCCAAACTGAAGCCGGAATTTAAGCATCGTTTCCCCGGATTCGTTAAAAAACTTGATAATGTGACAATCCATGGGGATGAAACCCCGACAACTTCACTGATTCTATGGTCTGATCTGGTTATAGAGCTGGGGACAAGCGCTGCCTTTGAAGCTGTTGTTCTGGATAAAAACATCCTGGCTTTGGAATATCTGCACCCTGACCTGACCACTATTGCCCATTTTTTTCCAATGTCTGTGTTGCGTTCAAGAGATGATCTGCATCATGAAATCCAAAAATCATTAATTGATAAATCATACAGAACCTATGATGCAGATGATAGAAAATCATTCATTAACCAGATGATTCATACTCCTGACAGGTTTGTACTAAAAAGGTATGTTGAATTTATTGACAGCCAAATTCCCCGGCATGATTAATATATTTTCCAATATGATCCATGGATTGATCAACAATTGATAGTATGGGAATTATTAGTAAACAGAGTATTAGCAATACATTATTCAGCTACGCCGGCATTGGTATTGGCGTTATCTATTCTGTATTCCTTGTTCCCTTGATATTTAATGAAAATCCACAGGATTGGGGACTCGTTCAGCTCATCCTATCTTATGTTCAACTCCTCCTGCCTTTTGCCTTATTAGGCGTACCCAACATAATAATTAAATACTGGCCAGTATTAAATGACCACGAAAAGAAGGATTTTATACCATTTATATTTATTCTGGGGACTATAGGTATGGTTATCTTATCAGTCATTTTCTTTTCATTTATTGATGTGTTTGCCAGGAATGCAGATGAGAATAATAACCTTTTAAGAGAATACCTGCCGTTTACAGCCCTTTTGCTGGTTTTTCAGACCTATTTCTATATTGCACTTAATTATTGCAGGGCATTGTTAAGAACATCATTCCCTACTGCTCTAAAAGACTCATTTACAAAATTTTTCACCCTTATCCTGATCCTTCTTTATGGCGCAAAATGGATAAACTTTCATCAGTTTTTTCTACTGTATGTCATGGGATTTCTGATTCAATTGTTCCTGATCATCGTATATTCAATCTTTATATCTTCAATTAAACCTCATCTCGATTTAAATTTTTTCAGGGACACCAGGATCAGGGAAATTCTCAGATATGGTGGATTCAGCCTATTATCGGGAGGAACCGTCCTGCTGGCACAGCGAATTGATATAATTATGATAGGCAAGATGATATCGCTGGAGTATGTTGCCTATTATGCCACAGCATATTTTTTCATGACAGCCATCATGGTTCCTATGCGGTCTGTTATTTCAATCGCCGGACCACTTATATCATCAAATATTAACCAGAACAACATGGAGGCATTAAAGAAGGTATATCTTCCCTCATCATTGAATATGCTGATATTTTCAGGCTTTGTTTTTCTGGGAGTCTGGGTTTGTGTTAATGAGCTGATGCTTGTCCTTGGTGATAAATTTGGCCAGATTAAATGGGTATTGTTGTTTCTTGGAACAGGCAAGATCCTTGAATCAATTTTTGGTTTGAACCAGCATGTTATTATATATTCAAAATACTTTAAATGGGATTCATTGTTTCAGATAATCCTGCTGGCACTTACCATCGTTACCAATCTGATTTTAATACCCGGTTATGGGATCAATGGTGCAGCTTTTGCTACTTTGATTGCTATTGTTATTAATCAGTTACTTAAATCCATACTCGTTTATGCCAGGTTCAGAATTCAGCCTTTAAATTCAAAAAGCTTATTTGTGATGTTTATTATAGTAATTACTATCCTTTTTTCGGAACATATTCCGATTTTAATATCCCCAATATTAAGTCTTGTAATTAAGGCAGCTTTATTTACCCTCGTTTATTTTATAATAATTTATATTTTTAGGCTCTCTACCGATCTGAACAATTTAGTTAACAAATACCTGAAAAGATGAAATCCATGCTGCCCAGAATATATCCTCACATTATAGCCATTGCTTTATTCCTGCTTAGTTCAATCGCCTACTTTCCTCAATCGCTGGAGAATAAAACCCTGAACCAGTCGGATGTACGAAACCAGGCAGGCATG
>CAYZEZ010000015.1:27250-31251 GCA_964477295.1 uncultured Bacteroides sp. | reverse complement strand
CGAACTCGTCCCGAGTATTCGGGATGACAGGCCGGCATTCTATCCAACTGAACTAAGCCACCATTAAAATTGGCGAAGCAAAAATAAACTATTTTTTGGTATTGCAAAAGTGGATATTGAAAAACTTAATCTACAATCGAACAATTATTTAACACAAGGGTATAATAATGCCATAAAACTCTTTTCCATTACATTTATATAATAGTACATACTTAGAAAGTATATTATTATTATAATTGTATGATCATTTCAAATTTATACAATGAATTCAATGCAACTAACACCGAACAGGCTGACCTGGCTGGCGATTTTCAGAATGATGATCGGATGGCATTTCCTGTACGAAGGGATCGTAAAGGTTTTTTCAGCCGAATGGACAGCCTATGGATACCTGATGACCTCAGAAGGATTTCTAAGTAATTTCTTTAAATCACTGGCTGCCAACCAGGGCTCTCTCGAAGTCGTCTCCTTTTTAAATCAATGGGGACTATTACTGATCGGGCTGGGACTGTTCCTGGGTGCTTTTACAAGAATTTCATGTTATGCTGGCGCTTTCCTGCTTTTGTTGTATTATCTCTCCCACCCTCCTTTTATCGGGATAGATTATACCTTTGGCGTGGAAGGCAACTACCTGTTCATCGATAAAAACCTGATTGAACTGGTGGCACTCATTGTATTATCCCTGTTCCCAACAGGGAAACACATTGGCCTCGACAGGCTGATTTTTGGCCCGGTTAAAGATTAATAGAAATATTGAATCAGATCCCGAAACGAGTTCGGGATGATTACTTAATACAACTATGGAAACGAATAAATTCAACAGAAGGGATTTGATTAAAGGCCTTGCATCATTGCCTTTCTTAGGTGCGCTCGGATGGGCAGCAAAACGCGATTTTAATATCTACAATACAGCGAAACAGGAAAAACAAAAGTTAATTAACAAACTGAATATCGATATTACACTACCGGAAGAACTTCAGGGGGCGGGACCGGATATAATACGAATTGGTATCGTAGGGATCGGAATCAGAGGGACCCAGCTCCTCCAGGCACTTGGATTTATACATCCCGACAAAATAAATGACTGGGAGGAGAACCAACCCCAGCGGCTTCAGGCATTCCTCGAGCAGGAAGACATGAATGTGAGGATCACTGGTGTATGTGATCTCTTTAAGCACCGCCAGGACCTGGCCGTTGAAACAACCAGTAAAGACGGCCACAAACCCAAAGTATACAATACATTCCAGGAATTGTGTGACAGCCCGGAAATAGATGCTGTAGTAATTGCTGCCACGGATCTCTGGCATGTGCCAATCGCCCTGGCCGCATTGAAAGCCGGGAAGCATGTATATGTCGAAAAGCCTATGACCCATAAATTGTCAGAGGTAAAAAAACTCAGACAAGCCGTTATGGAAAGTGGAAAGGTATTGCAACTCGGACACCAGCAGCGACAGAACCAGAGCTTTGTCACCGCCAGGGATATCGTTAAGAAAGGTGTCCTCGGTCACGTTAACCTTGTGGAAACGAGCACAAACAGAAACGATGACAACGGGGCCTGGCAATATAACATGTATAAAGAATTTCCGGACGATACCATCGATTGGGAACAGTATATCAAAGGCTACTATGATATTCCTTTCAGCCGTGAACTTTTCTTCAGGTGGCGAAAGTACTGGAAATTCGGATCAGGACTTACCGGCGACCTGCTGAGCCATGCATATGACGGTATCAACTGTATCCTGAAAATGGGGATCCCTAAATATGTGGTTGCTTCCGGCGGTATTTATACCCATCGCGACGGCCGAAACGTCCCTGATGTACTGCAGGTCTCCATGGAATTTCCCGATTACTTAAGGGAATTCAGCCAGGAAAAAGGAAAAGAAAAAGGCATGACCCTTTTATACACCGCATCCCTTGGGAATGCCTTTTCAAGGAAAACAAAATTCATGGGCCACGATGGTACCATGGAACTTGGCAGTGATGTTTATATA
Source organism: uncultured Bacteroides sp. (assembly GCA_964477295.1). Classification (GTDB taxonomy): domain Bacteria; phylum Bacteroidota; class Bacteroidia; order Bacteroidales; family SM23-62; genus CAYZEZ01. Next base: position 29,260 of record CAYZEZ010000015.1, on the reverse strand, counting down.
TATCCCGATGCCCGGTCTACCCGTTACCATAAATACCTGGAAAACAAAACCATACGACCCGATGAGCCCATTTTTTATTTTGATCCGGCTTCTCAAAGCCAGATCGACATAGTCACTTCGGCTACAACTAAATACTTTGCCGACAAGGGATTGCTGATGGATTACCGCAACGGCCGGGCAGTTGACCTTACCCATATGCATATGAAAGAATGGATCAACAGCATTCGCACGGGTAGAAAACCAAGCTGCTCCATCGATGAAGGATTTAAAGAGGCCAATACATGTATTATGGCAACATTAGCCACTAAAACCGGCCGGCGTGTGGAATGGGACCATGAAAGAGAGGAAATGTCCATCGAAGGAATGAGAAATCCCGATTTTGATGAATTGCTGGTTGTCTGATGTTATGCAATACGGTCACCTTGATTCATTTCAGAGTATGTAAATAGCTGATAATGACATCCTGAACCAAGTTCAGGATGTCAAAAAAAACAAAAATCACTCTTCAATATTCACCACTTCAGAACTTTTCTATCTTTGTTAACGGGACAGTAATATCCCGTTAACTAAACCGCCATTCCATGTTACTCAAGACAAGACTGCAGCTTTCCACCCTTATGTTCCTTCAGTATTTTGTCTGGGGGACATGGTACGTCACCATCACAACCTATGTTACCATTACTCTGGGATTCACACCGGTCCAGGCCGGACTTACCTTTGGCACTTTCTCGATTGGTGCCATGATCTCGCCCTTTTTTGTAGGACTGGTTGCGGATAAATTCTTTCCAACGGAAAAGACCCTGGGTGTTTTGCATCTTACGGGCGCAGTTATTTTCTTTCTCCTTTCTTATGTCCAGTCGTTTGGACTGTTTTATGTCGGGCTCCTGGTTTATTCGCTCTGCTACGCACCCACAATGGCCCTGTCCAATTCACTTTCATTCCACCAGATGGAAAATCCCGGCAAACAGTTTCCCAGTATACGGGTACTGGGTACAATCGGCTGGATCGCAGCCGGGATGACAATTGGTTTTATGAAAGTGGAGAGCTCTGTAGTTCAATTATATGTCGCAGCAATAACCTCTGCAGTACTTGGTCTGTATTGCTTCACACTTCCGCATGTTCCCCCGAAAAAAGATACAAAAGCCAGCCTGAGGGAAATACTGGGTCTGGATGCATTAAAACTGTTCAGGGAAAGGGCTTTTGCAATCATTATCATAGCATCTGTACTTACCTGTATCCCACTGTCATTCTACTACAGCTGGACCAATCCCTTCCTGAATGAAATCGGGATGAAGTTCGCTGCAAGCAAGATGACCATGGGCCAGATGTCGGAAATCATTTTTATGCTGATCATGCCCCTCTTCTTTATCCGGCTTGGCGTAAAACGGATGATCATGATCGGGATGGTTGCATGGATCTTACGATACCTGATGTTTGCACTTGGAAACAACGAAACAATGGTTTGGATGCTATATGCCGGGATTATTCTGCATGGAGTATGCTATGATTTCTTCTTCGTAACCGGACAAATTTTTGTGGACAAGAAAGCACCTTCACACCTGAAAGCTTCTGCACAGGGAATGATCACTTTTGCCACATATGGGCTTGGAATGTTTATCGGGACATGGTTCTCGGGACTGATCGTAGGCATGTTTACCTCCACGCAAAATGGCCAAACCGCCCATCAATGGATGGAGATATGGCTTATTCCCATGGCGATTGCCGTCTTCGTGCTCTTATTATTTGCATTTTTCTTTAAAAGATCGAGAGAAAACTCACCTGCGGAGAGTAATACTTCCTGAAAAAATAATCTAGTAAAACCCATATTGCCAGGCGGCCTCATACATGGCTACGATATTTTCCGGCGGCACCTCTGCCTGTATGTTATGGACATTATTAAAAACATATCCCCCACCCGGCTTAAATATCTCAATATTAGCCTTCACATGTTCCGCAACGATTTCAGGAGTTTCAAAAGGAAGGATACGCTGTGAATCGATTACGCCTCCC
>CAYZEZ010000015.1:0-27240 GCA_964477295.1 uncultured Bacteroides sp. | reverse complement strand
CAGAATACCAGCCGGTCCCCATACATCGATTTAAGCTTTTGTGGATCCATCCCTGTAGCATTTATCTGGACCGGATTCAATATATCGATCCCATTGTCAAGCAGATCAGGGATATAACCGGAACATCCTCCACAGGTATGATACCAGATTTTCGCATTTGTCAATCCTTTGATATGCTGAACCAGCTTTTTCTGTCTCGGTTTTACGACCTGGCGGTAGAAATCGGGCGAGAAAAGCGGCCCGCCCTGACCGGCAAGGTCATCTCCTATCATTATGATGTCAACAATATCGCCAATCTCACTCAAAAAACCGGTATAATAGTCGAGCCAGTATTCCAGCATTTTATCAAGCAATAGCTCACAGAAATCAGGATCTTCCATCATATCCATGAACCATCTTTCAAGCCCCCTGAGATACCAGCAATATTCATAAACCACTCCACCAATACCGGTTGAAACGGCATAACCTGGATTTTTACGCAGATGCAGCAACCGGGCCCTCACCCCTTTAAACCGGTCCGGATCATTGCCTTTCGGGAAGGGATAATTCAAAACATCTGCTTTGCTGGCAAGTGCCAGGGGATGATAAGAAATATCCATGAATAGCTGCTGATCGTCGGGCATCGACCAGATCACGCCGAACTCATCTTTCAGGTCATGCCAGAGCCTGCCATTTCTATTATTCCCTTTGATTGTTCCATCATAACTACCGGGACTGCCCGATGTGATATACCTGATGTCAACATGAAAGAGTTCCAATATTTCCTCGCTGGGCTTAACCAGTTGCTGCACAGGATCCAGGATTTCTATCTCCTCTTCCCTGCCCAAAAATTCAAGCAAAGCAATGTAGGCTTTCCTGTGTATTCCAGTCTGGAATCCGCCCAAATCTATCGGGATGCGATCGGGCTCTTCAAATCTCAAGGCCTTATTTACACGCTCCCTGGAAGACATTGACTCAACATTCTCCATGACATTATCAGAATTTGAAGATTGAATTATAAATGTATCATTTTTGCCGGGCAATTACTAATTTAGTATCCCAACAGAAACCATTAAACCTTGATAAATCATGAAAGCGCAAAAACTTCAATTCACTCTTCTTGCATTCTTAATATTATATTCCAATACCCTGTTATTCTCTCAAAATCCTGAAGAATTCAAACAGCGCCGCAAGGATGTAATTAGCACCCTTGAGCCGAACAGTGTACTTATCCTCAGGAGTGGTGATGCTTCAGGTACATTTGCCCATCCACGCATCGGTGGATACTTCTATTACCTGACAGGGATCAATGAGACCAATGCCTTTCTGGTATTGCGTGGCAAATACACTCGTCCATTGCCGCCGGCAAGGTTTGGAGTGAGGCCACAGGCTCCCCCATCGGAGGTTTTATTTATTACGCCGCATAATCCTGTCACCGCAAATTGGGATGCCCAGGGATTTGGAATAGATAGAGCAAAGGAAGAACTTGGATTCGAAATTGTTAAACCAAACGGAGAGTTTGATGATTACCTGGGAGAAATACTTTTAGGCAGCCCGGATGTATTATACTTTGAATACGATAAATCCAAAGACCTGGACGACCCGTTAACGGAAGACGAGCAACGTATTAGTAAGGCCCGTGAAAAAGGAGCGGTATTGAACATTCAATCACCTGACCGGGTCGTTGCCCCTTTTCTCAGGATCAAGTCACCCGCAGAGATTGATATTCTTCAGACCTCTGTTAATATTGCAGCGGAGGCCCACAGAACAGCTATGAAATCTATCCGCCCGGGCATGTATGAGTACCAGCTGCAGGCCATTATTCGCTATATATACTCCATCAACGGAGCCCCTGCAGCTGGATTCCCGTGTATCATCGGTTCGGGTCCCAATTCCGTAATTTTGCACTGGATGGAGAACTCGCGGAAAATGGAAGATGGAGATATTGTTGTGGTAGATTTAGGAGCTGATTACGAGTTCTACTGGTCGGATATCACCCGCACCATCCCTGTCAACGGGAAATACAGTACCCGTCAAAAAGAGGTCTATGAGATTGTATTGAAAGCAAATGAAGAAGCCATAAAAATGGTCAGGCCCGGAGTACCTTTCACCGAGATTTCTAAAAAGGCGGATGAAGTGCTGGCAGAAGGAATGCTGAGGATTGGATTAATCGATGACAAATCGGATTTTAAAAAATATTATTTCCACGGATTGGGGCATCACATCGGATTAATCAATGCTCATGGGGTTCAGCTTGATATGCTGGAGCCAGGCATGGTAATCACCATTGAACCAGGTATTTATATTCGCAAAGAAGCCCTGGGAGTGAGAATAGAGGATGATGTCCTGGTAACAGAGACAGGACATAAAGTATTATCCGCTTCCGTGCCTAAAAAAATGGATGAGATTGAGAAATTAATGTCTGAAGAGGGCATGGATATTTATGAACATTTGATTCAGAGAACTCCTTAATTAACTCAAGTTGCCAGGTACTGGGTACTAGTTACTGGGTAAAGTATTAATAGTCAATAACATAAAGTAAAGCAGTAATTAAATCCGTATAATTTACTAATTCATATATGACTGTTATTCAGATACCTGGTAACCAGCAACTCGTAACTGGCAACTTAGGTTAATTAATTATAACCGACCTGATAGTATTATTTAATTCAATTTTCCTATTTTGGTGGCGGATATATCGTATTATTATCCGGCACAATCATCAATAACCAATCTTCTACGGTACACCAAATGATTGAATAATAAATATTTACAGCTATTATTTACATCCACTCAATTATATCGCTATGCTAACCGGAATTGATATTATTTTAATAGCCCTCTATTTTGCAATTATCCTTGTGGTTGGGTTCTGGACCGGGAAAAAGTCGGATCGTGAAGACTACCTGATCGGTGGCAGGAAATTGAAATCATTTCAGGCTACGACTACCATCTTTTCAAGCCGGATTGGAGCTGCCATCTTGTTAACTTATACTGCACTGGTATATTTATACGGGTTGGGAGCAATCTGGTATTTTATCGGTTCAGTTTTTGGCCTTTTTGTGTTTTACTTCTTTGGAGTGAAAGTTAAAAAGATGGCCGATGACCAGAAGTTCTATACACTTCCTGATTTCTTCTTTTACCTGAAAGGGAATTTTGCCGGTTACCTGGCCACAATCATTGTAATCATCATCATGTTCGGATGGGTAGTTGTGAATTTTACAGCCGGTGCTACGCTGATCAGTGAATATACTCCAATCAGTTATGAACTTTCAGTCATTCTTGTAGGAGTGATCATATTGTTATATCTGCTGGCAGGGGGCTTTAACGCGGTGGTAAAAACAGACGTTATTCAAACCATCGGCATATTCCTGTTGTTTATTTTGATGATCTATCTGATCGTGGCATCTGATACACCAATAAAAATAGTTTTACCGGATCTGTTTAGCATACCTGTTTTCCAGCTGGTCAGCTTTTTTCTTGCCGGCTTCTTTATCCCGATGGCTTCCGCAGAATTATGGCAAAGGGTGTATGCCATCAAAGACAAGAAACATTTTAAGCGGAGCCTTTTCCTGTCCTCTTTGTTTTACCTGATCATTGGCATTATCCTTCTTATTATAGGGATCATCGTCAGGACTGAATTACCCAATATAGATCCGGATACCGCCCTTATTGTCGGATTCAGCAAGCTGCTGCCAGTCGGGCTTGCAGGGCTGTCTGTTGTGATCATATATTCTGCCGTGTCCTCCTCTGCTGACACATATATGTTCACCACGGCCTCCTCGGTAACGCAGGATTTTCTGGAAAAATCAATAAAACTTGACAAGCAGCAAGTCTTCAGAACCATGCGAATCTCAATGGTGGTGTTAATGACATTGGGCATTACTATTACCTTACTGATACGCGATATTGTTGAAGCTACATTTTTCTTTGTTTCCCTTACCATGTCGCTTGGCTTTCTGATCGTAGTTATCTGGATCGTTCCTAAAATCAATCGATACAGTGTAAATCTGTCAATTACGCTTTGCCTGGTGGGGGTGATCATCCCGGCAGCCATTGTGGGAATATCCGAAATGCTGATAATCTATGCCTGGACTTCTTGCATCGTTGGTGTTCTGGTTGGAATGGTGATCAATAAGATAAAGAATAATCGCTGGATCGTATGAAGAAGGCTTTAAGGATTTGAGGGGTTAAGGGATTGAGGGGGGTGTGGGCAAGGGATTTAAGAGTCTTCGAGTCACCAGGCGCCCCTCTGCCAGGAAAAAAGAATTTACCATTAACATCCTTATTTTTAATCAATTTAAGGTTAGATGGCATTTTTTTTGCAAGAATTTTGTAACAATTTGCGTTTTTTACTGTCTTTATATTAGACGGCTTTGATTAAGGTTCAATTTAAGAGTTTCATTTTTCGGCGCACAAAAGATTTCACAGATCGAAAGGTAGTTCGTACATTGTAATTATAGAAATCTTTAAATCAGGCTTTTGCATGATTAGGCTAAGGCTATTTAGTATTTTATGTCTTTTCCTATTTTCTTCCGGTATTATTGACCGGGGGGCAGAATTACGATTCCGTCGTATTACTATTAACGATGGACTTTCGCTCAGCTCAGTGTACTGCATTTACCAGGATAGCAAGGGATTCATGTGGTTTGGCACGGAAGACGGGTTGAATAAATATGATGGACAAAATATTACTATCTACAGACCTGACCCTCAAGATACTAACAGCCTTTCCTACAGGTGGATTGAACATATTGTGGAAGATATACACAATAATTTATGGTTTGGTTCAAGAGGTGGAGTAACCTGGTTCAATCCAAAAACAGAGACATTCAGGCAATATATTACTGATTCACCTGCCAAGCCAGGAATTTCAAACGATACCATAACCAAATTATATGCAGGAACCCGCTTTATTTGGATTGGAACACTGAATGGACTTAATCGAATTGATTTGAAATCCCAGGTCCCGGAAATTATTACGATTGAGTCAGCTGATCTGGATGGATTAGACACACGCATACAGGACATCCAGCCTGATAAAGAGGGGAATATTTGGATTGGCACCAATTCAGGACTATTTTATTATTCAACCTCGTCGGATAAATTTTCAAAAGTCAACTTTGATGATGAATTAGCAGGTTCCCTTACGGTATTCAGTATTTTTCCAACTCAAGACTTCTTGTGGCTGGGTACAAACCAGGGATTAATCAAATATTATCCAGCCACCAGGCAAATGGATAGTTACAGGATTCCGGAAACACTCGGCCTGGATCCATCAGATCATACCATAAGAAAGGTTTATCTTGACAGCAATGACCGGTTATGGATTCTGACTCGGACCGGACTATTTCAATTCAATGAAAGCATAAATAAATTTAAGCTTGCGATCAGGTCGACCGATGTTTCAAACAGTCTTTCAATTAACACAACAAAACCATTATATGAAGACAGTTATTCTACTTTATGGTTTGGATCTTTTGGAAATGGATTGTATATAATCGAACCGAATGGAAAAATATTCCAGTACCAGAACAATCCAGGCAATCCTCAAAGCTTATCAGAGAATTCGATCAATTGTATTTACGAGGACAGATCAGGAGTATTGTGGTTCGGTACTTTTGGAGCGGGTATCAGCATCTTCGATCCGTTTGCCCATAAATTTGAGTTAATGAATCAAAACTCTGTTGATCCCAATAGCCTGTCCAGCCAATTTATATGGTCTGTTTGGGAAGACACGGATGGAACAATCTGGATTGGCACAAACAACAAGGGAGTGAACCATTATGATCCGGCTTCCAATACATTTGAATATTATGACCATAATCCTGGAAATCCAAATACCATATCTCATTCATCGGTCAGGGTTATTTACCAGGACAGCAAGGGAATACTATGGTTTGGTACGGATGGTGGAGGATTAAACAGGTTTGATCCGGCCACTAAAAAATTTACTCATTTTATGTTTGATCCGAATAATCCCAATTCAATCTCAAATAATTCAGTCAGGGCAATTATGGAGGATAATAACGGGAACTTTTGGATAGGAACCCGTGGGGGATTGAACAAATTTAATCCTGAAACAGGTAATTTTAAGCGCTTCCTGCATTCTGATGCAGATCCTTCGAGTATATCACACAACTTTATATACTCAAATCTTTACCAGGACAATCAGGACAGGCTCTGGCTCGGGACCTATGGAGGAGGGTTGAACATTATGGATATGGAGACGGAGACCTTCACAGCCTATTTATATAATGCGGGGGCGCCCAATATTATATCAGATAATATTGTCTTTTCAGTTCTTGAATATCCTGAAGCGACCTTCTGGATCGGAACAAACAGCGGACTGAATAATTTTAATCCTGAAACTGGAGAGGTTGTCCATTTTGGAATTGAAGATGGCCTGCCGAATGAGGTAATCTATGGTATCGTGCCCGATGAAAGAGGGAATCTCTGGATGAGCACAAATCTGGGGATATCAGAATTCAATCCGGGATTACTCACTTTTAAGAATTATGATGTTAATGATGGCCTGCAGAGCAATGAGTTCAATGGCGGCGCTTATCATAAGGGTCACAGCGGCAAATTATATTTCGGAGGTGTTTACGGATTAAACATCATTTTACCAGAGAAGATCATTCCGCAGGAAAATGAATATGAGCTGGTGATAACCAAACTTGAGATCCTGGGAACTGAAGTGGAAGTACTGCCCCTTTCCAAAAAGATCAGAAATGGGATTCCTGCAAACAAGGTGATCGAGGAAGATGGGGCATTCTACCTCCAGGAAAATATATCATACACCAACAAAATAATACTGGATTACAGGCACAGGTTTGTATCTTTTGAATTCTCCACATTGAACAACCATAATACCGGGAAGGAGAATTATGCATACATGATGGAAGGGCTTGACAAGGAGTGGCTGATGGCAGGAAACAGGAATTATGTTTCCTATGCTAACATGAAGGATGGCAACTATACCTTTAAAGTTAAAGCCCAAAATCCCGATGGCGTATGGAGTGATTCAATAGCCTCATTGGATATTATAATTACCTCTCCACCATGGAAGAAATGGTGGTTTATCTTACTCGAGGTCCTGTTTGCTATCGCTGTGATAATTTTTATTTATTACTATTTATTAAAAGTTAAAACAACCAGGATCCTAAGACAGCAATATGAACAGATCAACCAGGTAAATAAGAAACTGGAAGAGTCTGAAAAAGATCTAAAAGAATTAAATGCGACAAAGGATAAATTTTTCTCTATTATATCACACGACCTTAAAAATCCTTTTGGAAGCCTTTTATCGATCACTGAAATGATTGAACAAAACTTCAAATCATCAACAGAAGGAGAAAATCTGACCGGGATCAGGAAAGTTCATGAATCAACAAGGCACTTATACGATCTACTTGATAACTTACTTACATGGTCCAAATCACAGAGAGGAAAACTCAGTTATGAACCTACTGATTTTAACCTGACCAACGTTGTACAGGTCAATATTAACTTGCATAAGGCCCAGGCAGAGAAAAAAGGAATAACTCTCACGAATGGACTCAGTGAAGATTTGAATGTTTTTGGCGACAGGGAAATGATCAGTACAGTAATCCGGAACCTGATCAATAATGCCATAAAATTTACTGATCCCGAAGGGTCGGTAACAATTAAAGCTTCAAGGAACGAAAATGATATAAGAGTTTCCGTTATTGACAATGGTACAGGTATTTCTGAGTTGAATCAGGATAAACTCTTCAAAATAGATGAAAAGTTTAAATGTAATGGTACCTGCAACGAAAAGGGAACAGGGCTGGGATTGATCCTTTGCAAGGAGTTCGTTGAAATGAACGGCGGAGAAATAATGGTGAAGAGCAAACCCTCAGAAGGCAGCATATTTTGTTTTACCCTTCCCAGTAATACAGATTCTGAAACCAGTTCAGGATGACCTTAATCCTTCGTTCCTTTCCAGATCAGAAAAACGCTGATGCAAATACACATCAGGAGAAAACTATTGGCAACATGAAAAAAGTTTACTACATGGTTGACTCCAAAAAAGTGTATGTCAAAAACAAAAGCTATTGTACCCAGCAATATTATTAAACCAGCAAGGGTCCCCAATATCCAGGTAAGATATTCAAGGTATTTCATTCTTTAAAATTTTGTAATTATTTAAAAATAAATTAATTAAAAATTTGAGAATCCCGAGTACTCGGGACAACTGCTTCGCTCCTGCATAATTTCATGCTCGTTTCATAATAAAATATTTAGTATATTTTATAAAGGTATGTTATTGAAAGAGGCAAGTCAATAGTCAGTATGCAAATGCTGTTAAATAAACCGGGGACAATCATTGACTAAACTTGTGAACTACTGTGGATTTAATATATTTGAGGCATTCTTAGAAAGATGTTTGAAAAAATCTCATCCTCTATAATAAACTTCAGTGATTTCATCTGGAGTTATCCTCTCTTAATTGTTCTGCTGGGTGGCGGTTTGTTTCTGTTGGTATATTCGCGATTTCTTCCCTTCTTCTATTTTAAGCATGCCTTCAGGATTCTCACAGGCAAATATGACAATCCAGATGAACCGGGACATATTAATCATTACCAGGCGCTCGCAACAGCTGTCTCCGGAACAGTTGGAATGGGTAACGTAAGCAGTGTGGCCATTGCCATTGCCACAGGTGGGCCCGGAGCAATGTTCTGGATGTGGCTGAGTGCATTTCTTGGGGTGGCAACAAAATTCTATACCTGTTCACTGGCTGTGATGTATCGCGGACATGATTCAGCCGGAGTGCTTCAGGGTGGCCCAATGTATTTTATTACACATGGCCTCGGGAAGAATTGGAGATTTCTCGCTGTTTTCTTTTCGGTTTTCGGTATGATTGGAGTCACCTCCATGTTTCAATCAAACCAGTTAACGCAGGTAATTCGCGATGTTGTTCTGACACCGAACAACATCCCAACAGGAAATTTATCGAACCTGACCACAGGGATCGTTTTAACCTTACTTGTATTCATGGTTGTGATTGGAGGAATAAAGAGAATCGGGAAAGTGGCCGGCAGGCTTGTCCCATTTATGGTTATCATATATATCGGCACTGTACTATATATCCTGTTTGCTAATCCCGGGGCAATATTACCAGGATTTACCCTGATTTTTAAAGATGCATTTTCGGCAGATGCTGTTCTGGGAGGTGCCCTGGGCACTTTAATTATAACCGGAGTCAGAAGAGCGGCTTTTTCGAACGAAGCAGGTATTGGTACAGCTCCCATGGCACATGGTGCGGCTAAAACCAGCGAACCTATCCGGGAGGGACTGGTTGCCATGCTTGGTCCGGTTATCGACACCCTGATTATCTGTACCATGACAGCTCTTGCACTGATTATCACAGGTGCATGGACCTCTACCGATACGGATGGAATAACCATGACTGCCAACGCATTTGATATAGCCATTCCTGGCATCGGGCCCTATATTCTAACAGTATGTGTTACCATATTTGCCCTAACGACAATGTTCGCCTATCCTTATTATGGCGCCAAATGTTTCAGCTTTATATTCGGAGTAAAGTACCGCATTATTTATATGTCATTCTACCTTCTTACAGTGATGATCGGTGCAATGGTGTCACTTAAGCTGGTGATCAGTGTTATCGATGCTGCCTATGCGTTAATGGCATTTCCAACCGTAATAGCTGCTGTTTTGCTTGCACCAAGAGTCATGCGGGCTGCGAAAGTGTATTTCAAAAAGTTGTGAAACAGGCTCAATTGCCTTCGACTTTAGTAAACATATTACAGTTTCAGTCAAATGCCACGATATTAGCCCCAATCAATATTTTTCCTTGATACTTTGAAACGAAATTCTGATCTTTAAAAAAACCAAAATTAATAGTCATGAAAAAAATCGTTATTACAATGTTACTGGTTGTTTCCTGTTTCATGGTTTATGCACAGGTAGAAGATGCCCCCAAACCTGTTGCCCCATACAGTCAATCACGTCTTACAGCTTCAGGTGTTTTGTTTGTATCAGGTCAGATCCCAATCAATCCTGCAACAGGCGAGTTACTTAAAGGAGACATCAAAAAAGAGACTGAACAGGTCATGAAAAATATCCAGTCCATATTAAAGGCAAATGATATGACCTTCTCGGATGTGGTTAAATGTTCTGTTTTTCTGACCGACATAAGGGATTACAAGGCTATGAACGAGGTATACGGCAGTTTTTTTAAAGATAAGTTTCCTGCCCGGGAAGCTATTGAAATTTCGAATCTGCCCCTGGGAGCAAGTATTGAGATCTCTGCAATAGCATCTAAATAAAGCTTTTACAGGCTACATGCAAATTCATGCCGAAGTCATCCCGTCCCTAGTACTCGGGATCGGGATCTTGATAGATGCTGAAATGAATTCAGCATGACTTGCAATTCGGGATGACTAAAGCGTAGAAATAACCTAGGCTTCTTTGGCAATCATATGAACTGCATCTATAAATTTATCCAGGTCCTTCGTAGTGATATACACATTTGGTGTAACCCTGATCCCCTGGATATTCTCCCAATCAATCGAAATAGTATAGATCTTATACTCGTTGAAAAGTTTTTTCTGTATATCGGCCGGTTCAATGCCTTCGATCTTAAAATTACCCAGACCGCAGGCGAATTCCGGTAATTTCGAAACATTGAATTTCACATCCGGGATATCACTGATCCCTTCCATCCAGTAATTCTTGAGATAACGTAACCTATCCTCTTTTCTCCTGGAACCGATCATTTCATGAAAGTCGATAGCAGTACCGATGGCCAGTTCAGCCGGGAATGACCGGGTTCCCATGGCTTCAAATTTACGTATATCATCGCTTTCAGGGTCACCCGGCGCAGTTAATGGCCATATCTTGCTAATCTTATCTTTTTTAACATATAACAGCCCGGTACCAAATGGCGAACAGAGCCATTTATGAAGACTGGTCCCATAATAGTCACAATCCAGGTCCGGTATATTAAAATCAAGATGTGCAAAAGTATGTGCACCATCTACTAATACTTCAATACCCTGGGCATGAGCAGCTTCGGCAAGCTTCCTGGCAGGCAGGATCTGTCCCGTCCAATTGATCATATGCATTATCTGTATGATCCTGGTTTTATTAGTAAACTGCTCCTTATATAATCTTACAACTTCATCTGCATCTTCAATAGGTTGAGGAAGATTTACCCATTTCAGAACGATCCCCTCACGCTTTTCACGTTGTTTCCATGAATTGATCATATTCGGGTAATCCTGCTTTGTTAGAACGACTTCGTCACCCTTTTTCAGGCTGAGTCCAAATATAACTGTTTCTAAGGCTTCGGTAGTATTTCTGACAATGGCTATTTCCTCATTTGAACAGCCTGCCAGCCCGGCCAGATCTTCTCGAACTGTCTCCCGTCCCTGCCCAACCACATGCCACATATAGTAAGCAGGTCCTTCATTACTGAAACGGTTATATGATTCAAACGCTTCCTGAACTACTTTCGGTTGTGGACAAACCCCTCCATTGTTCAGGTTCATAATATTGGGTGATTCGGTATAGGCCTGCTTAACAAAGTGCCAGATATCTTCATCACGAGTCAAATTCGAAGGAGGTATTCCCTTAGCTGTGGCCAGGGCACCTGATAAATTTCTGCCATAAGCTTTATTAAAGAATGAAGAGAAAGCGAGGCCTCCGATAGCTGCAACGGAGCCAGTAATAAATTGTCGCCGGTTTGTTTCCATATTTTATTTTTTTAGTGATCCGGAATTTCAGAACGTAAGGTTATGCAATTTATAAAATATAGTGAAAAGTTGCACAGGGAACATTCCTATCTTAAATATTGATTGACAATAATAAATAGTTAATTTTACATTTGTGGGAAAACCAACTGTTTCCCGTTCAATCACTTATTCTGAGTATCATTTAAATATGGTTCCCGTGAATGAGAAACCAAAATCGATTTCAACAAAAAAAGGTCAGGTTTATATCGATAAACACGGTATTCTGATTCAGACTTATATTGAAAATACCGACCTGACAGTCGAAGATGCTCAGGCAGACTTCGAGTCCTATAGCGGTCTTTGCAAGGAGTGCAAATTGCCTGTATTGATTGACATGGAGAACGTAAGGTCTGTTGAACGCGAAGCAAGGGCATTTTACTCGAGTGAAGAAGCGAATAAATATATCACTGCTGCAGCATTATTAATAACCAATCCGGTAAACCGGATCATTGGAAATTTTTATATGGGATTGAACAAGACTGTTTTCCCGTTCCGTCTTTTTACTGAAAAAGGAAAAGCCATTCAATGGTTAAAAAAGTATTTATAAGTAAAGTAGAAGAATGGAACAAAAGGATCAGCGAATTGATCAGATAATTGAGGTAATTCAGAAAATTGCAGCCGGCAATTACACCTCAAGAATTAATATCAGTGATGCTAAAGATGAAATAGATGCAATCTGTACAGGGATAAATATGCTTTCTGAGGAGGTAGAAAACCTCATCCTTAAACTCCATAATGAAAATAAGAAGCTCCAGGATTCCATCGGAAAACTACAATCCACTTCCAGCCAACTTAGCAAAAGCGAAGAACTTTTCAGCAAGGTATTCCGTACCAGTCCTGATTCAATGATAATCTCAAGGATTCATGATGGATTATTCATCGATGTTAATGATGGGTTTTCTCAGTCGACTGGATACCAAAGAGAGGAAGTGATCGGGAAAAAAGCATTTGAACTGGGATTATGGCTCAACAGGAAGGAAAGGGAGAAACTGGTTTCCGGTCTTAAGAAAGACGGTATCGTAACGAACCTGAATATCAGGTTCAAGCGTAAAGACAACCAGATAAGGGACACCTTAATATCGGCCATTGTAATTATGCTGAAGGATGTACCTCACATGCTTACCATCACCAGGGATATCTCCGAGCTAAAGGCAGCAGAGCGTGAAATTACTGAATCCAAAGAAAGATATGAGAATTTGATTGCCACCGCCCCGGATGGAATTGTAGTCTTCAATTTAAGTGGTAAAGTGACAATGGTCAACCAGGCTTTTGTTCGTATGGCAGGCTATGCTGAAGAAGAATTAATCGGAATACATTTTACTAAATTTCCGGGCTTCAGGAAAAGAGACATACCAAAATTTGTAAAAGCCTTTGCAAGCATTTTAAAGGGTAAGGCGCCAAAACCCGTTGAAATGATCTGGGACAATAAGGACGGACAAATCATGATCTCTGAGATGCATTCCTCTGTTTTACGAAAGGAAAATAAAATCATAGGTGGACTGGCTATTGTCAGGGATATTACAGACCGGGTGAGAGACAGGGAAGCTTTGGAGGCCTCGGAAATTCAATACCGGACATCCATAGATGCCATGGAAGAAACCATACATGTCGTCAATAATAATCTCGAGATTGTCCTTGCCAATCAGGCCATGATCAAAGGATTAAAGGCATTAGGAATGCCTGCCGAAGCTATTGGGAAAAAGTATCATGAGGTATATCCCTTCCTTTTAAAATCGGTTAAAGATGAATACAAGGAAGTTTTTAAATCGGGAAAATCCATCAGAAAAGAAGAAGAATACAAACTTAACAACCAGACTTTTTTCACCGATACTAAACTCATCCCAATTTTCAAGGATAAGAAAGTGGATCGTATCCTGACGGTGGTACAGGATATTACCGAACGGAAAGAGGCGGAACTTGTCAGGGAGATTATGAATAAAATATCCGCTGCGGTTAACCATACCAAGGACCTGAATGAGCTGTCACAGGTCATCCGCATTGAATTGGGCCGGATCTTTGATACCACAAACTTTTTCATTGCACTGTACAATAAAGAAGAAGATACTTTGTCTCTTCCATTATTTGTTGATGAGAAGGACAGTTTTAGTGCGTTCCCGGCAGGAAAATCGTTAACCGGTTATGTGATCCGTAACGACCTCCCATTGCTGATGAAGGATAAGGATATCAGTAACCTTGTGGAAAAAGGTGAGATCGAAGATGTTGGCACACCCAGTAAGATCTGGTTGGGTGTTCCATTAAAGATTAAGCAAGAAATAATCGGAGCACTGGTTGTCCAGAGTTATGAGGATGAAAATGCTTACACAGCACAGGATCTTGAAATGCTCAAATTTGTCTCAAACCAGATCGGATTATCAATAGAAACAAAAAGAGCTGTTGATAATGTCCAGGTTGAAAAAGCATATTTTGAGCAATTATTTGAAAGTTCACCCGAAATTGTTGTATTAACCGATATTGATGGAAAGCTCCTTCGGGTAAATAATGAGTTTGAACTATTGTTTAAGTATGAATCCCAGGAAGTAATCGGCAAACACATAGATGACCTTATTATTCCTCCGGAATTCATCGAAGAGGCTAAATCCATTTCAAAAAAGGTAGCCAGCGGGGAAAAAATACACCTGGAAACAATCAGGCACGACAAGTATGGTAACCGGTTCTATGTAAACCTGTTGGGAACACCTGTAAAAATTGAGGGGAAACAGGTGGGTGTTTATGGAATATACAGGGATATTACACCTCAGAAAAAGAGCCAGCTGGCACTTGCTGAGAGTGAAGAAAAGCTCAGGAATATTTTATACTCCTCTCCTGATCCAATTACAGTTGTTGATCTCAGGGGTTATATTACCGAATGTAATCCTGCCGCAGTTGAAATCCTTGGATTCAGTTCTGCCAAAGAAATAATCGGGACAAATGCCCTTCAGTTGGCTGCACATAAAGAAAGGAACCGGGGAATTTCAGTCTTCAAACATGTCCTGAGAAAAGGATATATTAAAAACGAAGAATTTGAGCTTCATCTGAGAAACAAACGAAAGATCAATGTAGAGCTTTCCGCGAGTATCCTCAAAGATGCAAATGACAATCCCCTGGGTATTGTGGCTATTACAAAAGATATTACAGAGAGGAAACAATATGAACGTAACCTGAGGATTGCAAAGGAAAAAGCAGAACAATCGGATAAACTTAAATCAGCCTTCCTGGCTAATATGTCGCATGAGATCCGCACTCCTATGAATGCGATACTGGGTTTTTCAGAATTGCTTAAGAACGAAAACATCCAGAATGAAGAAAGGGATGAATACATCAAAATAATCAATAATAAAGGGAATGAGTTATTGTTGATTATTAATGACATTATCGAAATTTCAAAAATTGAAGCCGGGGACATCAAAATATTCATGCAGGAATTTAAGGTCAATCCTTTCCTTAAGGATATTTACAATACCTTCAGGGAAGAGAAAAATCTTATGAATAAGGAACAGGTCCAGCTCAGGTTCTCCATGCCGGACGGGGCTAATACGGTTATGTACAGCGATCAATCCAGGATCAAACAAATCTTAACCAACCTGTTGAATAACGCATTGAAATTCACAGAGGATGGATTTATTGAGCTCGGATATCACCTCAGGCAAAATAAAACCATTGAGTTCTATGTACAGGATACAGGGATTGGTATACCCAGGGAGAAACATGAGGTTATTTTTGACCGGTTCAGGCAGGCGGATGAATCGGTGAACACCAAGCATGGCGGGACAGGACTTGGACTGGCCATTTCAAAAAACCTGGTTAATCTTCTGGGTGGTGAAATCTATGTTGAATCTGAAGAATCCCAGGGATCTGTATTTAAGTTCAACCTGCCTTACCTTAAAAACTATAACCAGAAGATCCGTGATAATGGTTATGATGAAATAAAAGATAAAAAATCATTTGATAATATTGTTCTGATAAACAAAAGAATCATGGTTGTGGAAGATGATTCTGCCAATTATCTGTTTATAGAATCCTTTCTTAAAAGAACCCAGGCAGAAATAACCTGGGCCAAAGATGGTGTTCATGCTGTAGATCTCTACAAAGAATCCAATAACTATGACCTGATCCTGATGGATATAAGAATGCCCAGGCTGAACGGTATCGAGGCCACCAGGAAAATCCGCGAGTTGAATGATAAAATACCCATAATTGCCCTTACCGCATACGCTTTTACCAATGACAAGGAAAAAGCGCTACAGGCCGGATGTAATGGATACTTATCAAAACCAGTCAAGGTAGAGGATCTGAATAAAGCCCTGAATAAATATATGAAGTGAGTCGAGGGTGTGGGGAGTGGGGGTTGTGAGTGGGGAAAAATTGGATTACTCCTGCAATAATGAATTAAAAAAGAAGGTAAATCCAAATTTCAGCAGTAAACCATGAGTGCTATGCTTGCCGTCAGTGTCCGGATTTTTCTGTCTTTCATATTGATACATTAACATGCCTTCCAGCGCAAAGTTGTCGGCCAGGAAAAAAGCTGCTCCACCCCCGGCTCCGGCATAAAAAATATTATGCTTGTATTTTACCGTTTCGCCCATAAAATCAGTGGATTTGCTGACCGACCTGCCCAATCCGGCATTGACCTCGCCAAAGGGTACAACGGAACCAACTGATTGCGCATAATACCTGCTAAAGCAACCCAGAGTATATGAATTGGATGAAGTAGGATCATAATCTCCAACTTTTGTCCGGTTCATGTTTATGGCCATATCCACCCCTGCTGCAAACCTGTTATCGATGAAATAACCAAACCTTGGATCAAGATCGAATCCTATGGTCTTTGTTTTTACATCAGAACCTCCATCCTTTTGCGAAAAAAAACCAAAATCCATAGAGCTTGATGCCCCAACCATTTTACTGTCTGTATTGAATTGGGCCTGTACCAATCCTATTCCCAAAAGGGCCAAAATACTAACTGTTATAATCTTTTTCATGTTTTTATGAATTATTGATTTATGATTCTTAGAACTAATTTTACGATCCTGTAAAAATATAAAACAGAAACGAAATTCTCATCTAAAAATGAAGCCTTCTTTCAGTGGATCTTCAGGATCAAAAGCGAATCTGCTTGTTCCGGTATACCAGGCATGGCCCGAAACGTCCGGAATGACCGCCTGGTAAGGTCCAAATGGAACCGTGTCTTTAATCTTCACATCCATTGTAGTATCGAGTATACTTTCAATGGTAACGGATTCTCCCTTCTGAAGCTCTCCCCTATCATAATGTAATGCAGCCCTGGCACTTACACCTGTTCCCGTAGGTGAGCGATCGAGCTCTCCGTTTGCGAAAATACATACATTCCTGCTGTGATGAATTTCATGAACAGGCGGACCGGTAAAGATCGTTCCGTAAAGAAAACTCAAATCTTTTTCATATGGGTGATTAACCTGGAAAGCTTCATTTACAGCCTCCTTAATCTCACGGCCAGCATCAATTAATTTCAAATGGTTCTCCCGTCTAAGACCAATCTCTAATTGATCTGCACTGACAAAGGCATAAAAAGCACCACCAAAAGCGATATCAAAATAAATTTTACCCCAGCTCCTGGTAGTTATTTCCTGATCGGCCAGAAATACAAACGATGGCACATTTTCAAATGAGATCCTATGGATT
The DNA here is from genome assembly GCA_964477295.1 of uncultured Bacteroides sp. Lineage (GTDB taxonomy): Bacteria > Bacteroidota > Bacteroidia > Bacteroidales > SM23-62 > CAYZEZ01. The sequence continues at coordinate 9,814 of CAYZEZ010000015.1, read as the reverse complement.
TTCTCATTCTCGTAGCTTGCTGTTGCTATAATCCGGCCGGCAGGAGCATCCAACCGGATGGTGCAATTATTCCCTGTTGTGTTTCCAAAACCCGATTCTGATAACAGTCTGGTCAGTGCAATCACCGCATGACCGCACATCGTGCTGTATCCTTCATTGTGAATAAAGAATACACCTGCATCTCCATCACCGGTCACAGGTTCAGTTATAACAGCCCCGTACATATCTGCGTGTCCCCGTGGTTCCCACATCAAGCCAGTTCTGATGTAATCAAAATGCTTACTGAAGTGCCTGCGCTTTTCAAGTATGGTTGAACCAGGAATATCAGGCAATCCCGATGTGATGACCCGCAAAGGTTCTCCACAGGTATGCATCTCAATGGTCTCTATTTGCAACCAATCCGGATTAGGTTCCCGATGAATAATCTTAATCATTTGTTCCTATTTATATACACTATATCTCAACCTCAGTTCCAATATCATTTCCTGTTGCATATTCATAAACTGCTTTTGCAACCACCAGGTCAAATATTGCCATCCCAACAGATTTGAAAAACCGGGTAGACCTCTGACCGGCGTTCTCGCTTCCATTAATCAATTTCCCAAGGGTAAACAATGATTCTTTTTTCAATATCCCTTTGTTTAATGGAATTATCAGGTCTCCCGTCTCCTCAGGTGCTTGCAGGGAATCGATGAATACCCTGTCGATAAGTGAAAATAAAGCATCGGGCAATTCCCTCAGATTTGGTTTATATGATCCGATCCCGATAAAGGTCTTCCCTTTCAACAAATCCGGCTGATCCGGCACCACAGGATTTTCCGAAGTGGTTGCCGTTATGATGGCATCTGACAGCCCTGTCAGCTCACGGGTTGTGCGGATCGGTGTGAATGTGACCTCCGGTCTGGCTGCTTGTAGTTTTTCACAGGTATCCTTTGCCTTTTCCGGGAAAATATCATAAACAAAAACCTCCCTGATATTTCTAACAAATGTTGATATATAGGCCTGGTGATATCCCTGAATACCTGCCCCAATAATCCCTAATGTAGCTAAATTACTATCTGTCAAATATTTAATACCTACGGCTCCGATAGCACCAGTCCTGAATGCTGTAATAGCTGATCCGTTCATTATTGCAAGGGGAATCCCGGTTGATCCATCATTTAATACTACTAATCCCTGGATAACTGGAATATTTCCAGAAACATTTTCAGGGAAGAAAGAAACCAGTTTTGAACCAAAAGCGCCAGGAATAAAACAAGGCATTAACAGATACACATTACCCTGATAATCAACGTGAGTACGGGGCGGCATATGGAAATCGTCCCCTTCATACATTACCATTGCTGATTCAACTGCCTCAACAGCCATCCCGGGAGTCAGGATTTGTTCGATATCTTTTTTGGCGAGTAATAGCATATAGTTTTGAATATTAACAAGTTACATGACATCAAGTACCACTGGATACAACCTTTGGAACACAGATCATCGATAAACCCGGGCCTTTGCCTGAATAATTTCGGGACCTTTTCCCGCAAAGTTAATGATAATGCTAATTGGTTAATTACTTTAAGTTGCTTGTTAAGAGTTACTAGTTGCCAGGTGTCTGAATAACAGTCATATATGAATTAGTAAATATTACGAATTAAATTAATGTTTAAATTTATGTTATTGACTATTAATACTTTACTCAGTAACTAGTATCCAGTACCCAGCAACTTGAGTTAATTATTCATTTTCCCGGGATTATAAAATGACAAACCGATAAATTATCACCACAGATAAAACAAGAATAATAAAAACTTTGATTATCAATATATTAATTACTAACAAAACTTATCTTATTTTTATATTGCAAAAACTAAGTGGGGTAATCCTTAGTTTAAAAATATTAGTATCATTAACGAAGAAAACATGAAAACAGACTGAATAATAACTTCTAATTGTTCCCGGATTTTCCTTTTGAACCAAACTTACCAAATTGTGTGACTATTATACAATTCCAATTGATTTTCAATAATATGATAAGGATGTATTAATGACCCTCAAAGAAAACCGAATGAATTTCATCATGAAATACGGCCTATTGAAGCTGTCTGTGTCATTTCTTTTTATCGGAATATATTCTGTTTGTTGCTATGTTGTCATGGCTCAGGAATGGGATTATAACTGGGTGGTTCCTGTTCATTCAATTGCATTTGAAACGGGTCTGGACGTAGCCGCTGACCCTAATTCCGAATTTGTTTATTTGGTCGGGGAATTCGATAAGGATCTTGACACGATATGGGGAGATCTTACCCGGCCAAGTACTGATTTTAGCTATGGTTACGGGGGCAACGACGGCTTTGTAGCCAAATACGATTCTTCCGGGAATTACCAATGGGCATTTAAGGTAGGCAGCACAAAGGACGATGAAGTCCGGTCGGTAACCGTGGATGCGGATGGGAACATTTACATTACCGGATTTGTTGACGACGGGATTTGCCAGTTTACCGGTACATCTTCGCTCACTCCCGATTCGAGTTTTACAAATGTTACCCATAAAGATTTCTTTCTGGCCAAGTACAACAGCAACGGTGCTCTCCTTTGGGTAAGAAACTGCAACGGATCTGCCGATGATGTACACGGGATGGATGTCATTGCCACCTCATCAGGCATTTATGCAGCGGGCCATTATAAGGGCATACTGAATTTCGGATCTCGGTTCATACCTGATTATGAGGCAAAGGAAGATCTATTTGTTGTTAAATACACCACTGATGGGAACCTGGTCTGGATGCTTTCGGGAGGCGGAGATGATGTTGACATGGCGAAGGATCTAACAAGCGACGGAAATGATCTTTATCTGATTGGGCAGTACAACAGCGATTCGATAAATTTCCGGGATACCACAGGTACTGTTGTATCCACTCAGGTCAATCCCAATGCCGGGGACGATGCCATCTTTGTTTTCAATATTAATAGCGACAGTGATTTCGGATGGAGTGTACAGATCACCTCATCCGACGGAAATAATGAAGGGAACGGAATATGCATGGACAGCAATAGTTTATACATAACCGGGGCTATATGTGATCTCAGTACATTTCCTTCCTATGCATCAAATCCCGTCAATGTGAGCTTTAAAAAGGATATATTCCTGGCTTCTATTTCGAAAGATAACGGGTCAACCGGCTGGGTGCGCATAATGTACTGTGATGATAATGGTGATGAAATCTCCTATTCGATAGCGATTGATCTTTGGGGTAGTTTGTATATTACGGGTTTGTATAGAGGTATACTGGATATCCACGGTGATACAATTATTACATCAATCGGGAACGAAGACATCTTCGTGGCATCCTATTCTTCAGCGGGCAGTTTACAGTGGGCAAAAACTGCGGGGAGTAGCGGGGGAAAGGACATAGGCTACGGTATTAGTACAGATGGTATCGCCAATATTTACTACACAGGCACTTACGATCATGAAGCTTATTTCAATACATATACCCTTCCGGATGACATAGGAGAGAATATTTTCCTGGCTGATATCCAGATGGCTTGTGAAGATGCCATCGGTGGCACTGCCCTTGCCGCTTCGGATCATATATGCCTGAATGATATAGCCACCATCAACCTTACTGCCTACACCGGGATGATCCAATGGCAGTATTCTCCTTTAGGGGCAGGTACCTGGACAGATATTGCCGGTGCAAACAATCCTACCCTGAACCAGGTCCCCACAGACACAACCGATTACAGAGCATATGTCAGCAGCGGGTCCTGCAGTCCGGATTCATCCAATGTGGTTACTATTTATATTTACAACCTGCCCACTCTCACCCTGCCGGCAGCCCTTGCACTTTGTGCCGGGGATTCAACCGATATCCAACTCGATTTCAACGTACCTTCACCGTGGGATATCGGATACACAACAGGGGGCGATACGACCTATCTTTCAGACATTACTGATAATCCCTATTTACTCAGGGTTAGTCCGCCAGCTGATACTGTCTATGATTTTGTATTCCTGGAAGACGGTAATAACTGCGTCTCCGCGAATGTTGGATCAGTTCCAATTACTGTTTACGGGCAGCCCGTGGCCAATGCAGGGCCGGGCGGTGATGAATGTGATCTCGACCATGACCTGCAGGCTACACCCTCGGTGGGAACAGGTACATGGACACAGAGCGCAGGGCCGGGGACGGCCTCCTTTGCACCCGATGCCGGCACACCTGATGCCACAGTTACCGTCGACCTATTCGGCACATACCAGTTCACCTGGACAGAGACCAACGGCACCTGTTCGGACGATTCAACCATAACGGTGAACTTCTACGAACAGCCCATAGCCAATGCCGGAAACGATACAATCATTTTGCAAGGATCCACCATTACGCTGCAGGGATCAGGCGGAGTCAACTATGAATGGTCACCCATACAGGGCCTGAGTAACGCTTCGATCTCAAATCCGGAGGCATCCCCCCTGACAACCACAACCTACACCCTTACTGTAACCAGCATAAATAGATGCAGCGATACAAATGAAGTAATCATCACTGTCCGGGAACCGGGATTTGCTAATGCAGGTCAAGATCAGGCATTGTGTATCGGGGACAGTGTAAGATTGGAGGCATCAGGAGGGATTGGTTATTCATGGTCACCGACGGAAGGCATTAGTAATGCCGAAATAAATAATCCTAAAGCCAGTCCAATAAAAACTACCGTCTATACAGTTGAAGTGACCAATGCCGATGAGCTTGTGGACCGTGATGAGATGACTATCACAGTCTATCCAAAACCGGTGATAACGGTAGTAGAGAATATTTCGGTCTGCGAAGGTGACTCAACAGAACTTAATGCCAGTGGAGGAGTAAATTACCAGTGGATACCAGACACTTACCTGAATGATCCTTTTGATGCCCGTCCGATATCCTCACCACTTTCAGACATTGACTACAAATTGATTGTTACAGACGAAAATCAATGCAGGGATTCAGTAACCGTCTCATTGCATGTAGATATCAGGCCGACCGTATATGCAGGGGAAGACATGGAGATGAACTTCAAATTTGATACTTCAATGAGAGCAATGATACCAGAAGCCGGTGTAGGCGAGTGGTCCCTTCTGAGCGGTACGGGAGAATTCATCGACAGAAAGGATCCGGGTACAGGTGTCACAGGTTTAACCGTAGGAGAAAATATTTTTCAGTGGGGAGTTAAGAACGGCGTTTGCCCATTGATTACTGATGAAATGACCATCCTGGTGAATAACCTGCTTATTCCAAATATGATTACCCCGAATTTCGATAACAGGAACGATAAGTTCGTAATTCCGGGCCTTGAAAATGCCGGGGACGTCCAGGTTATAATTTTCAACCGCTGGGGCAACGAGATCTTCAGTTCAGATCATTATCAGAATGACTGGCAAGGCCAGGATAAAAACGGAGAGGATTTGCCTGCAGATACATATTTTTATGTACTGTCGTTCAAAAACGGAGAAACTATGAGGGGTTATGTAATTATTAAACGGTGAACAGGATACTTATTACCTATATTACTTTTCTTCTTTCCATCTGTTCTGTAAAAGGGCAGTTGGAACCACTCCAAAACCAGTATATTCTGAACGGTCTGGCCATCAATCCCGCATTTGCAGGGGCTGATGAAGCCCTGAGTATTACGCTCCTGCAAAGGAATCAATGGGTGGGATTTGAAGGGGCCCCTGTAACTTCCACATTAGCAATTCATTCACCTTTGAGAAAAGAAAACTTAGCACTTGGATTCCAGTTAATGCATGACCAGATTGGGATAACCAAAAATACCTCATTTACAGGCAGTTATGCATACAGGATCATAACGAACAGGGGAATCATCTCCTTAGGTCTCGGGACAAAACTTAACTTCCGGAGTGAAGCGATCGAAAAGATACGCCAGATAGATACGGACGACGAGTACATACCTAAATCATCCAGAACTTACTTATTGCCAGACTTTAATGTTGGAATATACTATAAAACAAACCAGTACTATACCGGGATTTCAATAGTTTCCATACTGGGTTCCAGACTGAATTCAGGCACTGGCAAATTAGGTATTAATCCTGACCTGAAACATACGAACTACATCATCAACGGAGGATTCTTTGCTTCTCTGAGTGAAATGATCAAGATTAATCCCGGCCTCCTGGTCAAGTTTAACCTGGCAACAAATTTCCAGGCTGATCTCTATTCGAATCTGGTTATTAAGGATAAATTCTGGATTGGTATGGGCTATCGTTCAAGAAAAGGATTGATCTGGATCCTTCAGTTCCAGGTAAACTACCAGGCCAGAATTGCCTATTCATATGGAATGGATTTTTCCACCCTGGGCCATTATCAACGCGGTTCCCATGAGATCATGTTAAAATATGTTTTCAATTACCTTGTTGAGGTTGTCAGTCCGAGACAATATTAATGGAAAAAGAAATGAGAATAATCCTTTATAGCATATTGCTCGTTTCAATTTTCACCCGAACTGTGGTTGGTCAAACAGAACATTATATTGTGCGAAAGGCCAGTTTCAGCTCAGATATATATGATGAATATGCCCCGGTCCGGTTCGGGAAGGGTATTGTTTTTTGCAGCAACCGCAGCAACGATCTTTTCTTCACATATAAAAATACCAGACACAAAAACCTCTTCAGCATCTACTATAGTGATATTGAGAACGAACAAAGCTGGCAGGATACAAAACTACTCGATCCGTCGTTAACGACTCCTTTTAATGATGGCCCGGCATGTTTTAATAAAGAAGGAGACCTGATTTTTTATTCAAGGAACCAGAAATCTGAGATTGGGAAAAGAAACAGTGTGGATCCGGGTAATATGCTTGGCCTGTTTTATAGCAGTTATACAAATGGAGAATGGATGAATATCCGGCCTTTCCCTCACAATGATGAAAAGTATTCCTTGATGATGCCGACCCTGGATTCAACCGGACATATTCTGATATTTTCATCGGATATGCCCGGTGGTCATGGCGGGGCGGATCTTTACCTGAGCCGATATATTGATGGACAATGGACTGCTCCGGAAAATCTTGGTCCGGTTATTAACAGCAGTGCAAATGAAACATATCCCTTTTTAAGCAAAGGAGGAATTTTATATTTTGCATCAGACCGTCCCGGAGGTTACGGGAAAAAAGACATATACTGTTCCGATTCGACTCAGAGTGGCTGGATGAAACTGATTCATATTGAAGCTCCCATCAATTCTGAATTTGATGATTTCGGTATTATCTGTGATGAAAAATTCGAAAGGGGATGGTTTTCATCCAATCGTCACCTTACAGATGACATATTCGAATTCGAAACCAGGTTTCGACCCTTTTATGGTTGCGACAGCATAAAAAAGAATTATTATTGTTTCCTTTTCAGCGAGGATAATTATATTGAAAATGATTCCATAAGCATACAATATGATTGGACATTCAGCGACAGTACCAAATATTCAGGTATAGAGGTTGAGCACTGCTTTCCCGGACCGGGGAAATATTCCGTTCATTTAAAGATAATACAAACCTTTAATGAAGTGGATTATGTTACTGAAACATTTCATGAATTTGAACTGGTAGATCATGAACAGGTGATCATCAATTCGGCAGACAGTTGTATTGTAAATGATACACTATGGTTTGACGGTCATGATTACAACCTCCCGGGATTTACAGCCGATGAATATTACTGGGATTTCGGGGATGGAACGCTGGAAATCGGCAGCCTGATCAGCCATGTTTATAAAAAACCCGGATTTTACAAGGTGCAGCTTGGACTCACAGGGAAGGATCAGGCCGGCGTATACCAGGAGAATTGTGTGTTTAAAGTCATTAAAGTTAGCCTGCAGTCCGGTCCTCTACAATCCAAAGATCCGGAAGTAGTTTTATTGCCCTGAAGTAGAAGGATTTCATGGGTATAAATGTGAATTTTATTTTCAACTACAGGTAACTATTCATATTTTTGCAAGTGTACACAAAAAAGATATGGGATTCATCGACCCAGGTGGGTATTCCATAAACTTTGTAGCACTGATCCCAGGAGGTTTGTGATAGATTTTATAAAAATCCCAGTCGTGAGAAGAAGATTGTTATTTTATATTGCCCTGTTTATATCCGGCAGCGGGATATTTGCACAGTCTGCCCCTGCTGATGATGAAAACATCCCCTATCTTGTAACGTATGGCGGTAAGGCTGATAAATCCTGGGGAGACGATGACTTTTGCCAGATCTTTTTCTTTAAGGTCCCCAAAGAATATAGAGAGGTTGTATATTTAAGAGTATTTGATCCTGACACAGGAGGGGAAATCGATGAACAAAAAGGAATTTATGATACAAGGATCAGTTATTCACTATATGGAGGTGCCGGATGCTGGACCACAAAAGATGCCAGGGAAATTGACCCGGCAGGAAATTACCGCAGTGGGATACTGCTTGATACCAAAACCTTGGGCGCTGACAGCCAGTTTGATCAGAAATGGTATACTTTCGGACCTTTTAATCCACTCGAAGGAGAATGGTCGGATAAGCTTGACGGATATATTTTCAAGATAATAGCCAGAGGTCTTGATGGAGATGACGGGAACCTTTACCGTTATTACCTTAGCCGGAAAAAGGATGAGAACAGTGATATCGAAGGTGCAAACATATTTACTTATGAGTATACTTTCAGGTTATCCAACAACCAGGATAATATCTCCAAGATCTATCCCTTTATAGATGACAGAACCATTTCCATAAAGATCATGAACTTTGACTGGGATGGTGATGGGATGATTCAGGTAGTCAGTGTAGCCAAGATGGGATCCTTCTGCACTATTTCTGGAGACAATAATTGGGCTGCAAACGAGTTCCCTGTGGTTGCCGCTGAAAAGAATACATCAATGGAGATCCGTTTTATAAAAAATATGAATACCCATATTAAGAATAATAATGTTGTAGTGGTAGTACAGAATCAATATGGAGAATTTTTGCCTTTTTTCGTGATCCCGTTAGGAGGTATCCCGGTTTATAATCCCAAGCTCCAGATGAAAGAAGTCGTTAAATAATATTGCGATGAATCAAATAAGAACATTGGGAATCCTGATAGCTTTCTTTTTTCCATTAAGTGAACAGTGTTTTGCACAGCAATTTAAATTCCAATCATTCGGACCGGAAAATGGCTTGTCGCAGGCATTCATATACACCATAAACCAGGACAAAAATGGTTTTTTATATTTAGGTACGGCGGAAGGACTATTTCGTTTTGACGGATATACTTTTTCACAGTTTTCAGCCCAGGATAGCCCTGGCAGGAATTTTATTAATACAAGCATACATGATTCAGAGGGAAGAATTTGGTTCGGTCATATGAATGGCAGTCTCAGTTTATTCGATGGTAACGAATACCTTGTTTTCGATACGGATACTGCAAATCCTTCAGCCATATCGGGGATCTGTGAAACCGAAACGGGTGCCATTCTGGTTTCACTTCAAAATGGCGGTCTGTTTGTCATAAATAAACAATTTGAATTAAATAAAGTTGATAAATCCAGTGAAGATATCCTGATTTTTTCTATGCTTTATACAGGCCATGATTTGTTTCTCCTGGGCACCTCAGAAGGAGTCTATGCTGCAGCATATTCAGCCCCGCTCAATCAATTTAAATTCCTTTATATTGTTGCCGGCACTGAAGGAATTATGATCAACCATCTCCTCAGGTCCCGGAAACATGGCGATATGACAGCAATTAGCTCCAGGGAGGGTATATTCTCCCTGATTAAAGGTGAAGAAGGAACCTATATATCCAGGCCATTTGAGGTTTTTGAAT
>CAYZEZ010000014.1:28644-31609 GCA_964477295.1 uncultured Bacteroides sp. | reverse complement strand
TCGCCAACCTTTTTCTTCCGCTCGGCAGAGGAGACATTCATATAAAGCAAAGGCAATTCAACATTTTCATAAACGGTAAGTTCATCTATCAGGTTAAAGCTTTGAAATACGAATCCGATATTTCCCTTTCGCATGTTTGTACGCTGCCTTTCCTTGAATTTTGAAACTTCTGTACCATTAAATATCAACTGCCCGCTCGAGGGATTATCGAGTAATCCAACAATGTTCAGCAGGGTCGATTTACCACAACCCGAAGGCCCCATAATGGCTACGAATTCACCATTTTGAATCTCCATGGTCACTTTGTTCAATGCGGTTGTCTCGACTTCATCGGTTCGAAAGATCTTTGTTAATTCTTCTGTTTTAATCATGACTAAAATATTTGGTGTTTCTTTCAGCGTTCAGCGTTTCATGCTCCATTCACAGTCCCCATACCCTTGCTTACTTCGCAATTCAAAATTCGTTAATCAATATTCATCATTTCTTTAAAATAAGCTTATCCACATCCCCAAAATTATCATAACTCGAGGTAATCACCTTCTCCCCTATCTCAAGCCCTCCAAGTACTTCATAATATTTCGGATTCTGACGGCCAATGCTGATATCTCTCCTGTAGGCAAACTCACCGGTGGGATCAATAACAAATACCCATTGCCCGCCTGTGCTCTGGTAAAATCCACCGCGCGGTATCAGAATTGCTTCCTTTGATTCACCTAACTCCAACTTGATCCTCGATGTTTGACCTATCTTAATCTGTGGAGGTGTCTCTTCAGTGAAGATCATGTCGACATAAAACCGGCCATTCTGCACCTCCGGATAAATTTTACTGATTTTGCCCCGATAAGGAGTACTTGCAAAATCACATTCACCTACCAATCCCCTGTTTACCCTGGCAATATAATGTTCATCAATCTCAACCCGTAACTTATAGGAGTCAAGTATATTCACAGTACCAATCCTTGAACCATAGGTCACCACCTCACCAATCTCAGGATTCAGGGTTGCCAGTTCACCATTTACGGGAGCCTTGATATTCAGGTTCTCAAGCCTGGTTTTAATGATCACCATGTTCTTGGTCAGACTATTGACAGAGGTGTTCATCGATTCAATCTGAACTACCCTGAAGATCGAATCCTGTACCTGGAGTTCTTTCAGCAGGTCAAGTCTTTTCCTGCTTGCTGTATACATCTCTTTCGATTGCTCGTAATCCTCCTGGGGTATAAGGTTCTGATCGTAGAGAATTTTATTATTCTTATATGCCCTCTCGTGCTGGGCAAGCAAACGCTCAGTTTCAATGATCTGGCTCTCTGAATTCAATTGCTGCTGCACCATCATAAGGCGGGCATTACGCTGGTCATTCACAGCCCGGGCTATCTGTGCTTCCACATTGGAAATTTCAAGGATAAGCATGTTGTTACTAAGGCGAAGAATAATATCGCCCTTTTTCAACATACTTCCTTCCTCCCTTAAAATCTCTTCCACACGACCCGATTCAATCGCATCCAGATAAATGGTCTGGATGGGTTCGACAGTTCCAATTACTGCAATATAATCCTGGAAAACGTCGCGCTTGATTTCCGAAACAGAGATCTTCTCAAGTTCAACATTAAGCTTGGAACTCTTGTCCCCAAAAACAAGGTTATAAGCTACCAGTAAAACAATTATTGATACAATTGAAATCCAAAGAGTACGCTTACTGAAGAATTTGAACTTCTTCTCGATTTTGCGATCCATACCATCCATTGCCAGCTGTTTTGTAAAATATCATAATAGTCACCCATTTATTATGCCAAAGGATCTATCTCGCTAATATACAATTGATTAAAAATAAAAAAAATGTTAAATTCAAGGCCATACTGTTCAAATATGAAACAATAATAGTACGATATCGGACAATCTAAAAAATATATGTAAATTTACAACGTTGCGCAGTGAATGGGATTAATATTACCTTTATTACGCTATCCATGAGTATGAATAATTAAGAACCTTGAAGAATGAGTACAACAATAGGTAAAATCCTTGCTGTTGATGATAATGAAGACATACTGTTCGCTTTGAAACTTCTTCTTAAACAACATGTCGAATTAATCACCACACTGAATGATCCTGAACAAATACCCGACGAAATCCTCAGGGAAGAGTATGATGTGATCTTATTGGATATGAATTTTACCAAGGATGCCATCAGTGGTCAGGAAGGTTTCGACTGGCTGGCCAGGATCCTCGAAATTGATCCGGAAGCCGTGGTTGTATTTATCACTGCTTATGGCGATGCAGAAAAGGCAGTGAAAGCAATAAAAGCCGGGGCTACAGATTTTATTCTTAAACCCTGGCAAAATGAGAAACTTCTTGCAACTATCTCCTCCTCTGTTAAACTAAGAAGGTCAAGAATGGAAGCCAAGGGTTTGCGGTCGCGCCAGCAGGAGATCAGTGCCGTTTTGGATCAGCCGTTCCATGAATTCATTGGAAACTCTGATGAAATGCAACAGGTCTTTAAGACCATCCAGAAGGTGTCAGGTACCGATGCTAATATTTTGGTCCTTGGAGAAAACGGAACAGGCAAAGAATTGGTTGCCAGGGCATTACATAGAAATTCACTGAGAAAAGATGAAGTCTTTATCAGTGTTGACCTTGGTTCGATTGCTGAAACACTATTTGAAAGTGAGCTATTCGGTCATGAAAAAGGGGCCTTCACCGATGCCCATAAACAAAAGCAGGGAAGGTTTGAGATTGCAGACAAGGGAACATTGTTTCTCGATGAAATCGGGAACCTGTCGATGCCGCTTCAGACAAAACTTCTTACAGTAATTGAGCGCCGTGAAGTAATACGGGTTGGAAGCAATAAACCCATCCAGGTCAATGTCAGGCTCATCTGTGCAACCAATATGGGTATCCATGAATTGGTCCAGGAAAACAAGTTCAGGCAGGACCTGCTCTACCGTATCAATACTGTTGAGATCCA
>CAYZEZ010000014.1:14158-28544 GCA_964477295.1 uncultured Bacteroides sp. | reverse complement strand
AAGTATGACTTATAAAAATTTCAGGTTAAATATCATCATCAGGATCATCCTGATGGCTGCAACTATTTTCCTGTTTTTCGAATCATGGAAATGGGATTACCGTATTACACCTATTCTGATCGGTATAATCATAATCTTCCAGATTGTTTACCTGATCCACTATGTCGACCGGACCAATCGCGACCTTACAAGCTTCCTTGAATCTATTCGTTTCTCCGAGTTCACAAGGTCGTTTCAGATTGAGGGGATGGGATCGTCATTCAATGAACTGAACAGGGCCTTTAACGATGTGATCAGTGACTTCCAGAAAGTCCGGTCCGAAAAGGAGGAACATTTCCATTACCTGCAAAGCATTGTGCAGAATATTGATGTCGCTATAATAGCCTACAGGAAGGATGGCACAGTAGAAATGATCAACAAATCAGCCAAGCAACTCTTCCAGATACATAGTCTTAAAAATATTAAAGGACTTGAACAACTCAGCCAGGAACTGGTAAATAACCTCCTCAATATCAGTCCTGGAGAAAATACACTGGTTAAAGTTCAGGACCAGGATGACATTCTCCAGCTTGCCATCTACTCCACCGAGTTCAAGGTAAAAGATAAGCTCATTATCCTGGCCACGATAAATAATATTCAGAGTGTATTGGAGGAGCAGGAAACAGAAGCGTGGCAGAAGCTGATCCGTGTTCTCACCCACGAGATCATGAATTCCATCACACCCATCGCTTCCTTATCCTCTACCCTGGAAATAATGCTCAATGGTATTACTGACGGAGTGAAGATCAGGGAAAACCTGAATATCGATACGGTCGTAGAGATCCAGCAGGCCCTTCAAACCATCAACAAACGAAGTACGGGACTCTTACATTTTGTAAACACTTACCGGAACCTGACCCGGATACCCAAACCCAATTTCAAGATTTTCCCGGTCAAAGATCTGTATAAGAATATCTTTTTATTAATGGAGGAAGAGCTGGTAGACAGTAAAATAAATTTTATTACGACCATTGATCCGGACAATATCAAGGTATCAGCCGATGAGCAGTTGGTTGAACAGGTGATCATCAACCTCATAAGGAATTCGATTCATGCCCTGGAAAACAGGAAAGAACCTACCATTGAGCTGAAGTCTTACTATAATAAACGAGGTCGTGTTACCATGCAGGTATCCGATAATGGTACGGGGATCCTGCCGGAAGTACTTGACAAGATATTCATTCCTTTCTTCACTACAAAACAAAGCGGATCGGGTATTGGCCTGAGCTTGTCGAGACAGATCCTCAGGCTCCACAACGGGACTATCTCCGCTCATTCCATACCCGATAAAGAGACAGTGTTTACACTGACTTTCTAGATTGTTATAAATTGCCGTCGGCTGAAGAGGCTGTGTAAAAACTAAGTTAATAGTCATTCTGTCCCGCCGTGCCCCCCGAGCACTCGGGGGGGAGTACTCGGGACCCCTGCAGCTCTGTATACCTCGGAAATTATCTTTAAATGTTTTGCTGCCAGGGCAATAGACATAGCCGGTTTCTTCCCCTTCAATAACACCGCGACAAAGTGTTTTGCCAGCTCGAAATTGTCACCCCCATGCCTGGTCATATCCATTTTAATCGTTTTACTTTTCGCTTTTCCTTTTCCCCCTTTGGTTAAATAGTAATATTCAATATCCGGTGAATCCCATGTCAGGAATGAGAACTTCAGTCCGCCGCGTGTACCATATATCCTTGTTTCACTGGGAACCTCAACATTGGCGTGGGTGGCTCTCTCCCAGAAATAGGTCAATCCTCCCTTAAATTTCATCAGTGCCGCTGCGTGCTCCTCCACATCAAAGATGTCCGCCCCAGGATCTTTCTCATCCAATCCACTCATCGTCATAGATTTAACCGATTCCAGCTCAGGCAAATCCGACAAAATCCCAAGGTGAAATGAAAGATCATAAACGCCCCAGTCCAGCACCGGACCTCCACCTGAAATTTTTTTATCGAGGAACCATTTCGCTTCAGGGTTATATTCGATACCGGGCCTGGCCTGACGGGTTGCCGCATTGTGATGAATATAGTAAATAGAGCCGAGTTTCCCCGAATCAATTATCTTTTTTATTATACCGAATTTGGGTTGTAACCTGGCATGCCTGCACGAAGCCTCACAGATAATCAGTTCAGGATGATTTTCAGCCAGTGCAATCATGCCCTTCATGTCGCCGGTACTTATACTGGCCGGTTTTTCAAGAAGAATATGCTTCCCTGCCCGGACTGCACTTAAAAAGATTTCGAAATGGGTGGATGGAGGTGTGCATATAAAAACTGCTGATACTTCAGGATCGTTAAGGATGTTGGTATAATCGGTAGTACCATTGGATATTCTATAAGATTTTAAAACCTTTCTTAACAATTTCTCATTTATATCGGCAACCCAGGTTACTTTAACTCCTTTTAATTGATTAAGATTCCGGATATGATCCTGGGCAATCATCCCGGCACCAATGATACCAATTTTAAGCTTAGCCATGATTACATTATTACTTTAATAAAATAGGATATGATCACACGGTTCTTCCTTCCCGGTACCCAGAAAAGCCTTATCCTGGATATAAACAGGTTTATCGAGACCTGCCACGGACAGAACCGTTGGGGCAAAATCAACAAAACCAACGAGTTGATCTGTGGCCGTACCAGGATCAATTTTTCCAGGCCATCGAACAATTAAAGGTACCCTTATTCCAGAATCATACAACCAGCGCTTCCCCCTTGGGAGTCAAGTTCCATGATCAGAGTAGAAAAATACAATAGTGCTCTCAATAAGTCCATCCTCCTCCAGTTGGTGAAGCAACTCTCCCACCCATTCATCCATTTTCATTATGCTGTCATATTGTCTTGCAACATCTGTCCGCACTTCAATATTATCCGGAAAGCTTGGCGGTAAAGGCACATCATTTGGATCATTGAATTTCTCCCTGTCAATGTTTTGCATATTCTTTGCGTACTGATAATAACCAGGTTGAATGCCCATTTCTGAATCCTGAAGGATCTTTTCCCATGTTTCCTGCCTGAACATCCAACCTTCATGGGTTCGCATCGAATTAAACACCGCTAAGAACGGCTTTCCTTCAGGCCTGTTTCGCCAGTGGGCTTTACCACCCGACTCATGCTTCAAACAATGGCTTCACCCCTTCACTAAGTGCTATCAGTTTTTTGGTCTCTTCCGGTGTTATGTCGGTGTAATTCAGGCCAATCTCCAGACCTTTCCTGAAATACCTTATATCACCGGGAGGAATGGCGGCAGTAGTACCGATGGAAAGTGTAAATCTTAATGACATATCGGCGATTTCATCCTCTTCAATAGGGATGTACCATAATCTTTCATTGGGTCGCGGTTCTCCTTCCGGGATCCTGGTATGGGCCAATCCTTTCAGCGCCAGGATGCCCATTCCTTTTTCTTTTGCTTTTTCCACCAATCCCGGGCCGAAGTTACCCTGGTGCCAGCAAACAAAATTTATTGGGAACAATACCGTATCAAAATCAAATTTCTCCAGGGCCAGCAGCGCCGCTTCCTGTGAATGAGCTGAAAACCCGAGGAACCGGATTTTTCCATCCTGTTTGGCTTTCAGGAACACTTCCATTGCTCCGCCGGGACCAAATACAGTTTCAACCTCCTTAATATCAGATAATGCATGCAACTGGTAAAGGTCTAAATAATCGGTTTTCAGCTTTTCCAGCGAGGAATGTAATTCCTCTTCAGCACCTTGCCTGTCGCGCTTATTTGTCTTACATGCAAGAAATGACTCTTTGCGGTAAGGCTCTAACGCCGGTCCAAGTATCTGTTCAGCTACCCCGTAAGAAGGAGCGACATCGAAATAATTCACACCATGATCCACCGCCTCACTCACATAATTATTGGCATCGGCCTGAGGTAATTCGTTAACTACAATGCCGCCAAAGCCAATGATGGATAATTTCTCACCCGTCTTCCCCAACGTCCTTTTTATCAACTGTTTTCCTGCAGGAAGAACTGCATGACATGCATTTAGATAAGGATAAACAGCAAGGGCTGATCCGGCCACCATGCTGTTATATATGAATTTTCTGCGTTTCATGCCAATGAATTTTAAAGTTAACTTCAGGATACATCAAAAATAGGCATTATCTCAAAGGAAGTCAAATCATGAGGGCACTGGCAACAGTAAAACCAAGGGGAAAAGAGGATAATTCAAAAATATCCTAATGAAAGAAAGCTTTTTCAGGTATTGCCTGCTTCTTAATGTCCGGCCCCTCGTATTTCACTTCAAGTCCTTTCCCGCCTTCTCCCTGGTAGAATTCAACGCGGAAAGGAAACACCCCGGCACCCAGTGCAACCTGTCCCGACTTTTCAACCATCCCGTGCCGGAAATCATTGTCAATTACAAGGTCTCCGTCTATATATAACTTTGATCCATCGTCCGAGTTGGAATAGAATGTATATATCCCGCTGTTGGTGACACGCATATATCCTTCAAATACCAATGCAAATGCTTCACCACGTTCGGCCGGTTCCAGGTTGCATTGAGCAACAGTACCTTCAGATACCGGCTGAAGCTCCTTAAAATCAGGTATCTGACTCCACGAATCATTCGTTTCTTTTTCAAAATACTGGTAGGTTAGACCTGGTTCAATACCTGATTTCTCAATCCCCTTCCTTAGCATAACTTTTGCAACTTCCAGTTCCGTTATTCCGCTAAAAGACCCGTCAATCCAGAAGGTTCGGGCCTTAATTGTGGCTGATTCGTTTAATTTAACGGGACCGGAATAGAGCAATGATTCTTTTCCCGGATCTGAACCATCCAGGGTATACCTTATCTCTCCTTCCTGCAGGGTATTTTTTATTCCAATATCCATCTCTTCAAGAAATATCCTTGACTCAGCTATAATAATCGGTGGCAGGAAACCGCTGTTTATTTTTGCAACCTTTTCCGGGTCCATCTTGATTACTTTGCGGTCATAGGTCATCAATCCGTTCACTTCGACTTCCACATCACTTGTTTGGGTATATACTGCTGCCGATAATCCATTCCGAACCATAGGCATAAGTTCACGTATCAGGTTTGTATAGGCGTCAAGCAAATCATCCGTTGTTTCGTAACTCCTGTACCCCCAGTTGTCCATTTCCTGCCAGGTATGCCCTTCCAGTGGTAAACCAAGTCCCCCGAATTCTCCCAACACAATGGCCCTTTCATCTTCCAGCCGGGGAATTGCAGGTCCGGGATAAGCATGTATGTCCTTAATATCACCTACCTTTCGGTCGGCCCATCCGCTGGAGGGATTAACCAGCCGGGTCGAATCCAATCCCTTTACATACTCAACGATATCACCTGTAGCATACTGGCCCCATCCTTCGTTGAAGGGTACCCATACAATAATACCGGGATGGTTAAAATGATCTTCCACCAGTTGCTGCAGTTCAAACCTGAACTGCTGGTCAGATACGTCAGTACGGATAATATCCGGTTCATCGGGGCCAATATACTCGTCACCACTCGGCATATCCTGCCAGACGAGCAGTCCCAGCTTATCGCACCAGTAATACCATCGCTCAGGTTCAATCTTCACATGCTTTCTGGCCATATTAAATCCAAGTTTTTTAGTAGCTTCCACATCATATTTCAGGGCATCATCGGTGGCTGCTGTATATAGTCCATCCGGCCACCAACCCTGGTCAAGCGGACCGAACTGAAACAAAAATTCATTGTTCAGCATCATACGCGTAATTCCACTTTCATCCTTTCCCAGCGATATTTTCCGCATACCTACATAGCTTATTATTTGGTCCAGAACCTCACCCTCTTTATCCAGCAGGGTCAGTTTCAAATCATACAGGAAGGGATGATGGGGAGACCAAAGCTTCATGTCGGGAACATCAATAACAATAAAGTCTCCCTCGGCAACACCCTTTGAGACCCCTTTGCCATCTATTAACAGTTCGGCAACCAGATCAACCTTTTCACCTGTTCCTGATATATTGTTCCATACAATAACCTGTTCTTCGTCGATATCTGGAATTATTTTAATACGGTTAATATATACCTGGTTTACCGGCTCTACCCAAACCGTTTGCCATATTCCGGTTACCGAGGTATACCAGATCCCATGGGGACTACTCACCTGTTTACCTCGCGGTTGAGTTCCCTCATCCACCGGATCCCAGACAGAAATTACAATCTCCTGGTCACCGCCATCGGACAACTCTTTGGATATATTGAAGCTGAATGCATCATAACCTCCTTTGTGCGATCCCACCTCCCGACCGTTGACCCAGACAGTAGCTTCCCAGTCAATAGCTCCAAAATGCAACCAGATGATTTTGTCATTCCATTCTTCGGGGATCTTAAATATTCTTTTATACCATACTTTGTTATCGGTTCCAACAATTTTTCCCACTCCTGACAAAGCCGATTCAATGGGGTATGGAACCAGTATTTTCCCATCCCATGCTTCAGGTTGGCCACTCTCTCTTGGTACGATGGCAAAATCCCATAAACCATTCAGGTTCAGCCAATCATCACGTACCATTTGTGGACGTGGATATTCCGGCAAGGCATTAGCTGGATTTACCTTCTCCGACCATGGGGTCAGCAGGGGGCAGTTGGCGATTTGCCATTCTGAACCAGGTTTTTGGTTCGCGGTGCAAGCACTTACAAATAATATTAGCAGAAATAGCGAAAGTCTTGTTGATGTTTTCACTTGTATATCTTTAATTTAATTAATAGTTCTCGTATAACTTACAATAATAATATTTTCATATCATTTAGTGATAATAACGAAAATATTTTCACGGACGTTTCGTAGTATATTGGTTTTTTACAAAAATGAGCTTTTTAATCCGATATCTTCATTGGTCCTGATCACACAAATGTATTTCCCGGAAGGAAAAGAACAGGGTGACCAGTTGGTATAGAATGTTCCTGGAAGAGAAATCATATCCACAGGTTGGATCACCATATTTGGCCACCCTGAATGCCACATGTCCCGGTTTCAAATAATCATCAGTGAGTGTTAATTCTCCTGCTTCAAGGTAATTCTTCAAACATGGCGTCTTCACCATTTTCAATTCCCGTTCAAATGAATATTCCAGTGCAGTAAATATTTTTAATTGTTTGAAACCAAGAAATATAATATTACCGGCAAATGCTTATTATTAATATCTTTATCATTCAATCTTTACATATATGAAAATAAGTGGTTATTTCCTCCTTTGCATTACCCTGTCAATCCTTACTTTTTGCAGTTCTCGTAATCAGCCAGGTAGTAAGGACAGTACCCAGATCCAGAGAAAATACAACCAGATGGGCAAGCTGGAGTCTGAAATATCACACATAGACGGGTTAAAACAAGGACCTGCAAAGTATTATTATGAAAATGGCAAGTTACAGTCCCTGATCATTTATGACCAGGGTAAAAAACATGGTGAATCGATATGGTACTATGAAGACGGGAAAGTTTACCAGATAACCCCATATGTCCATGGAAAAGAACATGGCATAATAAAGAAATTCTACCCGTCAGGCAAACTGATGTCTGAATCACCTTATAAAAACGGTGAACAACAACCCGGGTTGAAGGAATATACCGAGGATGGAAAACTCCTCTTAAAATATCCTGAAATTGTATTCGTAAAGCCTGTAAGAGAAGGTAACGGCACCAGGTTCATGCTGAGGATGCATTTATCCAATAATGCCAGCGAAGTGGTTTTTCGCCAACTGGTCATCAGCAATGATGGTGATACTATTTCAGCACCTGTACCCACCAGAGATGGTGTGGGAGAAATACCTTTTTTCGTTGCTAAGGGAGGGTCAACATCAGCCGATATTCATGTTAAAGCAATAACCAAGACCAAACTGAATAACAGGTACATAACTTCAGGGGATTATAAGGTGAAGATCGATAATTAATATCGTTTCGCAAGTTGGTAGAATTATATGAATATTCAGGATATTAGAAATTCCGGTTGAAATTTCCTCCCGCCCCGTTTTTCCGGCCACTCCAACTAACAATAGATCACATCATAATTTGCTATCAGGCTTTGGGAATCAAAGTCGAGATTCAGTACCTTATTCAGGATAAGAGAGAATGCTCCCATCAAAGCAGCGTTATTTCCGTGAGTCACAGGTTGGATCTCAACCTGTCGTGAGGCATATTGCATCACATTCCTTGCGACAACTTCCCGGATCGTATCGAAAAATATGTCCCCTGCCATAGACAAACCCCCACCTATAACAATCAGTTCTGGATTAATAATATTGATCAGGTTTGAAATGCCCAGCCCAATATATTCCATGGCCCGGGTAAAGACGTTCAAAGCCAGCTCATCACCTTGCCTGGCCGCTTCGGCTACCATTTTGGCGGTGACCTTGCTCAGATCACCCTTGCACATTTCATTCAACATGCTTGACTGTCCCCTTGCAAGCCGGCTCTGTGCCGTCAGGGCAATGGCCTTTCCGGATGTGAGCGCTTCAAGGCAACCATATTTCTTGCAACTGCACTGAATATTGCCGTTGTTATCAATGCTTATATGTCCAAACTCCCCGGCAAATCCATCCACCCCGGTCAGCAATTTGCCATTGGCTATGATCCCCGATCCAATACTGCACCCCACATTGACGCATATGAAATTCCTGTGTTTCATTCCCTTACTGTAACACAACCCGCCAAGGGCCATCAACCGGGTCACGTTGTCGAAAATAATGGGATATTCAATTTTTAATTCCAGTGCTTCTGTGATATCTACATCATACCAGTCAAAAACGGGCGAATACTTAACCAATCTTTTCTGCTGATTTATGAGTCCGGCAACTGCAATCCCAACTCCGGAGATGCGACTCTTGTTTATTGACTTTTTGCTCCGTGCCAGATCGTTAATCAGTTTTGCCACATCGTCCATGATCTCGGTAAAACCGGCTTCGAGCCGGGTCGGAAATTCAATCTCTGTTATGAATTTTCCATTCATATTAGAAAACACTCCCCGGGTGGAAGTGGCTCCCAGGTCAATCCCAATCACATAATTCTTCTCACCATTGAATTTTAAAAGAACCGGAGGTCTGCCACCATCCGAGGTCTCCATTCCAATGGGAATAACTAATTTTCATTCTTAATCAAACTGTCAATAATCCTGGTAACTGTGGGTGTACTAAGTCCTGATTTTTTTACAATTTCAGCCCTCGATATTGTACTATGTTCCCTTACCAGCCCAAGTACCTTAATCTTGTTCAACCTGTTAATATACAAAGCATTACCCTTTGGTAATTCTGAATCAGAATACGGCATATCAATTAAATTTCAGAACTTTCTAATGTTACGATAGTAATGTATAAATGTTTAAATGTCAACTTATCGCCTGTTAATATCCCTTTTAGCAAATATTTAACGGGCAAATATCAATACTTAATCCTGATTAAAACAAATTATTACTAAATTCGTTTTTAACCATATTTAGTTCCAGCGGGATGAGTCAGGAGGACGCCCTGGAGATTATTAAATGAAGTCAATCCACCATCATATTATCAGGGTCCCGGCCCTGCTGTTAATCCTGTTCTCGTTGCATTCCTGCATAAAGGAACAGTTTGATCCTGATAAGCTCGACCGGTCATTGGAATTTTCACCCGGTGTGGCCCTCCCCCTTGGAAATGTGCATTATCAGCTGGAAAAGTTACTTGAAGATTCAGCAGAATCGAAAACTGTGCAGATAGACGATGATGGATTCATCACCATTGTATACAGTCAGGAACTCATCTCTTTTAAGGCAGGGGAGTTTATCACCATACCCGATGTGTCATTCAACAGCTCTGTTCCCAACAGTTCACCTTTACCCATTGACCTGAGCTTAATTTCGGATTCATATACAATTCAGGATTCAACCCTCATAAGTATGGATATCGACGGTCCGGATTATACTGAAATAGACAGCATCCTGGTTGATTCAATGACCCTGATAATAACCATTAATTCTGATCACAACCTGAATGGAAACCTCGAAATTACAAGTGCTGGTATCGTTAAAAACGGTAAAATCCTGCAGATCAGTGTTCCACTCGAGCAGGAGAACCCCCTGGCCACAAACCTGGAAGGGTATACAATCATTCTCTCCCAAAATCCACAGGATGTGAATCAACTGGAATTCAAATATACCGTAACATTAAATCCATCATCAGGGATAATACCTGCAGGAGGAACAATCCTCGACATTAATATGCAGATCGAAGACACTGATTACTCCTCCATTTTTGGTTATTTGGGACAGTATACCATAAATACAGATCCACAGTCTGTCACCATTGATTTCTTTGATAATATCATCCAGGGGACCTTTCATTTTGCCGAACCGGAACTGAAATTAAGTTTTGATAATTCCTATGGCCTTCCCATCCAGATCTTACTGGAAGACTTTGCCGTGATCACCAAAGATAACACCAGTGTAAACATTACAGGTTCCGGTGTCCCTTCAGCAGCAAATCCATTAGTGATGAATTATCCTGGCCTCAGCCAGGTGGGGGAATCGGTGAAAGACAGCATTTTACTGGATGTTTTAAATTCAAATTTATTCGATGCATTGGAGCAATCGCCGTCCTCCCTTACCTATGGGGTTCAGGGAATGATGAATCCGTATGGAAACGATCATACCAATTTTATTACCAGGGACAGTGAATATAAGGTGCGGGCTGATCTGACACTTCCCATTTATGGCTATGCCGATTTCATGCTGATGCTGGATACCCTCAGTTTTAATTTCGAAAGTTTTTATAGCAATCCTCCGGAAGAAATAAAAAGACTCGCCTTCAGGATAAATGCAACAAACAGCTTCCCGGTTAATATCAATATACAGGGCTATTTTGTTGATGAGAATTTTACTGTACTCGACTCATTGTTCAGTGACATAAACGATGAAGGCCGTATCATTACCGGAGCAACAGATACGGATGGAGACGGAAAAGCCGATCCCTATGAAAACGATCCGATTGAGATTGAATTTACCCGGGAACAGATCGATAATATATCGGAGTCGCGATACCTGGTCATGCACGGGAGAATGAACACAACCGGTTTTGAACTGAAAGAAAATGTAAAAATATATACCAGCTATTTCCTTGATGCCTATATCGGTATTATTGGGGACCTGGAAGTAAACACAGCGGAGTACTAGGTGCATAAAACAATTCGAAATCTCATAGTTATTACCCTTTTCATTCCAGGGATGTTGATGAAATTGTCAGCCCAGGACAACACCCTCTATTTTATGCACCGGATACCCCAGGCTATTCATACTAATCCGGCACTTATGTATCATTGCAGGACCTATGTGGAACTCCCGGTGCTTTCTTCCATTCGTTATTCATATGCAAATACTGCCTTTGGGTACCACGACGCACTGCACTACGGAACGGGATCAAGCAGTGATTCCATTGTGATCGATGTGGCCAACCTGAAGAAAAAACTACATAAAAGGAATTATATCCGGAACGACTTCACTTTAAATCTCCTGGGAGCAGGATTCAGGATATCAGACTATTATTTTCATTTCAATATTTCTGAACACATGGAAAGCCGTGTCGGGTTTCCGGGCGGATTGATCGACCTGACTGACGGAAACTGGGATTCATCTTCCGAAACTACGCAGGACATTGACCTGGGAGGATTGGGTGCCAGTGCCGTTAATTATATCCAGATCGCTGCCGGCGCCGCCACGGAATGGTATGATGGATTATACTTTGGTGTCACTGCGAAATACCTGATGGGATCGGCCAATGTGGTCTTTCGCCGGTCTAACCTATTGATTGAAACTGCCTCGGATCCTTTTGTGCTGGATGTGTCATCCAACTATAAGATCAATGCTTCCTTCCCTATGGTAGTGAATTATGACAGTATTGGGCTGGTTTCTGATGTTGATTTCAGCAATTCCGGCTCAAACATTGCCCGGAATTATTTCCTGAACAAAAACAGGGGATTTGCCGTGGATGCAGGAGTGATCTATGAATATACCGAACAGATAACCCTGTCGGCCAGTATTGTCGACCTGGGTTTTATCCACTGGAAATCCAACACCAACAGGTTATCTTCTATCGGGGAAGCCTCCTTCAGCGGATTTGACCTGAACCAGTTAATTGCCGATCCCAACCAGGCCGACCTGATTGGGACCCTGGTGGATTCGGTTCAGGAAGCATGGGAATTTACCAACAGCACCGATCCGTATTGGTCGATGCTAACTACCAAGGTTTATATTGGTGGATTGTACAAGATCTTACCTGAACTGGGATTCGGGGGTTTAATTAAAACGGAGATTTATGATAACCGGCCTCATTTTAGCACCACACTCACTGCCAACTATAAACCTTTCAAATGGTTATCGGGAACAATGAGTTATTCAATAATGAATAATAAGCTCTGGAACATAGGGGCAGGATTTGCATTGGGTGGTCCCGCCGTTCAATTCTATTTTGTTGCGGATCATATACCCATACGGTTTGTCTCCTACGAGGGGATCCCTTTTCCGTATAATGCCCGGACCCTTAATTTTCAGTTTGGTTTCAACCTTATTTTCGGATGTACAGAAGAGGATGAAGGCCGTGGCCGCGGAGGACCACCTTCGGGGAGAAGAGGATCGAAAAAGTTATGCCCGGCGTATGATTAAGAAGTGACGTGTGACGTGTGACGGGTGACGGGATCTAATGCTTCGATCGAAGGTATTTGATTAATCCCAGGATTAATTGTCTTGTGTCCTGTAAATCATTTTTCAATTTTTCAGTAACTTTCAGATAATTAAGGCCCTCACATATAATCAGCTGAGTTTCAACTTCTGCTATTGATCCCAGGGAATGATACAAATACTGAATAAATTCCTTATCAGAGCTTCTTGCTGACCCTTCTGCAATATTGGATGGTATTGATACAACTGCCCTCCTTAATTGGTTTGTTAAACCAAATCTCTCAGCTTCAGGAATGTCCATGGTAGCTGAGTATACCTCTTTAACTAATTCCATTGCATATTTCCATGCTTCAAGTTTGTTGTGAATCATATTTTATACTTTATGTATTTATAATCTTTAATGCAAGTTTTTAAGATTTATCGATCAATTATTATTCTTTTTCCCGTCACACGTCACTCGTCACCCGTCACTTATTTTTACGATCTTTGTTATTTGAATTAACTGTGAAAATCCAGGGAAAATACAACACTGCAATTGTCTTCAGTGAAAATGTTGACGAATCCTCCCATGCCCAGATCAACGACTTCTGCAACCAGGAGATCTTTGCCGGCACCAGCATCCGCATTATGCCGGATGTACATGCAGGTAAGGGATGTGTGATCGGTTATACAGCCAACCTCAGCAACAAGGTGGTGCCTAACCTGATCGGCCTGGATATAGGCTGCGGTATTCTTTCCACTAACCTGGGAAAATTCAGTCCCGGCTATGATAAGCTGGATAAGTTTATCCGGAGGAGTATTCCTTATGGATTTGAACGGAATAAACATTCCGATCCGGCAGTATTTG
Source organism: uncultured Bacteroides sp. (assembly GCA_964477295.1). Taxonomy (GTDB): domain Bacteria; phylum Bacteroidota; class Bacteroidia; order Bacteroidales; family SM23-62; genus CAYZEZ01. Next base: position 15,028 of record CAYZEZ010000014.1, on the reverse strand, counting down.
ACAGCAACTTCATAACCGGTATGCAGGAAGCGTGTGAGCACCTGGGTATCAAGTTTTCAGAACATCTTAAAGGAATAGGAAGCCTGGGTGGCGGGAACCACTTCATTGAGGTCGCCGAAGATTCAAATAAAAACAAATGGTTGCTGATCCACAGCGGATCAAGAAATTTTGGACTGCAGGTGGCCACATGGCACCAGAACAAAGCCATTCAAAATGCCAGGGAACAACAGGTCAATATAGCCAAACACTTTGCCTACCTGGAGGGCAGTGACCGTGAGGACTATTTCAGGCACATGAAAACGGCCCAGCATTTTGCCCGGCTGAACCGCATAGAGATGACCGGCAGGATACTGATGTTTTTTGGGATCAGGGAACCCGCAGAACAGTTTGAGACCATTCATAATTATATTAATTTCAATGACAACATCATACGCAAAGGGGCCATTTCCGCCCATGCCGGTGAGCAGGTGCTGATCCCCCTCAACATGCGAGATGGAAGTATAGTGGCGACGGGAAAAGGGAATATGGAGTGGAATTTCTCAGCCCCTCACGGCGCCGGCAGAAGGCTCTCCCGGACCCAGGCAAAAAAACAACTCGACTTAAATGAGTTCAGAAAAAGTATGAAGAACATCTGGTCATCCACTATATCCGAGAAAACCATAGACGAAGCCCCGATGGCCTATAAACCAAAAAGGGAAATTCTGGAGTCGCTGGATGAAACAGTGGAGGTAAAAGAAATCCTGAAACCAATCTATAACTTCAAAGCGGAATAGATGTGGGGGTGATTATTCGTTATTCGTTATTCGTTATTCGTTGCCTTCGGTATTCAAAATTCGATATTCGTAATTCATTCCGGGTTCCGGTTTTTTT
>CAYZEZ010000014.1:0-14058 GCA_964477295.1 uncultured Bacteroides sp. | reverse complement strand
TTCGTTATTCGCTATTCGTTATTTATTCTTATTTCTTTACTTCGCAAATCAAAAATCGTTAATCAATATTCCGAGTTCACCTTAACTCTTCACTCGTCACCCGTCACTTCTTAGGTTTCGGTTTCTTTCCGTAAAAAAGATCATCCAAAGGTACGGCCAAACTCCGGAAAAAGTATGAATTTCTGATACCGAAACGAACCATCCGGTGGAACCAGTTATCGGGGTGGGAAAAAGGACACACGATCATGCATCTGCCACAATCGGTTCCGGCAACACACCAGTATGTATAACAACTTTCAGAATTAATCTTCCAGCGTTTCACAGGACCTGTTTCTTCTTCTTCGCCAAACGGGATCGACTGTCCGGGGCAAACCGTGGCACACTTTTCACATTTCCTGCAAAAATCAATCATTGTGGGATCAGCAGTGTCCTTGCTTTCGATTAATGGCATATCAGTAGTGATCACAGCTATTCGTACCCTTGGTCCCAACCCGGGAGTCATTAAGAGTCCCATCCTGCCTATCTCACCCAGTCCGGCATCCCTGGCCACCAGCGGACAGATCACCTTATAGTTGCCATCGATATGGGCCCTTGCCGGATATCCCAGATCCCTTATAAAATCAGCAATCTGGATTGCGATAAGGGCAGATTGCAGGTATTGGTTAGCCGATTCAACAACGGTAGGAGCAGCCGGTGCAAACCGCATCATATCATAATCCATCTCAGCAGTGAATGCAATGGCAAACGTATGTTCTTTTTTGTAAGGCACATCATATCTTTCCCCCCTTCCCCCAACACTATACACATGATAATCACAAAGTTTAGCGATTCCCGCCGAATGGGCTCCCCAGCCAACAATCATTTTTGTAAGTCTGTCCGATATCTCTTCCGGATCTACAGGTGTCTGAAGAATATTTGGTTCTCCTTCAACCCTGGGATGTAAATCATCGACTTTATTAAAAATAGAAAGGGCGGCTCCAAACAGCACAGGATCATAATATTTTGAACCGGCTTTTAATAATCCCGGTTTTGACCTGAATTTTTCATCAGGGTCTCTTTTATCCGGGTTTCGCTTATAGTAAGCATTGAATCGATCGGATCCGGACGTAAGGGTCTTGCGTGATAACATAGTATCGCGCTCATCGAAGCGCGAGTCGGGCTTAACCTTTTCATACTTAACCGGGAACCTTATTGGAACAAGGATCAAAAATATTGGCAGAACGAACAGAAGGCTAAGTATATAACTGACAATATCAGGGTATTGAATCAGGAACAGGATCGGAATGAAAAATGGAAGGGAAAGGGCCAATCCTGCCAGTACAGATATCAATACTGCCCTGTTCTCCCTCTCCAGCAGCGATGTTGCCGCTACGACAGAGAAGAAGATGAAGATTATTATGCCTTCGATTAGAAGTATGTAGTCCATTTGATAATGTATTGCAATTTTACAAATGACTGGGTACAAGGCTGATACCATCATCTGGTAACTCATCTGATACTTCAATCCCGGTTAAATCAATAACGATCTTATAAAGATCATTGGAAATTACAGGATCATTAATTTCAGTGCCTTCATGTTGAATCCCGGGACCCGCAATTATTAATGGCACACGGACACCTCCCTCATAACACCATCCCTTTCCTGCACGCAGTGGTTGGTTTGACGTAGGTGCATCCGGTTCGCCAAGGGTTGATAATCCCCCGTTGTCAGAGGTAAATATGATCCAGGTGTTCTCCATGATCCCCAGTGATTCCAACGCCCCGAACAGCCTGCCAATGTTTTCATCCATAGCATGGACCATGGAAGCATACGCAGGATTATCCTGTTTCATCCTGGTGATTCCATTCCGCTCGGGAATATACCGGATTGTATCAGAATATTTAAGCTGGGTGGCCTTGTCCTTATAATAATCAATATGCCTGCGCGATGCCTGGATGGGCGTATGGACCGTATAAAATGCAAGGTAAGCTAAAAAAGATTTGTCCTGGTTCGTCTCAATGAAGTGAATAACCTCATTGGTCAACCGGTAAGGAAGATACTCTCCTTCAGGACCATCGGTTAATTTTGGATTTTTATAAGGCGAATAATAACCACCGGGGGGACTCCCCCTGTGATGCCCACCTATATTTATATCAAAACCCTGATCTTCAGGATAATATCCCGAATCGCCCAGGTGCCACTTCCCGAAAAAACCGGTAACATATCCGGCCTGTTTTAATCGTTCGGCCATGGTGATCTCTTCCAGGGGAAGCTGGTGTTCATCCTGTGGTCCCAGCAATTTTCTGTTTTTGGGATCTTGACCGGGGATCCAGTCGGTGATATGCAAACGGGCCGGATATTTGCCTGTCATGATGCTGGCCCTGGTGGGACTGCAAACCGGGCTTGCGGCACAGGCATTGGTAAAAAGTACTCCAACTTCTGCAAGGTGGTTTATATTGGGCGTTTCATAGAAACTCTCCGGATTATTACATTGCACATCGGCCCATCCCAGGTCATCCACAAGGATAAAAACAATATTTGGCCGCTCAGGTTCAGAACATGAGACGGTTAAAACTGCAACCAGGATGAACAGAAGTTTTTTCATGGGATGGATTGGTTTGTTACAAATATAGTAAGGTAAGGCGGGATATTCCCTTTTTATAAGCATTTGGAATCAGGCATCAGCGAATCATGGATTGTTTTTGCTAATTTTAGGATCAGCATTTTGCTCAAAACCGTTACCCATGTTAAGATACTTCATTTTCCTGATGTTCATTGTTTTCACTGCCTGCCAGAACACTGATATAACCGATGATTCTTCCTTGCCGAATATCATTTTTATCCTGGCCGACGATATGGGATACGGAGATATCCGGACATTGAATCCGGATTCAAAAATTAAAACACCCAACATGGACCGGCTCGCCAGTGAAGGGATGTATTTTACAGACGCCCATTCACCATCAGCAGTCTGCACTCCAACCCGTTACGGGGTGCTTACCGGAAGATATTGTTTCAGGTCGCGGCTGCAATCCGGTGTGCTTGTGGGCCATTCTCCTTCACTCATCGAACGCGGTAAACGTACCGTTGGGTCATTATTAAAGCAATCCGGGTATACGACCGCATGTGTCGGGAAATGGCACCTGGGGCTGGATTTCAAGAAAAAAGATGATGACCTGCCTTTGATTGAAGGGGACTACTGGAATATTACCAGCTCTGAAAATGTTGATTACAATGCTGAAGTTTACGGGGGACCGTCCGATCACGGATTTGACTATTCATTTATCCTGCCGGCCTCGCTCGATATCCAGCCGTATATCTTTGTCAGTAACCGCAGGGTTGTCGAGCCCGAGACAGAACATATTGAAGGGGTGCGTGAAGGACGCGGACTGTTCTGGAGATATGGCGACGCATCAGTAGGATTCGATTTCTGGAAGGTATTGCCTGTACTGACAGAAAAAGCCATGGGCTTTATCAGGGACCATCATCAGGATAATCCCGGCCATCCATTTTTTCTTTACTTCCCGCTGACGGCACCGCACACTCCATGGGTACCTTTGGACAAGTTTAAGGGAACATCTGAAGCAGGTGATTACGGGGATTTTGTCACCCAGGTGGACCATACGGTTGGCCGGATTCTCGCCCTTATCGACAGCCTGAAAATTGCAGATAACACCCTGATCATGGTCTCGAGCGATAACGGATCCCACTGGAAGCCTGATGATATCGAACAGTATGATCACAGGGCTAACTACATTTACCGGGGCATGAAATCGGATATCTGGGAAGGGGGACACAGGGTACCCTTGCTGGTGAGATGGCCCGGAAAAGTTCAGGCCGGATCTGCCAGCGATCGCATGGTTTGCCTGACCGACCTGATGGCCACCCTGGCAGAAATTACAGGTCAGGAACTGGAATGGAATGCCGGGGAGGACAGCTACAGTTTTCTGCCATTCCTGACAGGAGATGAAGCTACATCAGATGTTCGTGATAATATGGTAGTTCAATCTGTTTCAGGTAAGTACTCCATCAGAAAAGATAACTGGATATTATTGCTTTGCAAGGGATCAGGCGGCTGGAGCTCACCGGGAGAAAAAGGGGATCCGGAAGGATCGTTGTACGACCTGGCAGAAGACCCCGGCGAAACCAACAATCTTTATTCAGAATACCCTGAAAAAGTGGAAGAACTAACCAAATTGTTGGATATGTATCAGAAAGAACGCCGCAGCAGATACTGATATGAATAGCCCCGGGCGTTTCCCCGGGGCGTTTTTGAAATATATTATTCGCCCTGTTCTATCTCGATCGGGGCCAGAAACTCCCCTCTCTTCAGACAAGCTGCATGGTAGAACACGGCAAATGCAGCATTTATCCACATTGCTGCAATAAACACTCCAACAAAGAGCATAATTAATCCCAACAATGCAATGGGTATGGCCAATAATGCCATCCATAAAATATGCCATCCATGTCCCCTGGTCATCTCCCAGCTGGTTTTCAATGCCTCTATAGCCTCCATCTTGCGATCAATTACAAGGTATGATACAAAGGCCAGCCTCACAGCAAAAATGATACCTGGCACAATCAGCATGACAAAGCCGAAAATAATTATGACCCCAACAACAATATTGGCCAGCACTGCATTCCAGTAATTCCTGTCGAATACGGAAAACATATCCTTGATCTCTATTTTTTCACCCCTGACAGCTTTCAGGAAAACCCATTTGACACTGTAATGTATCGGACCTGCTATAAAAATCGCATAAGCGGTACCTAACATGGCTATCGGGACTAAAAACCATTCAAAACTATCGGGCTTAATTTGAACCATATTGGTAGGGATCTGTATCACCACATATACCAGCGTTACAACAAGCAGTTCGATGAAAAACGTTGTCATTACATTCCAGCCCTTATTATAACTTGGGCCGCACCTGGTTTTAAAACCATTTAAAGAATTTGTATTATTTGTTTCCATTTTGATATTTTTTGATTTATAAACTGGATCAAATATATAGTCGGGCGGTGAACAATTTTAGCGACTTAAGTAGGATTCTGAAAATTCCTACTTAAGTATGATTACCGCGACCTTCAATACCAAAGTTGGAATTTTCAAATCACTACTTTGGTTGTATTATGTTTCATTGTTTTTATATATTTTCGTTGAGGAGGTATTATTTTCAGTTTTAAGATGCCAACCTGGCTTCAAATAACAGTTATTATTTTTTCTATCCTGGCAGGGGGAGCCGGGATCCTGTTCAGTTATCAGATGTTTCAGAAGTATCGCCTGTCTTACCTGTCAACTTACCTTTATTACCTTGTTTTCCTATACATATTTGGCATCTATGGAATCTTGTTACCAGGAATACTGGATAAGGCATTAAGTCATCGTATGGAACCGGAAACCATTGAATCGCTTAAGCTATTTATCACTTTCTTCGGCATCCCCTTTCTGATCCTCTCCCTGTATATGTTTATCAGGCTTTCCCGGGAATTGCTAAACAAAACATTGTCTGGTTGGTTCAATCTTGTCTATTTCTTCATCCAGTCCATGTTTTTCTTTGCCTATGGATATTTTTTATTACGTATTTATGCGTTCGATGAAACCAGGTTTGATATGATCCGGATGCTTATTACTACCTGTTTTAGTTACCTGACGGCCATTATTGTTGCGGGATCATTGCTGCAGCTTTTTTACCTTTCCCGAAAGGTTTTCGATATAAAAGAAAGATACATCATCAGGATTTTCGGGCTGGTCTACCTGGTGTTTTATTCCATAGCCCTTATCTTGCTAAATATGAGTTCTTTACATCATATTTTTACCTTTGGTTTTGTTTTCCTGTTTTTCAGCATGCACCTGCTTCCTGTTTTATTTCTCTACATCAACCTGGATACAATTACTTTGGAATCTTCAGGTGTAAGTGGTATTGAGGAGAGTATTGATCACTTCGTTGAGAAATATAGCATCTCAAAACGTGAAACAGAAATAATTTTGCTGATCTGTAAGGGGAAAAGCAACCAGGACATAAGTGATTCATTATTTATCTCTCTACAAACTGTAAAGGATCATATTCACAGGATTTTCCTGAAAACAGGCATCAGGAACCGCGTTCAACTGACCAACCTGATCAGGACCTCATTCTGAATGATGTTGTATCCCTTGATTGATATTCTTATATTAATCCCCAATAAAACAAAATTGTGTCGAGAAGATTAGCCATAGGTGATATTCATGGGTGCCTGAAAACCTTCAGGGCACTGATCGAAAATGAAATTCGGCTGGAAAAGGACGATGAACTTTTTTTTATCGGCGATTTTATTGACCGGGGACCGGACAGTAAAGGAGTTCTGGATTACCTGGTTGCATTAAGAGGTGAGGGATATAATGTCCTGGCTGTCAGGGGCAATCATGAAGAAATGCTTCTTGAATCCCTGACCGACGATAGGTTCCTGGAAGGATGGCTCAATAATGGGGCAGAATCAACCCTGCATTCTTTCGGAATCGATATCGGTCCCGTCATAACAATGGACTCGGTTGCAGAGATCCAGGAAAAATACATCGACCTGCTGAGTAATCTTCCTTATTACTTTGAATTACAGGATTATCTGATCGTACATGCCGGATTTAATTTCTATATGCAGAATCCTTATGATGATAATCATGCCATGGTCTGGTCGCGCGATAATCAATTTGATGCTGAAAAATCGGCAGGACGTACTGTTATTCATGGGCATACACCTGTTTCGCTGGATATTATTAAACAACAGGTCTCAAATCCTGATCCGGGACTGATCAACATTGATGGCGGTTGTGTTTATACCAATTATCGCGACCTGGGGAACCTGGTTGCTCTTGATCTCGACACGCGTGAAATAATCTGCCAACCAAATATCGAAGAGTAATTCCAAATTCCAAACTCCAAACTCAAAATTCCAAATTCTAATCATTCCCAATTCTGGTCATTCATAATTTCTTTTTCTCAACTGATTATCATAACTTTATTTTATATTTAATTCCTTCAGCAATGAAAACAGTATCAAAGATCTCACTGATTTTCATTCTCATCTTCATGTTTGGTTGCGAAAAAAAAGACCACTACCTGGCCATCCTCGAAACCTCACCGGTATACAATATTACCTCAAATTCTGCCATAAGCGGTGGAGTGATAACTGACTATGGCGGTACACCTGTACTGGCATGCGGTGTGGCATGGAATACCAAACCCATGCCATGGGTCAAAGATTTTCTTACCAACGACAGCCTCGGTACGGATACGTTTTCCAGCCGGATAATTAATCTTGAACCTGCAACTACCTATTATGTGCGTGCCTATACGACCAACTCAGAAGGAACTGCCTATGGTGCCCAGGTTAGTTTTACCACCCTGTCTGAATCTGCACCTGAAGTCCTCACTGTGGAAGCAAGTTCTGTGACATGCTTTACGGCCAGAACGGGTGGATATATCCAGAATCCTGCCAACATGAAAATAGTATCCAGGGGTGTTTGCTGGGATACCTCGCCTGCTCCTGAAACCACTGATTTTGTTACACAAGAGGCCGCTGAAGACTCAATATATGTTAGCGAGATGACAAACCTGTTACCTGGAACAAGGTACTATTACAGTGCTTTCGTGACGACTAGAGATGGTGTTGTTTATGGTGAAGTAAAGACATTTACAACCCCGGATCTCTCAGAACCTGAAGTCACAACTATATTTACTACTGTCATCAGTGCAACAAGGGCCTCAATTGGTAGCCAGGTCTTCACTGACAGCTCAATTACCATTATTAGCAAAGGCTTTTGCTATGGTGAATCTGAGAGTCCAACACTGGACGGCCTGTCAGTTGACAACGGGCCCGGTGAAGGAGAATTTATATTGAACGTTGATGGACTGCAGCCAGGAACAACTTATTTCGTAAGAGCTTTTGCAACAACAAGTAATGGAATATTTTACGGGAATATGTTGAATTTCACCACCAATGATACCATCCCGCAAGTAACTACCAATGAGATTGCATCAATAACCGATAACTCGGCAGTAGCATCCGGATTGGTGCTGTCAGACGGAGGGGATCCGGTTACATCGAGGGGATTTTGCTGGAGTGAAAGTACCGGCCCGTCCGTGGGTGACAGCTACATTGAGAGTGGAGATGGATCAGGCACTTTTATGGGTTCACTTACAGGGTTAAATCCAAACTCAACCTATTTTGTAAGGGCATTTGCCACCAATTCAAATGGAACCGTTTATGGAGAAGAGCTCAACTTTACAACGCTCGATACTACACAGTGGCTGCTGGTTTTCAGTGATGATTTTGAAGACTATACCGTTGGAGACCATCCTTCTAAATGGACGACCAGGTTCAATGGCAGTGATGCCGAAGTCAGCGAAGATGTGGCCTATGAAGGAACCAAATCCTTTATGTTGTCATCCCTCTCTTCCTGGGCCAGGGTGGAAGCTTTTCCCCTCGATTCTGTTCCGGATGAGATCCGGTTTGAAGGAGCAGCGTATATTAACCAGCCTGATAAGGGCTACTTTTTTGGCTTTGGATTTAAGGAATCCGGCAATACATACCGTTACAGGAACGGCATTGGCATGAGCAATACAGGGGATTTTCGAATTCTCTGTACCGATACGCTAGACTGGACCCCACAAACATGGTACAAACTGAAGGTAGAATTGAACATGACAAACGGCACGGCCAGATTATGGATCAATGACCAGTTCGTGGCAGAATCCGATGATTGCATGGCAGGTAAAAATGAAATGGATGATTTTGTGCTGGGCGGTTTTAACTTCTCCGGAACAGCCAGCAAGGCTTACTTTGATGATATTAAGCTATATTTTAAAAACCCGGACTACTATGATAAGTGTGAGTGACTAAAAGGATCCTATTCCAGTCATTCCGAACTTGCCTGCCCTGAAGCAGGTCAGGGTTTCGGAATCTATTAGGTGCTGATACAAGTTCAGTATGACACATCCCGGTTCTATTCATTCATAATTTCTTCTCGTTATAATTCATGCACACACCCACACCCAAATTCTAGTCATTCCAAATTTCTTCTCCCTCTCCAGTAACGTACCTTCCCGGCTCCCTCCGCATCCTTACTGCCATCGAAAGCCAGGTAGAAATAATTGGGTTTTGCCTGGAACAGCGTTGTTCCATTGAAATCGATCCTGGTGGTATTAACAGCCGTATAGTCAATTTCTTTTCCCGATAAATGTGTAAAAAAGAAATCAGCGTTGGTCTCTATGGCTCCATACTTTATTTTACCCGATTCATAAGTGTACTTTGGTCTCCTGTTGTCTCGCACAATATCCATCCTGAGATCGCACTTCACACCCACCTGTATCTTGTCACCATTATCCAGTTTCAGACGGACCGACATACCATCCTTTGCCCGGTCCGATTCAACATATTCAATCTTCTTAAGCCAATCGGCCGGATCTTCACCGGAACCATGCGGGACGAGTACTGTCACAAATCCAATGTGCTGACCCAGTTCAAAATACTGGCCTGAAAATTCAGCAATAAGCTTTTCCTGCTGGTAATTCCTGGTTTCATCCTCCACCTGTTCAAACCGGTAATGGTTCTTCGGAAAGTATATCAATAAATTGGTGCCGGGATGGGTAGGGTAATGGTTCAATGAATCGTAAAAGGTGTCATACCAATGTTCGCCGGAAGATGCAACCTGACGGGTATGCCACAGGTTTGCTGCAGTATAAAATCCTTCGTGCATTGTCTTTACTACATCAAAAACAATATAAACTCCGGGTTCTTTTACCCATACCAGTATCCTGTCCCACGCATAACCCATATCGCTGTCAATGAGCCTGGTCCGACTATAATCGAAATCATCAAAAGTGAGAAAATCGATCTTTTTTGTTTGTACTTTCCTGTATGAGCCTGCATTCCTGAGAAATTTGATAACGGATTGAGCCGGAACAGACGGATGACCGGGTATGCTATACCGGTATTCTCCATCCTCCTGTCCATACCATATCTTTTCAGGCCTCACACACAGTCGGTTATGAAAATAATCCTGCCTGTATGCGCCATAGGGCCCGCTGGGCATATAATCACGATATCCCCCGTCGTGAAGCAACACCGATCCATCCTGCATCATCAAAACAATGCTGTTTTCATCCGCATGACCGTGCGTCATTTTTTCTTCTTCAACAGGGATCACATCCCGCAGATAATCCCTGTAAATTGCCCCCCCGTCACCTTCATCCCTGTAATTAAGCAACAAATATGCAGAAGCCGGATCCCACCCATCCCGGAAAACAATCTTTTTCCCTATAATATCTTCCATAACCTCCATGCTCAGATGACCAGGTTTTTTTTCGACCACCCTGTCGGTACCAAAAACGAAGGCATCCATCAACTCATAGGCTAATCCTGTATTGGATACAGCCTTCCAGTCGATAAACTTCGAAGCCAGTTGCCGGGCCACCCATTTCATTTCCTGGTCATTATATGCTTTGGCTGCTGCTTCAAAATAAACCAGGAAACGGCTCCAGTTCGATCTCCAGTGGGCATCGCCATAATCGGGAATCATTCCATCGGGGCACACCAGGTTGAGAAAATATTGTCCGTAGTAATACATTTCGGGTGTATTAAAAAGGGCGTCCCTGCTTCCTGTGGCATTTGCATAGCCGATCATGCTGTACAACCACACGGCATTATATAGCGAGGCATCCTCAATCTCCCAGTTTCCCCAGTTATCTGATCCAAGGGCATCCCCATACATTTTCCAGGTGGCCGAGGCAGGATGATCCGGTATGGCTCTTACTGCCCATGCAAGGGTTTCAGCCCTGAGGGCCGACCGGTTCATGGGTCCCCATTCCTGGCTCTGCAGCAAATAATTGACAGAATGTATAATTATCTGTTCAATCTTACCCTGTTGTACCCTTCCCACATATTCCATTTCTTTCAGTAAAACATATGCACGGATATATCTCATGGTGGTAAAAAAATCGGGAAGGGCAGGAACTCCTTCAGAATAGTCGAAGCGTGATTCAATTGCTTTCTCAGGGTAAAATTTCGTGTAGTCACCGTATGTTGTCAATACATTTATAGCTCTTTTGGCGTATTCTTCATCGTTTTCTGTTTCGAACAGGTAGGCGTAGATACAAGCCATTTCAAGGAATCGGGGTGGTGGCCTGTAGCCAAAGATGTTTTCAGGCTCGATACTGTTTTTCCAGGCCTGCTCAAGAGAATCGTAATGATCCCAGGTCCAGTCGGCCGAAGCCCTTGCAAACTCAAGATACCGGTTTATAGAGACAGGGTTTGCTGAAGCTTGTGAATGTATTAATTGAGTTTGGATAAACAGGAAAAGTGCAATAAGCAGACAACTAGTTATTTTCATGGTGAAATGATTTTAAGGCAACCAATAGATGGATAAAATGGTCATTCAATAGTAAATCAACCATTGAAGTTAAAAAATTACTATATTTATTTATTGCAAATGGCATTTTGATAAATCTGAGAGATATGGTACTTACGGTCGAAAATTTTATCAAACTATACAGGACCTTAAAAAAGGGAGATGACAGACAGGTCATTGAGAAGCAATTACAAAAATATGATATCTCCCGGGAGCAATTCCTCAATTATGTCAATTTCATCGACGACCTGGATCTAAATGAAGAAGGCATCCGTGTCATGTTCCAGGAAGTCCGGAGCGGACACCTGAAACTCTGAAATCGTTCTGCGTTCAGCGTTCAGCGTTCTTCGTTTTCCTCGTCACTCGTCACTCGTCACTCGTCACTCGTCACTTCTTTTTAACGCTGATTGACACTCCTGCACTGCTATCCCTGTTAATCACCGTTTCCAGGTCCGGGTTATTCTGAATTTCTTCAAGGAAATCCTTCATCTGATAGGCCTGGCCTCTCACATTGTGCGCCGTAAGGGTGCCTCCCACCTTTAACCTGGGATAGAGCATCTTATAGAACTTAATATAATCCGGTTTCCAGGCATCCAGGAAAATGAAATCAAAATCCCCTTCAATTTTGGGGATCTCTTTAAAAGCATCATTGATGCGGGAATCGATCACGCCATCCAGTCCGGCCTTTTTGAAATTCTCCCGGGCCTCTTTCGCCCTTCTCTCCTCTATTTCAATGGTGATCATCTTTCCTCCTGTCTCCCTGAATGCCAGTCCCTGCCATAGTCCCGAATAGCCGTTTGAAGTCCCGATCTCCAGGCCGCGCTTATATTCATTTTCAGTAATGATGTTGTATAATAGCCGGCCATCAACGGCAGGTACATTCATTCCTCCCTGGTTATAGGGGAGTCTTTTAAGCATTGGCAGTACAACCTCATCGGTTATACCTTTAAAAGGATCATCCTGTGAACAAACAGTGGTTACAAAAGATAACACTGAGATTGATACAGCAAGCATCTTCAGGATCTTCATAATGTTGTTTTTGAGTAAAATTGACAATTATTAATCCATCCCACACGCACACGCACACTCACACTCACACTCACACTCACACTCACACCCAAAACCCACACATCTCGTCACTCGTCACTCTTCACTCTTCACGGTAGTAAGTACCACATACGCATTGATCTCATCCGATGGTATTATTTGTACTCCTTTGGCCTGGAGGATGTGGGCTGCCATGGCCGTCATTTCCCAGGCATCCTGTCGTGTGGCATCCCATTTAGGATCTGTCAGTTTCTGAATCTTATTTTTCTCACCGAATTCTTTAATCTTAAGCGAAGCTTCGGTCGTATTGTCGAGCAGATAGGGATTATCCCACGCCCACAGCCAGGTTTTGGAAGCATCGGAATAGGTTCCTATAACCTGGAAATGAGCCACAACTTTTTGCTGTACTCCCTCTTCCGAGAAGGTCATGGTACCGGATTCCTGGTCATATTCAATTCGCGAATAGTTATCCAGGTCAAAGGATTCAACCAGTTCCTTTTGTTTGTTCTCAATATTAACTAAGGACTGCTGAATGAGTTCGTTGAATTCAAAAGGGTCCATATATTGGTTCTTGGTTTTTCGTTCCTGGTTCTTCGTTCTTCGAATAATAAATCCAACTCGCACTCAACACCCAAACCCACACATCGCTTCACTCGTCACTCTTCACTCTTCACTCTTCACTTAATAAAGATTCCACTGTTCGGGATTTTCCAACACAATTTTTGCTGCCACCTTCTGCAGGTACCGCGCCCTCCACTCCGGAACAATAGAATAGTATTTTATCCCAACAGGTGATTTCTTAAAAATAGCGGCATAGAAAACACATGTTGTCAGATAGGCACCTGCAATACTCGGATGCACATTATCATTTACCCATAAAGTGGAGAGCTGCCCGTCCATCAAAACCTCTTTCCAGGCGACTCCGACCGGCGCCACAGCAATATCCAGTTCATTGGCAATTTCCATATAACCTGCAATGATCGTATCCTGGAAATCATAATAACCCTCAAACGGCATAGAACAAAACTTGGCGTTGAATTCCTCCAGGCACTTTTCTCCTCCGCCCCAGTTCGCATAGGTAAGATAAAGCATGGGACGTGCTCCGCTGGTTTCTATCATTTCGGTCAGCTTGCGGACAGCAGGATACATCATATTTTCACGCCACCAGTAAAAGGAAGCATCTTTGCTATTGCCCTGAATGACAACAATATCACTCTTTGAGTCATTAATTTTTTTATATGATTCTTCACTGTTTGCATGCTTGTAAAAAGTCCAGCCACCCGGGGCATAGGTATCCACTTCAATTTTGTCTCCGGCAGCTTTTGCCATATCCTTTATCATCTCAGGCAAATCATGAAAGTAGGTCAGACTATTTCCCAGGAAAGTGACTCTGAGAGGTTTTTGTCCATTTACTCCTGAGAACAGGAATAAACAAAGGATCAAATAGCAAAATAAAATTGATATCCGTTTCATCACATGAAAGTTGAATTATACATCAAAAGTTATGCCGTCAAAATTATTAAAATTAAACTTCTTTTCTTTGTTTAAAGGAAATTCTCCATTATATTTGCACCCGCTTTCAGGGCGATTAGCTCAGCTGGTTCAGAGCACCTGCCTTACAAGCAGGGGGTCGTAGGTTCGA
>CAYZEZ010000013.1:29352-32716 GCA_964477295.1 uncultured Bacteroides sp. | reverse complement strand
GGATGCAGGATCGGGATTCGGGCAATATACTCACTTTCTTTCCTGTCTTTCCAGGAGCTCCACTATTAAAGGGGTGGATGTGAAAGAAGAACAGATTGAAGATTGTAACCAGTTCTTTAAAAGGATCGGGAAAGATAACCGGGTACATTTTGAGATTGCTGACCTCACAAAATTCAGGGAAGAAAACAAATATCAGCTGATCCTTTGTGTTGATGTAATGGAACACATCGAAGAGGATGTACTTGTTTTTACAAATTATGCTGCATCCATGTCTCCCGGGGGGATGTTATTGATCTCAACCCCCTCGGACCAGGGCGGATCTGATGTTCATGAGCACGATGACGAATCCTTCATCGAGGAACATGTCAGGGATGGCTATAATATAAAAGAAATTGAGGAGAAACTAATTTCAGCTGGTTTTTCAAAGGTATTGGCCAGGTACTCCTATGGCTGGCCGGGTAAAATATCCTGGAAATTATCTATGAAATATCCTATTACTATGCTGAATACCAGCAAAATATTTTATATCCTGTTGCCTTTCTATTACATTATTACATTCCCTTTTTCATTAATATTAAATGCACTCGACGTCCAACTTGGCCATAAAACCGGAACCGGGCTAATAGTTAAAGCCTTCAAGTAGTACAAGTGAACCTGTCATTCTACATAGCAAAAAGGTATTTGTTTGCAAAGAAATCACGGAATGCCATAAATATCATTTCAGGCATATCGGTTTTTGGTGTGGCTGTTGGAACCATCGCGCTGATTGTTGTTTTATCAGTCTTCAACGGATTCGACGGACTGATCAAGTCACTCTACAGCTCTTTTGATCCCGAAATAAAGATCATGCCGGCAGAAGGAAAAACATTCGTTCCTCATTCAGGCACTTTTGACACCCTGAGGCAAATGGATGGGATCATGTTCATTTCTGAAGTAATTGAAGAAAATGCCCTTTTACGATATGGTGAAAAACAATATATAGCTACCATAAAAGGCATCGATGACCAGTTTTCCAATGTGACCGGAATTGATACCATGATTGTTGAGGGTGCATTTTACCTTTATAAAAAAAACAGGCCTTACGCTATTGTAGGACAGGGAATTGCATATTATCTCGGGATAGGATTGAATTTTATTACTCCGATTAATATTTACAGCCTTAAAAGAACCGGGAATATTTCAATTAATCCTGAACAGGCGATTAACAGAAAATATATATTCCCTTCGGGAGTATTTAGCATTGAACAGGAATATAATACCAAATATATCCTGGTTCCAATTGAATTCGCCCGGGACCTCTTACAATATACCAATGAAGTATCATCTCTTGAGCTCAGGCTGGAGCCGGAAGCTGACCCGGGAACCGTTCAGAACAGAATTCAATTATTACTTGGCGATCAATTTGTGATTCAGAACAGAAACGAGCAGAATGAATTATTCTATAAGATCATGAGATCAGAAAAATGGGCCATTTTCTTTATTCTTACCTTTATTTTAATTGTAGCTTCTTTCAATATCATCGGTTCTCTAACCATGCTCATCCTTGATAAAAAGAAAGATATTGAAACACTTCGGAGCCTGGGAGCTTCGGATGGACTGATTAAAAGGATCTTCGTCACTGAAGGATGGTTAATCTCCTTCAGCGGTGCCCTGATTGGCCTGCTGATAGGTTCATTAATCTCCTGGTTACAAGCCGAATACGGATTAATAAAATTAAATGGATCCGGATCATTTATCATTGATGCCTATCCTGTTGTTTACCAGTTTACAGATGTAATTAAAGTTATGCTGACCGTCATGTTTATCGGATTTATTGCTGCCTGGTACCCTGTAAGATTTACCTCAAAAAGGTTCCTTTTGTCCGACTGATTTCTTCCTGACTTGCCATTCCTGCAACCTTTCTTCATAATATGCAGTCTATCAGGCAGGAAGCAGCTCATTAATTCAGTTCAATTCAGGAAGGTGATATATATCATCAGTTTGTAATAACACTAATCATTGAAACCAATGACTTTCAATGCTTTAAAAAGGTAATTTTATGTTGCCATCCAGTCAGAATGAGCGAATTGTGAATAAAACCTTGGAGGACAAGGTAACTAAAGTGTTATATTTGGAATCAACAGAATAAGGGTTATAACCTAATAATTAGTAAATTACGTCTCCTTTGGGCAAAAAGTTGCCTTAAAAAATGAAGTGTAAAGCAATTTATATCATCATTTTATTTTCCTTCTTGTCTTTAATTCCAAAGGCAGGAATGGCATTGGATATACCCGATTCAGATGGTCCCGGCGATAAAAATGAAGCCCCTGCCACAAAAAATGCCTTTGGATTTATCCCAGTTACTGCTGTCTCTACGGATGTTACCTGCTATGGAGGTTCAAATGGAACAGGGACCGTAACATTTATCGGTGGAACACCGCCTTATACCTATCAATGGAAAGATAATAGTCTGACTGATATTCCGGGCGCCACTGACAGCACCATAACAGGATTATCTACAGGATTTTACTATGTCTATGTAAGGGATAAAAATAATAATTTTGGCCAGGATAACATTTTTATTGTAGACGGGCCCAATATTTCCCTCCTCACATTTCCTGAAGATGTTCAATGCAAGGATGCCGCCGATGGTGAAATATTTATTTCTGCCGCATCCGGCGATCCCGGCAGGACTATACAATATTCGATTGACAGTGGTTACACCTACCACCCGGACTTCATTTTCTCCAACCTGGATACGGGAAATTATTATGTGGCTGTTAAAGACAATCTGGGATGCACGAAATTTGATGCGGGTAATCCATATACAATTACCCAGCCCCCTGGCCTGGCAATTACCCTTGATGATTCCTCCAGTCTCACTTGTTATGAATCCGCTGACGGATTCATTGAAACATCCATTTCAGGAGGTACTACACCTTACGATATTACCTGGGATGGTCCGGGAACCTATACCGCCTCTACTGCAGATATTTATACCCTTGCAGCAGGTGGTTATGACCTAAGTGTGGAAGACGATAATAATTGTACCGCTTCCATACCGACTGTTACCCTGACCCAGCCACCACCAATAATAATCAACCCGATTGTTGTTCAGGATGCTTCCTGTAATGGCAGTCCGGATGGATCGATCGATGCCACTGTTTCAGGTGGCACACCACCTTATACGTTTGCATGGAGTGGCCCGGCCGGTCCATATCCGGCTACGGAAGACCTTGTGAACCTGATAGCAGGAGATTATAGCTTGCTGGTAACCGATGCCAAAGGATGTACACAAGGTTCCGGAACGATTACCGTTAATCAACCCGATCTGCTGGTCCTGACCCTTGATTCAGTGATCCATATCAGCTGTAATGGCCTTTCA
>CAYZEZ010000013.1:5219-29252 GCA_964477295.1 uncultured Bacteroides sp. | reverse complement strand
ATACAAACTCGACATAACCGATGCAAAAGGATGCCCCGCAACAACCGGTGATATCCTTATCAATGAGCCCAGTCTGCTGGTCCTGACCCTTGATTCAGTGATCCATATCAGCTGTAATGGCCTTTCAGACGGAGCTATATATGTTACACCAGCCGGAGGAAATCCGGGATATACCTATGCCTGGACAGGCCCAGGGATCATCACCCCGACCCTGCAGGACCAGACCGGCCTCAGCCAGGGAGATTATAAAACCATTGTTACCGATACCAAGGGTTGTAAGGATTCAATCCCGGTTACTACCATCAATGAACCGGCTGTTATTTCCATAACTGATGGTCCCATCACACACGTAAGCTGTAACGGAGGAAATGACGGTGCCATCGATGTAAATGTATCCGGGGGAACAGGACCTTATACATATAGCTGGGACGGCCCGGATCCTTTTACTGCAACCACAAAGCCCATTTCAGGACTTATTGCCGGAACATACACCCTGACAGTAACCGATAGCCGTGGATGTTTCGAGGTCCATGTCGTGAATCTTACTGAACCTCCCGTTCTTGTCATCACGGTGGATTCTGTTAACGATGTCACCTGTAATGGTTTGGACGATGGAGATATTTACACCACGATTACCGGCGGTACCCCGGGCTATAACCTTACCTGGACAGGACCGGCGGGACCATACCCGGCTACGGCCGATCTTGAAGACATTGAGCCCGGAACATACAAACTCGACATAACCGATGCAAAAGGATGCCCCGCAACAACCGGTGATATCGAAGTTAAGGAACCATTTACCCTGGTAGCTACCCTTGTTGATACCATACACGTTAGCTGTAACGGTGTAAACGATGGTGCTATTAATATTTCCGTCACCGGAGGAACTACCCCGATTAGTTTTGCATGGACTGGCCCGGGAATTGTAACTCCAACACTTGAAGATCAGGCAAACCTCTCCCCTGGAGATTATGATGTTGTCATTACAGATGCCAATGGCTGTACCGATAACCTGGGAACGTATAACATCAAAGAACCAACAGCCCTCAGTATTACCCAGGATTCGATCCATTATATTACCTGCAGCGGAGATACTGATGGTGCGATTTATGTTACTCCTGACGGAGGTACACTTCCTTATATTTTATCGTGGACAGGTCCCGGATTATTCAGCTCCCCAAATGAAGACATCACTAACCTTGCAACAGGATATTACTCACTAACACTCACTGATGGGAATGGTTGTGTTGAAACATTGGATTCTGTTAACGTTTCACAACCAGGATTGCTAACGGCAATTTTCGATTCTGTAAAAAATGTAACCTGTTTTGGTGTCGGTGATGGAGCAGTATACATCACTGCCGATGGAGGAACACTTCCTTATACATATGCCTGGAGCGACTCTGCATCATACAGCTCCACCGATGAAGACATTACTGGATTATCTCCTGCAAACT
This sequence comes from uncultured Bacteroides sp., assembly GCA_964477295.1. GTDB lineage: Bacteria > Bacteroidota > Bacteroidia > Bacteroidales > SM23-62 > CAYZEZ01. The sequence goes on along the minus strand of CAYZEZ010000013.1, from coordinate 27,795 downwards.
ATTATGTACTTGTAACCGATTCCAACGGTTGCTATGTCCAGCTTGGTCCCAAGGGTATTTCAGAACCTGCAGCATTATCGGTTGTCACGGATGATACCACCATGATCAGTTGCTATGGAGCCGATGATGGATCGATATCCATTACAGTTTCAGGAGGAACATTACCTTATAATTATTCCTGGACCGGTGCCGGAGGTTATACATCTTCGGCTCACAACATTTCAAATCTTCCCCAGGGTGCATATGAATGTTCTATTGCAGATGCTAATGGTTGCATTGTCCTGGTTAACACAATCCCCATCTTTGAACCTGCCCAGTTGGTTATCACAAACGATTCATCACAAAATATCAGCTGTTTTGGCGGGAATGACGGATACATTTATATCGATGTCACCGGGGGTGTACCAGGATATACCTATTCATGGAGCAGCCCGGGAGGTTTTACCTCAACCGATCAGGATGTGGATACGCTTTTTGCCGACATTTACAGGCTGACGGTGACCGACTCCGATGGCTGTACTGCAAATTATGGTCCGGATACACTCACCCAACCTCCGGCAATTGCGGTAGGCGTAGACTCAACGAAAAACATTACATGTAAGAGCGACAGTAACGGTGAGATTTATGTTACCATCTCCGGAGGTGTTCTACCTTATGTGCTTGACTGGTCCGGTCCCGGTGCGTACACATTTTCCAGCGAAGACATAACCAGTTTGCCTCCCGGAGATTTTGATCTTACCGTAACCGATGCAAACGCCTGTATTTTCAACCTGTCAACTGTAACCATCACCGAGCCGGACAGCCTGCTGGTTTCCCTCGATTCATTGAAGGATATTTCCTGTTTCGGGGCCGGCGATGGAGCGATATATGTGGCTGTATCAGGTGGCACCATATCTTATCTCTATACCTGGGATGGACCTGGTACATTTACTTCCGGGAATGAAGATTTAACCAGCTTGCAGAAAGGCGATTACGACCTGATCGTGAGTGATATAAATGGATGTTCTGATACACTTCCCACTCAAACCATCAATGAACCTGATTCTATTTGGGTTTCGGTTGTTGATTCGACATCTGTACTGGACCTGGATTGTTATGGAGACAGTGATGGCAATATTGAAATAACCGTTTCAGGTGGCACTGGCCCGTTTACCTTTAGCTGGTCAGGTCCTGGTAGTTATAGTTCAACCGATGAAGACATAACCAGCCTGTCGGCAGGATTATACAATATATCTGTCACCGATGCCGAAGGCTGTTCAAGGAATTACAGTCCCCTCGACAGCATTACCGAACCAGGCAAGTTGGAGTTATCACTTGTCTCCTCTGATATAACCTGTTTCGGCGACAACAATGGTACTATTGAGGCAATTGCCATTGGCGGAGTTAGGCCATATCAATATTCCAGCAATGGTATTATTTTCAACAAGGATAGTGTATTTACCGGCCTGAATCCGGGAACCTATATTATTCATTTAAGAGATACTAATTCTTGTGCAACATCTGATACAACCAAATTAAGTCAGCCATCGCAGCTGCGAATTACAACAGAAGACAGGGATGATACCGGTAACCAGTGTTTTGGCGACAGCAATGGAGTGATTACGATTACTGCCATAGGGGGAAGTCTTCCATATAAATATTCCATCGACAGCATGGATACCTGGCAATCCGACAGCCTCTTTTCCGGCCTCCCGGCGGGATCATACTACACTTTTGTCAGGGACACCAACGGATGTGCCGACAAAGGAAGCCAGCTAACTATCAGCCAACCATCTGAAATTAAGATCGATACTTATCTTCAGGTGGATATCGATTCCACTGCGTGCTATACCAGTGCCGAAGGACAAATTTTCATCAACGTTTCGGGTGGGGTGGGAACCATTGATTATATCCTTGACGGTGGAGTAACTAATCAAACAGGATCCTTCAACGGTGTTACCGGGGGTCCTCACCTGATTGAAATGGTTGACCAGAATGGCTGCACCAGGGATACTGCCATCATAATAAAAAGTCCCCCGCTTATCCAGGTAGATTCATCAACCATTACGGATATCGCAGGTTGTTTCGGGGATTCGACAGGAGTCATTGAATTCTTTGCTTCAGGAGGTACCGGAGATCTTGACTACGCGATTAATGGAGGAGCTTTCCAGGATACTTCAATTTTTGTTACCCAGCCTGCCGGCACACATGTGATCACTATAAAAGATGATAATGGTTGTGAAGTTGATACCAGCTTTATGATCATTCAACCCGATACCATCGGGACAAGCTCCCTGGTCGTTACGCCGGTAACATGCAACGGCGGCACAAATGGTTCTATTGTGGTGACTGGATATGGAGGAACAGCACCTTATACCTACACACTATTCCCGAATCTGATTTCAGATACGATAGGAAACTTCACCAACCTGGCTCCGGGTGATTACGGCATAAGCGTGGATGACGCCAATGGATGTCCATCCTATAACTCACCTCCATTGAAGGTAATTGATCCTCCCTCTTTGATTGTTGATTCTGTTCTTTCACAGGAAATGGCTTGTTACGGAACGGATGACGGAACCATTTCAATATTTGCACAGGGAGGCTTCGGCCAGCTGATTTATTCAATCGATGACAGTATTACTTTTGATACTTCATCTACCTATGACTCACTTCCGGGTAATATATATTATGTGGTAGTGGCAGATTCACTCGGATGCTCAGTACGTTCTGATACCATTAACCTGCCCGAACCTCCGGATATTATTATTGACTCCATTAAAGGCATTGATGTAGTGCCATGTGCTGGCGACAGTACCGGATCAATCATTATTGCAGCCCATGGAGGTACAGGCATCCTCAACTACTCGGTAGATAATGACAACTGGCAGGCTGCTGATACATTTCCAAATCTGCCGGCTGAAAACTATACAGTCTGGATCGAGGATGCGGATGGATGCAAACGTGTCAGCAACACAGTAACCATCAGTGAACCTGAAGTCATTGCTGCCAATATTACTGTTCTCCATTCATTCAATGGTGAACCGGGTGAAATAAATATCTCCGCCTCTGGCGGGGAAGGAAACCTGGAATACTCTATTACCGGAATTGCAGGTCCCTATCTGGCAGATACCTTATATACAGGATTATGGCCGGGTGATTATACCGTAGCAATTCGTGATGAGCTCGGCTGTGTATACACTGAAATTGCAACGATAGATGCTTCTCCTCCACTCGAAATTGATGTAAGCTTTACCAATATCGAATGTAACGGGGATGGGGATGGCACCATTACCCTGACTTCAATAAACGGTACCGGGGTAGTAAATTATTCAATCGACGACAGTGCCACATTCCAGGCGGATGGCTCTTATACAGGACTGGTTTCAGGCATCTATATTATATATGTTAATGACGAGGACCACAGGTTCTTTAAGGATACCATAGAGATAACCGAACCGGTTGCCATTACAATTGTTGAAACCATTACATCGGCTACCTGTAGCGACATAGTCTCGGATGGCGCTATTTCACTCTCTTTAAGTGGAGGCATCCCGGAATATAGTTACCTCTGGTCCACCATGGATACCACCAGAGACCTGAATAACATTACAGCAGGTAATTATTCTGTCACAGTAACCGACGGCAGGGGCTGTACAGCAATTGGTAACTTTGAAGTCATCTCAACCGTTGAGATCATTGCCAATGCCGGGAATGATGCAAATGCCTGTTATGGTGACCAGATTATACTCAATGGTTCAGGCGGAACTACTTATTTCTGGCAACCTGAAACAGGATTGAGCAATCCTGGTATAGCTAATCCGGTTGTCACGGTTACCGATTCCATGACATATATACTTACCGTTACCGAGCCAGGAGGCTGTTACGGTCGCGACACCATACACATTGCTCCTTATCCTTACCTGGGCATAGATGCAGGTAACGATACCACAGTAGCTGCAGGCCAGACCATACAGATGTCGGCTTCGGGCGGACAGTTTGATACCTACTCATGGATGCCACTGACGGGATTTGATGATCCGACAAGTCAGTCCCCGTTCCTTACAGTTTCAACAGACCAGGTCTTCTATGTGACAGGAACAACCATTAACGGTTGTACTGAATATGATTCTGTAATGATAAGTACAGCGAGCGAGTTGATCATTTATTCAGGATTTACTCCAAATGGTGATGGTATAAATGATTACTGGGATATAGATAATGTATTGTTCTATCCAAATATTACCATTGATGTATATAATCGCTGGGGTGCTCTGATTTTCCATTCCAAGGGATACTCGAGTGAAAACAGGTGGGACGGCACATATAAAGGGAAAGAGGTGCCCATCGGAACATATTATTACTTTATTAACCTGAACGACGGTTCTAAAATAATCCAGGGCCATGTAACCATAGTGAGATAGAATGAACAGAGTTTATACCATATTAATCTTTATTATAATTCTTGCCTTGCCAGACAGGGTAACCGGGCAGCAATCTCCCATGTATACCCAGTACATGTTCAATAAATTTATATACAACCCGGCACTTGCAGGTACCGATAATTTCTATCAGATAAGGTCGAATCACAGGTTTCAATGGATAGGTGTCCCGGACGCTCCCCTTACAAATACATTGTCTTTTTACGGGCCTCATGAAAAATTACCTATGGGTTATGGCGGATATCTTTACTACGATGTGACCGGACCCACAAGCAAGGCAGGGCTAACAGGGTCCTATGCATACAATGTCGCCCTATCCGATGATATAAGGCTATCAATGGGTGTGTCATTTGGTATAATGCAATTTAAGGTTGACGGGACCCAGATCAAACTAAAAGATAAATCCGACCTGGCCCTTCAGGGTACCGTCAATAGCATTGTGCCGGATGCAAACCTTGGCGCTTATGTATATGCCAAAAATTTCTATGCCGGATTCTCGACATCACAACTGATCAACACCAAACTAAAATTCTACGAACAGGCTACAAGCCTGAACAAGTTAAAAAGCCATTTTTACATCACAGGCGGTTATATTTATGAGATAAATAACCAGTTTACAGTCGAACCTTCAGCCATGATCAAGGGTACTGCACCCAAACAGATCCAGGTGGATTTCAATGCCCGAGTCACATACCTTGATATGGTTTGGGCCGGATTATCATTCAGGTCGAAAGATGCACTTTCATTTTTAGTTGGATATACTTATGAAAACAGAATCTATATAGGGTATTCATACGACTTTACAGTAACAGAATTGAGAAAATATAATTCCGGTACACACGAGATCATGATTGGGTATCGTTTTAATGACATCAGAAGATAATTTAAGTACTGAATTAAAATGCTCAGAATTTTATCCCTGTTCACCCTCCTTTTATTGATTAGCTGTTCATCCGATAAAAAACCTGGTGCCGATCTGCTCATCCCTGATGATAAACTGGTACCTGTTCTTGTTGACCTTCACCTGGTATATGCATTACAAACAACACGTGAGTTTCGTGACCTGGCAAATCATTACGACTCTATCGATGTCCATTCTGACATTTTCAGGAAATACAATATTACCAAAACCCAACTTGATACTACTTTATGGTATTTATCAAGAAATCCAAAGGAAATGATTGATATTTACGACAAAGTAATCATGCAGCTCGATCTGATGCAGGATTCTATCAAGACCCTTAAATAGTTACTTAAAGGTAATTGCCTGATCCATGAGAAAGCTGTCTGCATACTATGTATTTCCGATAATCTCAGGTCCATTGCCATTTGGGATTATCGAGACAGAAGACAATGGTACCATTATTCGAATTGTGGATACAGGAGGAGATCTTAAAGAATTACCAAAGCTTGAGTTTTACCAGGGAATTCTAATCCCGGGAATTGTATATGAAGCCATTGAGCCTTCTTCGCCTGAAGAAGTATGTAAGTTTATCTTTAACGGTCAAATAAAAAATCCCGAATTAACATTAGATAAACTCATCCGGTGCCTGACATTTGATGCAGCCAGAAAAATCTCTCAGGAGAGCCGCCTGGGTAGCCTTGAGGCCGGTAAAAGACCGGGAATAGAACTGATAGATGATATGGACCTGGAAAATATGAGATTAACTGCGGAAAGTAAATTAAAGAATTTGATAAGTTCTTAGCTCCATGTTCCCTTATTTCTTATTGGCATTTCTTCTACTTCTAAAATCATAAATCGTTAATCTTTAATCAGAGATCTCTTCCTCTTTTTCTTTAAAATTCGTTATTCGTTATTCTGAGTTCCCTCTCCTCTTCTTCTCTTCTTAAATCATAAATCGTTAATCACTAATTATAGATCGATTGATTCCTACCTACTCCACCCCTTTTTCTGTTAAATAATCAATGGCCTCTTTGTCATACTTCAGAATATGATTTGCGAACCATTCCTCAAGAAACGCAAGCATATCTGAACAAACCTTGTCCGATTTCGATTCAAAATCTTTTTGAAACCGGATAAATCTTTCAATGAAATTGCTGTGAAGTTCTTTGTGTTGCTTATAATTGGGAAAATGATAATCCTTAAAATAGATCTCTTCCTGAATCAGGTAATGTTCAACATAGTGAGCCAGTTCGAAGAATATTCCTGTTCCTGAACTTTCACAACTTCCATCTTCTACACACGCTCGTAATTTATTCATGGTATTGAAAAAATACTTATGCTGATCATCGATAAACTTCAGATTTAAATTGTATTTAGCCTTCCATCCTTCCGGATCCATTTTCCGTTTCCTCCTTATTATAGAATTTGTAAACAAAAATACCTTATGCACAATTACAGACAATGATTTTAATCATGCAGGTTTTCAGAGAAAAAGAGAAAATTGCATGGAATTTTAAGTAAAATTGTCGTCGGCTTGGGTCCAGCCCGGCTGGCTGGAACTATATCAAAAAATAATCTTTACATTTACTTTTTCAGCCAATCGTTTATGCATACGTTTCTCTTTGATTCCATTATTTTCGGACCAGTTGCCAGCCGTAGACTTGGTTCATCGCTTGGCATTAATCTTTTGCCTGCAGGGAAAAAGATCTGTACATTTAATTGCATTTATTGTGAGTGTGGATTTACTGAAAAGGGCCATTCAAAAGGATCTTCATTCCCGGACAGAGATACCATAATTAAGAAACTTGAATATAGGCTCCGCGAGCTCACAGATTCCGGACACTCCCCCGATACAATTACATTTGCAGGGAATGGGGAACCGACGCTTCATCCTGAATTTGAGGGGATAATTTCAGACACCATTCAAATTCGTAATTTAATTTCCCCCGGCAGTAAAATTGTTGTTCTATCAAATGCATCATTGGTTCATAAGTCATCAGTATACAAAGCCCTTGAGCAAGTTGACAAAAATGTGCTAAAGCTGGATACCGGGATCGAAGCAACGTTTCAGGCACTCAATAAACCATTGGGAAATGTTAAATTAACCGATATCATCAATAATCTTAAATTATTTAATGGCCGCATGATTATCCAGACCTTGTTTGTAAAGGGAAAATGCCGTAATCAAAATATCGACAATACAACACCGGAGGAGCTCCGGGAACTTTATAAATTATACTGGATCCTGCGGCCCGTGAAGGTAATGGTCTACACTTTTGCCCGTGTAACCCCTGTTCCCGGTCTTGAAAAGATCCCATATGAAATGCTCAGGGATATTGCCGATCAGATTGAGGGGATTGGAATAAAAACCGACGTTCAATCGTGACCGATAAAAAACGCATCCTGGTCTGCCCGCTGGATTGGGGCTTGGGCCATGCAAGCCGCGATTCCATTATTATTCAGAAATTGTCAGCAAGGGGACATGAGATAATAATTGCCGGCTCAGGCCTGTCCCTGTCTCTTCTTAAAAATGAATTTCCTTACAAGAAATTCATATCCCTGCCTGCTTCTGAAATAAAATATGACAGAAAAATCCCTGCATGGCTTGCGATTTTGAAACTGCTTCCCGGATGGATCATCAATACAATAAGGGAACATCGGGCATTAATAAAGATCATCAGGAATGAGCAGATAGACCTTGTTATTTCAGATGCACGCTATGGACTGTGGAATTCGGGAATTCCATCGGTCCTGATTACACATCAACTGGCAATAAAATTGCCTGTTAAAAGTAAATTCTTTGAACGAATGATCATAAGCATTAACAGGTTGGTTATAAGGCGGTTCAATGCATTCTGGATCCCTGATTATCAAGGATTTCCTAATCTGAGTGGAGGACTTTCTCACATTCCTGTTATCCCAAAAAATGCCAGATTTATCGGTCCCCTTTCAAGGTTTGATGGAATGGAACAGGAAGCGCCTAAGGAATTGAAATATGAAGTGGTAGCCGTTATCTCCGGCCCTGAACCCCAGCGATCAGTTTTTGAGGAATTGCTTACAATACAGCTGGCCGGTTTCGGAAAGAAATCGCTGATGGTCTGTGGCCGTCCTGATAAAGAAGAAAATGTTGATATCACCGATTATTGTACCAGGGTCTCCTTCCTGACAGGCCAGGAGTTGTCGGATGTGCTGATTTCTGCCCGCTTTATTATCTGCAGGTCAGGATATTCAAGCATTATGGATCTTGCTGCACTGAAAAAAACAGCCTGTCTCGTTCCTACTCCGGGACAAACGGAACAGGAATACCTGGCAGATTATCTTTCGCAAAACAATATGTTTCCGTATTACAAACAGAAGGATTTCAATTTGCAGGACGCCCTTCCCGTATTGGAAAATTACAAACCTGCAAACCTGGAATTTGATCCGTCCCTGTTAGCAAATGCTATCTCTGAATTGGAAAAAATGGGAAAGACAGGTAGACCCACATCACAGCAGGAATAGTAATGAGCCCCAGTACAAATCCTGCATATAGCTGAGGCGGTTTATGGGCATCAAGAAATAACCTGGAAGTACCTGCCAGGCCGGCAGCAACGATTGCAATGATCAGATAAAACTCGAGGTTTATCCGCATCGAAAAAATCAAATAAGTAATTAGTCCCGTTAAACCTCCTATCCCAACCATATGAAGGCTTATTTTCCATTTTATGGTAATGACCAGTGTTAGCAGAACAGTAATCATTGATGCAAAGCAAAAAGCATGGTACAGGGGTGGAATAGGAACTTTTCTGAGTAGCATATAACAGAAAACGTATAGCAGAAGGGTTATTCCCAGGGGGACAAATCTCTCCTTTTTCTCCGGCAAATGGATGGAGAAAACCATTTTCTGATAAAGAAAAAAAGGGATCAGGCTGAGTGGGATCAGGCATGTACTTAGCACTACAATTATGAAAATCATTTTCTTGAAATTAAAATCGAGAAATGAAAGATACGTACCTGAATTGAACAGAATGAGAAACCCGAACGTAGGGATCAGGAGGGGATGAAATATTATTGATATGAATTTAGCTGTGCCCTTCATAGATTGTCATAACTCTTTTCTTAATCGTGCAACCGGCAGATTGAGCTGTTCGCGGTATTTCGCCACCGTCCGGCGTGCAATATGATATCCCTTTTCTTTCAGGATATCGGCCAGCTTCTCATCAGTAAGTGGCTTCTTTTTGTCCTCACCTTCGATACATTCTTCCAGTATCTTCTTGATTTCCCTGGTGGAAACCTCTTCCCCTGCATCGGTTTGCAATCCTTCCGAGAAAAAGTATTTCAATGGAAAGATACCAAAGTGAGTTTGAATATACTTGCTGTTAGCCACCCTGGAAATGGTTGAAATATCAAGGTTGGTAATGTCTGCAATATCTTTAAGGATCATCGGTTTCATTTGTTTCTCGTCCCCTTCCATGAAATAATCGGTTTGATAATTAATGATGGCATTCATGGTCAGCAAAAGGGTATTTTGCCTTTGCTTAATAGCATCGATGAACCATTTTGCAGAATCCAGTTTTTGTTTAACGAAACCAACTGCATCTTTCTCGTCTTTCGTCTGGCTGTCCTTATGCACATTATAGGTTTCAAGCATATCACTGTAAGTCTGACTGACCCTGAGTTCCGGAACATTTCTTGCATTCAGGCTCAACTGCAGCTCACCTTCATTATTCTCCAGTACAAAATCCGGAACAATATGTTGAATACTTTTATTATGGGGATCGCTGAACGAACTTCCTGGCTTTGGATTCAGCTTTAAGACTTCTGCTACAGCATTTTTGAGTTGTTCTTCAGATATATTCAGCCTTGTAATAATTTTCTCGTAGTGCTTCTTTGTAAACTCCGGAAAGTAATACTTGAGGATCTTCCTTGCCAGTAATATTTCCGGCTGATCCAGGTTTTTACACTCAATTTGAAGCAGCAAACATTCCTGCAGGTCACGGGCACCCACTCCAATAGGATCAAAGTCCTGTATTATCCTTAATATTTCGTGTAGTTCCTCTTCGTTGGTTTGAATATTCTGGGTAAAAGCCAGGTCATCAACAATTGCTTCCAGTTTTCTACGCAGATATCCGTCGTCATCTATGTTTCCAAGCAGGTACCCTGCAAGGATTTCCTGTTTCTCTGTAAGCTTCCTGAGGCCAAGCTGGCTTTCAAGATATTCATGGAATGAAGAACCGATAGAGAAGGGGATTTCTTCCCTCTTATCATCCCTTGAATAGTTTTTTGCATTCAGCCGGTATATTGGAATATCCTCATCATTCAGGTAATCATCAAGGGCAAATTCATCACGATCGTTGTCTGATTCAGCACTATCCCCTGTCTCAGTTGAATCATCCCTTTCCTTCAATGGGGCTTCTTCATCTGCACCCTCTTCCAGCACAGGATTCTCCTCCAGCTCTTTTTTTATCCTTTCTTCAAGTAGTATGGTCGGAATTTCCAGCAGCTTAATCATTTGTATCTGCTGCGGAGAGAGTTTTTGAAGTAATTTCTGTTGTAATTTCTGTTTTAGCATCTTCCCACCCGTCTTATCATGTTTTACAAAGGAAATTTACGAAATTTCCCGTAATTATTGAATCCCCCACAATCAGAACTCAGCATTCTTAGGAGTCCTTGGAAACGGGATAACATCCCTGATATTACTCATACCGGAAATAAAAAGCATCAATCTCTCAAAGCCCAGGCCAAAGCCACTATGGGGTGCTGTTCCGAATTTTCTTGTCTCGAGATACCACCAGAGGTCTTCCCCGGGTATTTCAAGTTCTTTAATGCGCTGATAAAGTTTATCATAGTTCTCTTCCCGTTGCGATCCACCTATTATTTCACCAATTTTCGGGAATAATACATCCATTGCCCTGACCGTTTTTCCATCCTCGTTTTGCTTCATATAAAAAGCCTTGATAGATTTGGGATAGTCGGTTATAATAACAGGCCGCTTGAAATGTTTCTCAACCAGGTATCTCTCATGTTCAGATTGCAGATCGAGGCCCCAATCAACGGGAAATTCGAATTTCTGGCCGGCTTTCTTCAGTATATCAACGGCCTCGGTATAAATGATCCTCACAAAATCGTTCTCAATGATAAAATTCAGACGGTTAATCAATTCATTGTCGTACATTTTTTGTAAAAATTCCAGGTCAACCATGCAATTTTCCAATAAATAACGGATAAGGTACTTCAGGAAATCCTCAGCCAGATCCATGTTATCCTCGATTTCATAAAATGCCATCTCCGGTTCGATCATCCAGAACTCGGCCAGGTGCCTGGGTGTATTTGAATTTTCTGCCCTGAATGTTGGTCCAAAAGTATATATACCGGATAAAGCAAGGGCACCGGTTTCCCCCTCCAGCTGTCCTGAAACAGTCAGGTTAGTCTCCTTCCCGAAAAAATCCTTCCGGAAATCAATTTTATTATCCTCATCCAACGGAACATTATGCAGATCAAAGGTTGTCACCCTGAACATCTCCCCGGCTCCTTCGCAATCAGATCCGGTAATGATAGGAGTATGAATATAAAAGAATCCTTTATCGTTAAAGTACTTATGAATAGCAAACGAGAGGTGGTGCCTGAGTCTCAGGATGGCCCCAAAAGTATTTGTCCTGGGCCTTAAGTGGGCAATTTCACGCAGGAATTCCATTGAATGGCCCTTTTTCTGTAAAGGATATACTTCGGGATCAGCGGCACCATAGAGCTTAATTTTACCTGCCTGTATTTCAAAATCCTGACCCTTCCCGAGTGATTCAACCATGGTTCCTTCCACTTCAATGCAAGCACCGGTGTTTATATTATTTATTATTTCCTCATCGAAGTTTTCGTTCTCTGCAACAACCTGTATATTTTCCAGGGTGCTTCCGTCGTTTAAGGCGATAAATGAAATTGTTTTATTCCCTCGTTTGGTCCTTACCCAACCTTTCAACAAAACAGAATTCCCTGTTTGCTTTTCACGCAGTAGATCTTTGATTTTTTTCCTATTCAGTTCTTTCATTCGTTTAAATATTGAATCCTGCGAGCGTATACCCCTTAGCTTCCTGCTTGGTTAACGAGCGCAATTATTGATTTATATAAAGAATCGATGATTCCCCGCCCCGCTGTCCACCCCCTGGCACTCAGGTGGGCTCCCGGAGTGAGGAGAGTCAATTCCCGCTATATCCCTTCAAAAAAATGAACTACAAAAATACATATTTTAGCAATAGCAGTATCATGAATTTCACGCGTCTGGCTTTATTGATTTTTGAAAATGGAAAGAATGAAGTAATTTTAGGAAATTAAGGCTTAATGAAAATGGAAAAAGTAAGAAATACTCTCCTGGTAACCTGGGATTATACCGAAGTCTCAGAATATGCCCTGTTGCATGCGTTGCGGATCGCAAAAATGGTTGAAAACAATATCCGTATTGTCCATGTGATGGAGCCTTCAGTGGCTAAAAAGAAGTATGAATCAGTAGAAGAGCATTTCAGGAAAACCGTTGAAGATTTGCAGCAGAAGTACAATTTCCCTCTGGAAACAGTAATACTGACCGGTAAAATCTTTAATGAAATATCAGAATATGCCAGCGATTCTGATATTAACATAGTAATTATGGGAACGCATGGCATAAAAGGAGTACAAAAGTTTACGGGCAGCTGGGCCTTAAAGGTTATTGTGGGTTCCACCATTCCTTTTCTTGTAATACAGGATAAACCAAATTCAGAAGAACGGTTCAAGAGCATAGTATTTCCCATTGATTTTAAAGCGGAGAATAAGGAAAAACTTACATGGGCCATTTATCTGGGTAAGTATTTTAATTCCAAAGTACTGATATTTAAAGCTCCTGTTACCGATAAGGGTTTGCAAAAAAAGATAAATGTAAATCTGAACTTTGCGGTAAAATACCTGATCCAGAACAATCTTGATTACGAGATCCACACAGGACAAAAATCAGCAAAATTTGCCAATGAAACACTCGATTTTGCCCTGAAGAACAACGCCGATCTTATCCTTATTACTACTACCAAGCACATCAATTTTACCGATTATATCCTCGGTGCCCAGGAACAGGAAATTATTGCCAACAGTTCAAAAATCCCTGTAATGTGCGTCAATCCCAGGGCAGCTTTCGCCCATGTTGGGCAGTTTATGTGGGGGAGATAGCAGCAAGCGCTGATCACCGCTCACTGACCACAGTTCAGAACATTCTCCATCTTGTACTTTACAGTATTGGTATATGGCTCATAAAGTGCGTTCTTGAATGCTTCGCATGCCTTGTCATATTCAACTATGCCAATATAAGCATTACCCAGCTCATAATAGATCCTGGCTTTAACCTGTGGTTCTGTCTGATCATACAATAAGGCTTTTTCTGCATTTTCTGCAGCTTTTTCATATTCCATTTCCTTGTTATACATTACAGATAGCAAATAATAGGGTTCGGAAAATTCTGCATCATATTCAAGGGTCTTGGTAAGATTGTCAACGGCAGCTTGAAAATTATCATCCTTAACAGCAAGCCTGCCAATAGAATAGTAATGATCACGGATTTTTTGAGAAGCCAGTTCGGCTGTTTTTTCGTCACCAGAGGCATTCCCGATTTCTATGGTCTTTTCAAAGATGCTGAGCATATTTTCAGTATCCTCCAGCTTCTGATAAACCAATCCCTTACCGAAGAAAGCCTTAGCATAATCCGGGTTATATTCTATGGCTTTGTCGTAGTGGGCCATGGCCATCTCATAATCTTCTCCCTTATACTTTTGGTTCCCTACTGCATAGTGCAGCGAAGGCAAATAATTAAGCGATTTTGACTTGAGTTCCTCATTGTCATACTGATCACATACTGCCACGGTCTCTTCAAATTTTTCTATGGCCCCCTCGTAATCCTTATCCTTATAGGCATTGACAGCCAGTTTATAATAGAGTAACGGTATCTGGCTTTCTGCTTTGGCTTTCATTTCATCGCCTTCAGTACCCAGCTGTGTAGCAAGATCAATACAATTTTCAAACTTACTTATGGCCGATTCGAAATTGCTTGAGTTGACATCTTCAGCTGCTGCATTGAAAGCTTCAATTACCTCATTAATTGTTTGCGCATTTATCAATATGGTTAAGGAAAAAAACATTATAAATGATAATGCACTTATTGATCCAATTTTTTTTGAAGTCATAATGATTCAGTTTTTATTTTATAGATAATTAACCTAAGGTGCTAGTTACTAGGTGTCTGAATAACAACTACTTATGATTTAGTAAATTACAACTATTATAAAACTGCAAAACAACTAAGTCATTGAATATTAATGTTATAACTAACAACTAGTACCCAGTACCCGGCAACTTGAGTTAATTAGTTAATTATCTCAATGTGATTTGCAAAAATATAATTTTTATGAAACGAGTATGAAAATTATTCACATATTTTACCCAAACAATAATGTTAAAATTTTCATCGCGGGTTACATGTGGCCTTTGTATATCAAATAAAACTACTTTCAATATTCTCTTGCAAAAAGTATTCCAGACTATCTTCTCTAAATATTCAAGGTCGACCCATGACTCGGGACGACCTTGAATATATGTTTATTTAGATCGTGTAATTAGTTGGGAGTAAAGCAGGAAGCATCCCATAACATCCATCCTTCGAGCTCGAGTTCCCCTTCCGGTATCTTATCCTCCAACTTGAAAACCTGCATCATCCAAACCTCCATTGCCAGTTTTTCATCTATTGATTCAAAATTATTTTCCATTGCCGTATTTCTTTCATTTATTATCCAGGAATCTCTTCCCAGTATCCATGATTCCAGTTTTATTTCTTCTTCATAAACACCCGGATCAATAAAATGGCTCAATCCCGTTAATGCAAATGTCTTGCCATTTTTATCCTTTCCTTCAGCCATGCCTGGAATTGGCCTGATGATCAATTCGTTAGTAATTACTTCCGGATGATATTTCTGAATCCCCGGAATGCCTGGTTATCACAATAATTTCCATTATTATGCCAAAAGACATAATAAACTGTATTTTTGATACTTACAATCCATCCGGATTAAAATTTATGCCCGAATTCAGACAATTTTGTGTTCAGTATCGTACAGAAAATTGCTGACAAATTCGGTTACAGGTATTAACATAACATTATTATTTTTGCATATACACAATGTCGATAACAGTCAGTCATATTACCAGGCGCTACGGAAAGCAACTTGCTCTGGATGATATCTCATTTAATATTAACAAAGGTGAGATTACGGGCTTCATCGGTCCAAACGGAGCAGGTAAATCAACCACCATGAAAATCATTACGGGATTACTGGCTCCGGATTCTGGTGAAGCTGTGATCAACGGGCTTGATGTTATGACTAATCCCCTCGAAGTCAGACGGTTGATTGGATACTTGCCTGAAAATAATCCCCTGTATCCTGAAATGTATGTCAGGGAATATTTGAAATATGTTGCTCGTCTGTACAATATAAAATCAACCACAAAAATCATAAATGATATCGTTGATAAAACAGGACTGTACCAGGAGGTTGGAAAGAAAATCGGAGAATTGTCAAAAGGTTTCCGGCAAAGGGTTGGATTGGCACAGGCATTGGTTCATAATCCTGAGATTCTAATCCTGGATGAACCTACTTCAGGATTAGACCCAAACCAGATCATTGAGATCCGAAACCTGATTTCCACCCTGGGCAAAGCAAAAACAGTGCTGTTATCAACTCATATCATGCAGGAAGTTGAAGCGATCTGTGACAGGGTGATCATAATTGATAAAGGCAAAATAGTGGCTGATCAAAAATCAGCCAGCATCCGGGAACAATCAGATAAAACTGATCAGACAGTCATTGTGGAATTCGATAAAGTTGTAACTCCCGGGCAGCTTAAAAAGATTGCAGGTGTAAATGAAGTTAGGGAAACCGGTCAGAACATATGGCTCATCCAGGCTTCCACAGACAATGATATCAGGTCAAAAATATTTGAGTATGCCGTCCAAAACAACCTCCAGGTATTATCCATGCAACGAAAAGAAAGAAAACTGGAAGATGTGTTCAGGGATCTGACGAACCAATCACTCTCCTGATATATGTGAAAGAATCCGTTTTTGGAAATATATCTAATTATTACTTACTTCATACCCTTTAATAAATACAGTATATGAGCTATCTTTTCACTTCGGAATCGGTCTCAGAAGGTCATCCGGATAAAGTCGCCGACCAGATATCAGATGCATTGCTTGATGAATTTCTCAGGAGAGACCAACATTCAAAAGTCGCTTTAGAAACTTTGGTTACAACCGGATTGGTTGTGCTCAGCGGAGAAGTACATACTAATACATACGTTGATGCTCAGCAAATTGCACGTGAAGTTATCCGGAAAATCGGTTATACCAAGGCTGAATATATGTTTGATGCAGACTCCTGCGGAGTAATCTCAACCATTCATGAACAATCCCAGGATATCAGGCGGGGTGTGGACCGTATAGATGAGTTGAGCCAGGGAGCAGGCGACCAGGGAATGATGTTTGGTTATGCCTGCAGGGAAACCGATGATTACATGCCACTGGCCTGTGATCTTTCTCACCGGTTGCTGCTGGAGCTTGCCATGATACGCCGGGAAGGCAAAAATATGACCTATCTCAGGCCAGACTCCAAATCACAGGTTACAATTGAATATGGTCCCGGCAACCAGCCATCCAGGGTACATACTATTGTTGTTTCAACCCAGCATGATCCCTTTGAACAGGATGACGATAAAATGCTGGTCAAAATAAAAGAGGATGTTAAGAACATACTGATACCCCGGGTAAAAGAAAAGCTTCCACAGCGTATCCAATCTATTTTCCCCGATGACTTTATACTTCATGTAAATCCAACCGGGAAGTTTGTCATCGGTGGACCTCATGGAGATACCGGTCTTACGGGAAGAAAAATCATTGTAGATACATATGGCGGAAAAGGAGCCCACGGAGGGGGAGCATTTTCGGGAAAAGACCCATCTAAAGTGGACCGTTCGGCTGCCTATGCCATGAGGCATGTCGCTAAAAACCTTGTAGCAGCAGGAATTGCAGATGAAGTGCTTGTCCAGGTGGCATATGCCATCGGGGTTGCCCAACCTCTTGGATTATTTGTTAATACCTATGGAAAAACAATAACTTCATTAAACGACGGGGAGATTGCCGCAAAGATTATGGATATCTTCGATCTGCGCCCCGCAGCGATTATTCAGCGACTCGAACTTAAAAATCCAATTTATTTTCCTACGGCTGCATACGGACATATGGGCCGTGATCATTTTACTCAAAAAATCGAACTGATTAACAACAGCAACAGCAATCAGGAAGAAAGAATAGAAAAAGAGGTGAATTTTTTCTCCTGGGAAAAGCTCGATTTTGTAGATGTACTGAAAAAGGAATTCGGCTTGTAAACGGTAATCATTTTTTATCAGTAATCTTTCTACTCAATTTGATTCCATTATGGACAAATTCTGGTATGCAATCTATACCAAACCAAGATGGGAGAAAAAAGTGGCCCAGATCCTTTCCGAAAAAGGAATAGAGAATTACCTGCCACTACAAAAAACCTTAAAGCAATGGAGTGATCGGAGAAAATTGGTGTCGGAACCATTGTTCAGGTCTTATGTATTTGTATGCATTAGCCACAAACAGCACCTGTCAACATTGCAAACACCTGGAGTAGTCAGGTTTATTACATTCGAAAGAAAAGCGGTTCCGATTCCAGTTCTGCAGATCGAAGCCATCAAAGTATTTATCGAAACCGGGGAAGAAATGTTGTCTGAAATCCCTGAAATGGAAATTGGCGACCGTGTGGTAGTAACCAGGGGATCATTACAGGGACTTGAAGGCATCCTGGTGCAAATATCCAAAAAACACCGTATGAGGATCATGATTGAAGGAATACAGCAATCGCTTCATCTTAAAATGCCGGCATCCTATCTGAAAAAGATCTAACTCCCCGTCTGAGTGGATTTTACCAAATAATTTTGCCTGCGGTAATCTATTTTTGATCAATATTTTATATCTTTAAACAACACTTAACCAATCTTTTCTTAAATGAAAAAAATAATTTATTTATTCGCCTTTTTTGGCTTTCTGCTTTTTTCTGGTTGTGGGAATGCTCCTAAAGATAAAGGGTCGCATGATGAAGATGCAACGGAAGAAACTACCGACAGCAACAAATCTGATGATCAAATAAAAGATTGTGATGATTTTCTTGACAGGTATGAAAAATGGATGGACGATTACCTGGCAGTGCTGGAGAAATACATGAAGAATCCATTGGATGCAGAACTTGTCACGAAGTATATGGAATTATCCGGAGAGGCAGTTAACTGGGCCACCCAATGGGGTGCACTAATAGATTGTGCAGGCGAGGAGAAATATGAAAAACGTTTTGATGAAATAGAGGAAAAAGCCGAAAAGAAACTCGAAGAAATGGGGCTTGGTTGATATTCTCCCGGCTTGTTTTTTTACCAATTTATCCCCTCAGAAGATAAAAAGAACTTTACAGTATCCTCAACACTCTTTGAAATTGGAATAAATTGAATTCCCATTGTATCAGATATCTTTTTACCTGAGAAATATCTCTTTTGCATTCCGGCCGTGACTGCTTCCCGGGTGATGGTCCTTCCTTTTCCGCTGAATTTACTTCTTAACCAGTCGAGTCGCCAGGCTAAGCCAATCAGTAAAGGAGCAGCCAGTCTGCCAGGAGGCGGCTTATTCATTGCTTTCGAAATCATTGTAAGCACTTCTTTGTAAGACAGGTTTTCGGAGGACAGGATAAACCTTTCGCCTGAGATGTCTGATTGAGCCAGCCAGATCATTGCTTTAACAACATCCCTGATATCCACATAGCCGGTAACCCCTTCTGTGTAATAATTCAATCCTTCCCAAACAGCTTTGATCAATCTCGGGCTGCTGCGGGTCCAGTCGCCTGCTCCCAAAATTATCGATGGATTTACTATAATAACATTCAATCCTTCGGCAACGCCTCGCCAAACCTCCATTTCAGATTGACGCTTGCTTGTGGAATAAGCAGATTGACTTCTTGAATCCACCCATGGTGAATCTTCTGAAACTTCCTCATTCAGAGAGGCAGAACCCAGGGCAGCAGTTGAGCTCACAAAACAAAGCTTTTTAACATTATGCTCCAGGCAGGCATTGACAATGTTCCGGGTAACTTCTACATTGTTCCGGATAACCTCCCTGCGATTGCGATGATCAAACGAAACGATGGCTGCAGCATGATAAACCAAGTCAATCCCTGCCATTGCATTTTCTATATCTACCGGATCAAGGAGGTCTGCATCGATCCATTCTATTAAACTGGAATATTTTTCTGATGCAACAGAATAGTGCTCCAATATTTTATAAACATGATCGGTATTAGATATCGATCGCCTTGTGGCCCTTACCTTGATACCGCTTCTCAGTAACTCCGCCAAAAGATGTGATCCCACGAAACCTGTCGCTCCCGAAACCAGAATCATATTTTTACTTTTCGGTTAAAATAGAAAAAAAATAACAAAAGCATCGATATTCCATCAGATCCTGCATTAAGTAGTAGAATTAGTACCGAAATCAAAGCTCAGTAATTAACTATGAATATTCACCAAACAATCCTAAACAATGGAAAACGACTGCTTTCTCAATGAACCGGACATTAGCCTGATGGATCTCCATTCTGAAATCCGGGAACTTTCATGTTATGTTGGTTGTGAACAATACTTCATTATGCGACAGGAAATGAACAAATTCCTCCTTTATCTCAACCGGAGTGAATTTAACAACTCATGGCAGGACCAGGTACATAACCTGTATATTTCACTTTATCACCTGGAGAATATAGAAAAGACCTTGTACAGTTCTGATATTTCTGAAGGGATCATTCACCAGTCAAAGATCATGGATAAATTGTTAGTTATAAAACTGGTGATCCTGGATACCATTGACGATATTAAATCCGATTGCTATCAATAAGTGAATCACTTCCCCAATTCACAATTCACGGTTTTTCTTCCGGCTCACAATCCCTTACTCACTACTCACAATTTTTTCCTAATTTCGCAGAGATATAAAATAAACTGAAATATTATGTTCTCAGGAATTGTTGAAGAAACGGCCAGGGTGGTCAAACTGGAAAAGGAAAAGGAAAATCTTCATATCACTCTGCAATGTTCCTTCGTCAAGGAACTTTCTGTTGATCAAAGTGTCAGCCATGATGGAGTATGT
This sequence comes from uncultured Bacteroides sp., assembly GCA_964477295.1. GTDB lineage: Bacteria > Bacteroidota > Bacteroidia > Bacteroidales > SM23-62 > CAYZEZ01. The sequence goes on along the minus strand of CAYZEZ010000013.1, from coordinate 7,220 downwards.
CTTACCGTTGTTAAGACAACGGATAGTGATTATACTGTTACGGCCATTCTTGAAACACTTGAAAAAACAAACCTCAGGTTCTGGAAAGAAGGCACGGAAGTTAACCTGGAAAGAAGTGTGAAATCAGATGGAAGGCTGGATGGACATATGGTTCAGGGACACATTGACCTTACCGCTAAATGCACCGGTGTAAAGGAGGTTGAAGGCAGCTGGTACTATACTTTCGCATTTGAGCCGAAGCATCCTGAACATATTACCGTTGAAAAGGGATCCGTATCGGTCAATGGTGTTTCACTGACTGTGGTAAACTCTCAAAAAACTTCCTTTCAGGTGGCTATTATTCCCTATACCTATGAAGTAACCAATTTTCATAATTTTAAGCCAGGAACCATTGTAAACATAGAATTTGATATCATTGGTAAATACATTGCAAAAATAGTACAACAACAACTCGGGAATTAATATTTCTGTATGCCTACGACCAGTCCACGACAACTTGCTTTTATAATCTCTTTTATCATTACTGCGCTTTCGATCATACTGATGGTTGTATTGCTTCAGTTAGATAAAACAAGCCACTGGTACCTGTTGATAGGAGCCTCCGTTATTATCTTTATCGTAGCTTTTCTGCTTATTTTTTACACAGTTAATAATTTCATTTTTGACAAGATCAATCCCATCTATAAAACAATTGAGAATATCCCCCTTACCAAGGGAGAACTGAAGAAAAAACTGGAAGGAAAGGATATGATCCAGGAAGTAAACAGGCTTGTGATCAATTATGCCCAGAACAGAAGAAAAGAGATTAAGAAACTCCGCCGGATGGAAAAATACAGGAAAGAGTTCCTGGGAAACGTGTCGCATGAATTAAAAACGCCCATCTTCAATATACAGGGATATATTCTCACCTTGCTGGATGGCGGATTGGAAGATCAGGAAATCAACAGGGAATACCTTGAAAGAACTGAAAAAAGCGTTAACCGGATGATTACTATCATCGATGACCTTGAATCCATTGCCAGGATAGAAACCGGTGAACTAAAACTGGATTGGAAGGATTTTGATATCGTGCAACTGATCAAAGATGTCTTTGAAATGCAGGATATGAATGCAAGCAATTATGGAATCTCATTAATTTACGACAGGAGCTATGACAAATCCGTCATGGTACACGCCGATAAAAAAAGAATCACCGAAGTATTAAATAACCTGATAATTAATTCAATATATTACGGGAACCAGGGCGGTACGACAACCATTAATATTGAGGAAATGGGTGAAAACGTTCTGGTGGATGTGAGCGATACAGGTATAGGAATATCTAAGGAGGATATGCCCCGGATATTTGAACGATTTTTCCGGACCGACAAGAGCCGTTCACGCGACCGGGGAGGAACCGGGCTTGGACTTTCCATTGTGAAACATATTATCGAAGCCCACAACCAGACCATTACTGCAAGAAGTGAACTGGGCGCCGGGACCTCCTTTTCATTTACCCTGAAAAAAGCCTGATCAAAATACCTCCATTCCATGCCATACACTGCATATGGATATTTGTGGTTCAATGATTAATTTCTATCTTTGCTTTTCTTTTTAAAAATCCTATGAGTACACGGTTTCCGGAATATAAGAACCTTGACCTTCCCGGTATAAATAAAGATATCCTGGAAAAGTGGAAGAAGGAAAATACTTTTAAAAAAAGTATCGGGATCAGGAAAAATTCTCCGGCGTTCATTTTTTATGAGGGCCCCCCTTCTGCAAATGGTATACCGGGTATCCACCATGTTATTTCAAGGCTGATAAAAGATATTTTCTGCAGGTATAAAACCCAAAAGGGATTTCGTGTTGACAGAAAAGCAGGATGGGATACTCATGGTTTGCCCATTGAGCTTGCCGTTGAAAAAACACTCGGGATCACGAAGGAAGATATAGGGAAATCAATAAGTGTAAAGGATTATAACGATACCTGCAAGAGAGAGGTCATGCGATATACCCGTGAAT
>CAYZEZ010000013.1:0-5119 GCA_964477295.1 uncultured Bacteroides sp. | reverse complement strand
GTAAAGGATTATAACGATACCTGCAAGAGAGAGGTCATGCGATATACCCGTGAATGGGAAGATCTTACCGACCAGATGGGCTATTGGATAAACATGGAAGATGCATACATTACCTATGATAACCGATACATCGAAACCCTCTGGTACCTGTTAAAGGAATTATATCAAAAAGAACTTTTATACACGGGGTACACTATTCAACCTTATTCACCTGCCGCAGGAACAGGGCTGAGCAGCCATGAATTGAATCAGCCCGGGTGTTACAGGGATGTAAAAGATACTACTATCGTCGCCCTGTTTAAAATTATCCGGGATGATAAATCCGAGTTTCTTTTTAAAGATTCAGACATTGATACACATATCCTGGCATGGACCACAACCCCCTGGACCCTTCCTTCCAATACAGCCCTGGCTATGGGGTCAAAAATTGATTATGCACTTGTAAGTACGTTTAATCCATATTCAGGAGATCCTATCCGGGTTATACTTGCTAAATCATTACTGGAGGAGTATTTCCCGGCCAAAAATAAAGAACTCAGTTTCTATGATTATAAACCAGGCAATAATGACATACCATATCAGATCATTTCTGAATGTAAGGGAAAGGAATTCGAAGGGATTGCTTATGAGCAGTTGATCGACTGGGTCCAGCCTGAAAATGAGGCTTTTAAGGTGTTACTCGGTGATTTTGTGACAACTGAAGAAGGAACCGGGATCGTTCATATAGCACCCACTTTTGGGGCTGATGACTATAACATTGCCAGGAAATATGGTATCCCGCCACTGATTATAGTGGACAGGAATAATAATCAGCAGCCACTGGTAGACAGGAAAGGAAGGTTTTACAGGCTTGAGGATATTGATCCTGGCTTCCTGAAAGCCAATGTAAATAAGGAAACATATACTGAATTTTCCGGGAGATTTGTTAAAAATGAATATATTGATGACCTGCCTGAGGATGCTGAGTCGACCGATGTATCCATTGCAGTCAGCCTGAAAAAACAGAAAAAGGTTTTCCGGATAGCCAAGTATGTTCACAACTATCCCCATTGCTGGAGGACCGATAAACCCATATTATATTATCCAATGGAAGCCTGGTTTATCAGGACCACAGCATTGAAGGATAAACTGATTGAGCTGAACAATACCATTAACTGGAAACCTCCTTCTACCGGATCAGGCAGATTTGGACAGTGGCTCGAAAACCTTGTCGACTGGAACCTGTCCAGATCCAGATTCTGGGGAACGCCGTTGCCTATCTGGATTACCGAAGACAAAAAAGAACAACTGTGCATAGGTTCAGTTGAAGAGCTGAAAACAGGTATAGAAAAGTCGATCGAAGCCGGATTCATGAAAGAAAATCCCCTGAAACAATATACTCCGGGAGATAATTCATCTGACAACTATAATCAGTTCGACCTGCACAGGCCATTTGTGGATGAAATCATTCTTTGTTCCCCTTCCGGGAAAAAAATGTTCCGCGAACCGGACCTGATTGATGTCTGGTTTGATTCAGGAGCAATGCCTTATGCACAGTGGCATTATCCTTTCGAACATAAAATTGAGTTTGGTGATCTTTTTCCTGCCGATTTCATATCTGAAGGAGTTGACCAGACCAGGGGCTGGTTCTTTACCCTCCATGCTATTGCTGCTATGATTTCAGGATCTGTAGCATACAGGAACATTATTTCACACGGACTGATCCTGGATAAATCTGGTAATAAAATGTCAAAACGGTTAAGCAATACCATAGATCCAATTGATGCCATGAAAAGAAACGGGGCAGATCCGGTAAGGTGGTACCTGATAACAAATTCTCAACCCTGGGATAACCGCAAATTTGATATTGAGGCTATCGACGAGCTTAAGCGTAAATTTTTCGGGACCCTGTTTAATACCTATTCTTTCTTTTCATTGTATGCCAATATTGATGGTTTTGACAACAGCCAGGATCCGGTACCATTTGAAAAAAGGCCGGAAATTGACCGGTGGATCATCTCCCTGTTGAATTCTCTTGTAAGTGATGTGGAAGAATTTTATGAGGATTACGAACCAACCAAAGCCGGCAGGGCTATACAGGATTTTATTGTCGAAAATCTTAGCAACTGGTATGTCAGGTTAAACAGGAAACGCTATTGGGGCGGAGAGTTCACAGAAGATAAATTATCAGCCTATCAAATCCTGTACACATGTCTCGAAACCATTTCCCTGTTAATTGCACCACTGATACCATTTTATGCAGAACACCTGTTTTCAGATTTGAATGGAAGGACCGGCAGTTTCTCTGAAGACTCAGTTCATCATGTTGATTTCCCAAAAGCTGATAAATCACTGATTGATCAGAAGCTGGAAGAAAGAATGGCCATAGCACAGAAGATTTCTTCAATGGTATTGGGTCTGAGGAGGAAGGTGAATATTAAAGTGCGGCAACCTTTAAATAAACTGATAATACCGGTTCCTGATAAATCCTTCCGGAAAAAAGTTGAAGCAGTTGAAAATCTTGTGCTGGCTGAAATAAATGTAAAAGAGATCGAATATCTGACCAATTCCAGTGATATGCTGGTCAAAAAGATAAAACCAAACTTTAAGAGCCTTGGCCCACGGTTCGGCAAAATGATGAAACCTATCGTGTCAGCTATAGGAGAGCTAACCCCGGATGATATCAGCCGTTTTGAACAGGAAGGAACGTATATAATCCAGGTTGAAGATCAGAAAGTTAAGCTTGGTATAGAAGATGTTGAAATAGTTTCTGAAGACATTCCAGGCTGGCTTGTGGCAAATGAAGGCATTTTTACCATTGCACTTGATATCACGATTACTGAGGAACTAAGGCAGGAAGGCATTGCAAGGGAATTCGTTAACAGGATCCAGAATTTCAGGAAAGAAAGCGGGTTTGATGTAGTGGATAAGATTGAAATCGAGATCCAGGAGCACGATGCCATCAATGATTCAATATTGAAACATAAGGATTATATCTGTACACAAACCCTGGCAGATAGCATCAGCCTGGTAAAAAAACTGAAGGAAACCGGTACAAAAAAGATTGAATTAGACGAAAATATTGAAACACTGCTGAAAATTATGAAGATTTCAGATTAATGATCTCTGTTTCTTGCTGTTTATAAGTAACTAAGATCATTTTCAATGTACCTGTATCTAAAATTTTCATATATTTGGCGAAAATTTAAGGACATGGGAGAAAAGACCAGATATTCAGATGAGGAGCTTGAAGAATTCAGAGCAATTATTTTAGCTAAACTCGAAAAAGCAAAGAGTGATTACGAACTCTTGAAAGATGCTATTACTCAGAATGAAAGCAACGATACTCAAGATACTTCACCAACTTTTAAAGTACTTGAAGAAGGAGCTGCAACCCTTTCCAAGGAAGAAGCCGGTAAACTGGCACAGCGACAGCAAAAATTCATTCAACATTTGCAGGCTGCACTGGTCAGGATTGAAAACAAAACATATGGTATATGCAGGGCAACCGGGAAACTGATCCAGAAAGAACGATTGCGTGCCGTTCCTCATGCTACACTTAGTATCGAAGCAAAACAAGCCCAATAGTTTTTGTCTATATATTATTATATTATTATATTATTAGAGTGAGGTTCAGGCCTCATTCTTTTTTTTAAGGTAGATAGATGTCGAACTCTACAAAGTCTATTTTAATCATTTTAGCAATTTGTACCATCGACCAGGTGATCAAGATCCTGATTAAAACCTCTATGGTGATGGGACAGGAGATCAATGTTTTCGGCAACTGGTTTATATTGCATTTCACTGAAAACAATGGGATGGCCTTTGGGATGGATATCCCGGGCAAATTTGGCAAGTTTATCCTGAGCCTGTTCAGAATTTTGGCGGTTGTGGGTATTGGTTTCTATCTGCGATTCCTGATTACGAAATCAGCACCTTTTGGACTTGTGCTCAGTGTTTCCCTGATCCTTGCAGGTGCTATTGGAAATATTTTAGATTCAGCATTTTATGGAATTATTTTCACCGATAGTTGGGGACAGGTTGCACAATTGTTCCCTGAAGGAGGTGGTTATGCAGGCTTCCTGCATGGCAGGGTGGTCGATATGTTTTATTTCCCTATTATTAGCGGAACCTGGCCCGATTGGTTACCTTTCCGGGGAGGCCAGGATATGATTTTTTTCAGGCCGGTTTTTAATATCGCAGATTCATCAATAACTATTGGCGTAATAACTATCCTTTTTTTTCAGCGAAAATTTTTCAGGTCCCTTGAGGAAAATGACAAGAAGGATAAAAAGCCAGGTGAGCCAGAACATCATCCTGAATTTAGTTCAGGATCTCCTGAAACAGCAGATTCCGAAACCCCGAGTTCTCGGGACACAGCAGGTTCGGAATGACTTTCCAAAGATCGTCATCCTGAATTCAGTTCAGGATCTTCTCCTGCCAGGAAAAAATCAAGCTGCCGTTTTGCCAGGTTTGCGCGACCGATCTCTACTTTAATCTCATCTCCCAGCTGATATATCCTTCCTAATCTTTTTCCTACAATTCGATAGTTATCTTCATCATATTCATAGAAATCATCATCCAGGTCGCGGTTTGATATCATTCCCTCGCATTTACAGTGTACCAATTCAACATACAAACCCCACTCTGTAACTCCTGAGATCACACCATCGTATACCTCCCCGATCTTATCCGCAAGAAATTCGACCTGCTTATACTTTATCGATGCATATTCCGCCCCCATTGCTTTTCGTTCCATCTCAGAGGCATGCTTGCAGCGCGATTCATACTTGGTGTGACTTTTTGAGGTCCCTCCATTCAAATAATGTTCCAGTAGCCGGTGCACCATTAAATCGGGATACCGTCGAATAGGCGAGGTAAAATGTGTATAATATTGAAAGGCCAACCCATAATGGCCTATGTTCATTGTCGAATACTCCGCTTTTGCCATTGTTCGTATGGCCAGGTTTTCTATAATATTCTGTTCCCTTTTCCCCCTAACATCCACGATCAGCCGGTTCATTGAATCGGCAATTTTCTTCTTGGAGGAAATGTTCATGTTATAACCAAACCGTTTTATAAACCAGGTGAAGGATTCAAGTTTTTCCCTGTTGGGTTTATCATGAATACGGTAAACAAA
>CAYZEZ010000012.1:26354-34400 GCA_964477295.1 uncultured Bacteroides sp. | reverse complement strand
CCAGCCAAACCATCCTCCCAGAATATTCGGGCCGAAACTCATGGAATACCCGACAGTGACCCACAAAACTGTCATGATACCCATGGCTGTAAAACTATGCATCATGGTACCCAGAACATTTTTAGTCCTGACCAGGCCTCCATAAAACATAGCCAACCCAGGAACCATAAGTAATACCAAAGCTGTTGAAGTCAGCATCCATGATGTAACTCCTGTGTCTACTCCATTTCCATCTGAGGCTAATAATGTTACTGTCCCTGTAACTAACAACAGTAGTCCAAGAACAATTCCCTTTTTTGTAATGCTTCTCATAATTAGTTTGTTTTATTCTTATACCCCCTCTTTATTTATTCTTGCTGCAAATATATATATTGTATTTTTATTATACCCCTATTATTTTAATATATTATTTATGTTTTTATAGTATTTTCATATTCGAATAAAATATTTATTGTAATCAATCATATATTTAGTATTTTCATATATCGGTTCTTAGAAAACGAATGCTTAATTTTTACCATGATGAAACATACCCTATTCATTATTATTACAATTTTCTGTCTTTCGTACATCCAGGCTCAGGAACAAACTATCCCGGATCCTGATCTTAAAGTGATTAAAAAAGACGGGGTGATTACTGTTTCCCTCCCCGATGGTAGTTATTCACTCACATTCCCGGGCGATACGGTATACCGGCTAAAACAATTTGAATTTATGGTTGTAGTGGATAAGGGGAGAATGGGCATCATCGATCCGTGGGATCTTTATTGGATGGTTGAACCGGTCTATACCTGTATTGAACCATTTGACGAGGAAATGGTCCTGGTCAGGAAGAAGGGTAAGTATTCAACAGTGGCCCCCTTTGAAGATGGATTTAACCACCCGTACTTTAAGGTCGATACACTTTACCCATTTACAACGCCCGGGGAGCCGGTGTATAATAACATGAACATGTACATCCTGGAAAACAAAGGAAAGTTTGGATTGTATAACACATGGCAGTACACATCAGAATTTATTCCCGTAAAATTTGACGAGATAAAACTGCTCGCTTCTCATGAAAATGGCATAGTTTATAAGATGAGAAAAGGTAAAAAATGGGGCGCCGGGGACTGTGAGACCTATGAAACAAAAATAATCTACGATGATATAGAATGGCTCACCGGATCATGTGCCAATAATTATTTCAGGGTAAAAAAAGATGGGAAAAAAGGGCTTGTAGCAACATACAGCTACGGAGAATATGTATACCCCCCGGAATTTGATAAGGTTTTATTTGCCGGTGAGTATATCGGGAACGGCTATTTTATCCTGAAGAAGGGAAATAAATGGGACGTTGTGGATGATACCTTTCCACCCTTTCAGCCCAGGTACGATAATGTGTGGCTTATGGAAACGGATGGATTAACCAGGATCTCCATGCAGGCGGGTGATGAAATCTCAACCCTGGACATTGAGTATTAGATTCTGATCCCGAGTACTCGGGACAGAATGACAAACTTAAGTCATCCTGAACTCGTTTCAGGATCTTCTAAGAATTCATTTCAGGATCTATTCTACAAGTAAACTCTCGTAGTACCTGCACCTCCCGGTCTGGATCCATTCGCGAATGTAGTTTCCCGTCACCTTCCCGACCCCGTCGATGGTTTTATAATCCAGCTCCATATTGTGTTCTATCCGCTCGCTGATCCTGTAAGCGGCTGAACCGAACGTCGATTTGAGCCCCTTCAGCCGGTTAAGATAATGCAGCTGCTCCAGCAGGATAACTACCTGGTCCTCCATGGGCAGCCATTCCCGCACAAAGTGCAACGGGATCCGTTTTGGCAGTTTATGCACTGAACCCATATCCCTGAATACCTGGTGGGCCGTTTCATAGTATGCTGCAGAAGCATTTCCCCATTGATCCCCTGCATATATCTGCTGATAATAGGAGATGGTTTCCGGGAAATGTTTGTTCAGTTCTTCGTAGAAAAAATCCTGCTGGCGGCCTTCCTTGAGTGTCATCCCTCCGAAAAGTACATATCTGGCACCGGCTTTTCCGGCCTCCTGCAGGCTATGGTCGATCATGGATGGGGTATCAGACAAAAAGGGGATTACCGGCATAAGGAATACACCTGAGGTTATGCCTGCATCCCGCAAAGTTTTAAGTGCAGCCAGCCTTTCGGAAGGCGGCGAAGCACAGGGCTCAAATTTCGAAGCCAGGCCATCGTCAGCGGTCGAAAGGCTGAAGCTGACCAGCACCCCCGATTGCTCATTCATTTCTTTAAGCAGGTCCAGGTCGTCCAGCACCCGGGCCGATTTTGTCAGCACATGCACCGGGAACCTGTATTTTTTAATTACATGAAGCACTCCCCGGCTGATCCTGTACTTTTCTTCGGCGGGCTGGTAACTGTCACCAACTCCTCCACCCAGTACAATGATCCCCTTCCTGAGGGGTTTTCTTTTTCTTTGCGGATTAAGCTCACGGTCGAGAATTTCAGGGGCATTGACCTTTACACTTACCTCTTTGCCAAATTCCCCTTCCACAAAATACCTTTCCGCCCTGCCGTCACAGTAGATGCAATTATGCTCACATCCCCGGTACAGGTTCATGCCGTACCTGGACAAAAACCACGAATCAACTTTTTTCTGCTTTCGCAGGAGGCTTTTGGCCTGGATCTCTGTATACCGGGACTTCTCCATAAAAGATAAAATTAAAACAATCATGCGATTTATAGCAAACACAGGCCGGGGATGCTTGCAAAAAAATAAATTAAATAAATGTTAAACAAAGGCCATCAAGGTTCTTATTAATAAAGATTCAGGTATCTTTTAAAAGCGGACGAATATGATTTTAATTAATCACAATAGAACATGATGAAAAGAAATACACTTTTATTACTTCTTGTTGTAATGGCAACGTTTAATTCCAAAGCCCATGTTTCATTGATCTATCCGGTTGGAGGTGAAAATTTTTATCCGGGTGATACTGTTACCATAGTGTGGCAGGAATTGGTTCACCATAACACATTAGACTGGGATCTCTATTTTTCCAGGGATGGAGGCTCAACATGGGAGAGCATACAAACAGACATCCTTTATGATTCGCTCCGATACCGATGGATTGTACCGGAAGTGCTGACAACCCAGGGTAAGATCAAAATAGTGCAAGACAACTCAGACGTTGACTATGAAGATACCAGCGATAATTTTACCATTGAATCTAAAATCAGCTCAGGTGCCCGGTTTGAACAAATTGAAGTGAACGTCTATCCAAATCCCGCCAGCGATGTTCTGCATATTGATATTGGACCAGATAATGATAGGGAACTATTCATATTTGACGCTGCAGGCAAGCAAATCATAAATATGACAGTTTCCGGGGAAACAGCGATTCGGCTTAATGGTCTGCAGGAAGGCTTATATATACTAATAATTCAGATAAAGGGACATCCGCTCGTCAGCAAATTTCAAATAATCCGGTAGGATTTAGTTTTGTAAAATGCTGATCCCGACACTTATCCAACGTGCAACCACCAGAACCGGAATCCATTGAATAAGCTTACAGGCCTGGAAGCCGGTTTCAGGTAACATGTAACCCGGGACTTGTAACCTGGTTTTTCCCGGAAAGCGATTAGATAAAAACAAGTCCAAAATGACACGCTTCAAATAAATGAATTACTCCGAAAAAATTTCTTTTTCGTCCAAACTAAAAGTAACTTGGGTTTCTATTAGTAATTCTTAAATACCTATGATCAATGGTCATTATATAAGGATTGCCTCTGAAATGAACTAAACAAATAGAAACCATTTTATTATGAAGAGATTCCTGAAATTACACATTTGGTTTGTGCTTTCTGTTGCAATTATCCTTACTACACATGCACAAGAAAATGAAGGCACACCAGAAGAAAAGACGGTTCCTGTTTTTGAAAATGGAGAAGCGCAAATTGTTCCAGGATTCAGTGATCATAAACTATGGATCACTCATGATCTCTGGGTTGAAACGGAATTTGATACCGATGGGGATGGTAAACCCGATAGAATGCATACTTCAGTTACCCGGCCTTACCAGACCGAAACGGAAGGTTTGAAGCTGCCTGTTATTTATGAATCCAGCCCCTATTATGCAGGTGTTGCCTGGTGGAAGCTTTTCGAAGGCTGGGATGTTAACCATGAATTAGGGGAATTGCCAGAAAAGGAAAGAAAGCAACCTCATATAAGGTACCGGGAGAAAAGACCTGAATTATCAAGGTCACACACCAGGACCTGGATTCCCCGCGGATATATCGTTGTGCATTCATCGTCTCCCGGGACGGGTATGTCGGACGGATCACCCACCTGTGGCGGGGATAATGAATCCCTGGCGCAAAAGGCAGTCATCGACTGGTTATGCGGCAGGGCAAACGGGTATACCACACACGATGGAAATGAGAGAGTAGAGGCCTTCTGGTGCACGGGGAAAGTAGGCATGACCGGAACTTCGTATAATGGTACGTTGGCAGTGGCAGCAGCAACTACCGGGGTAGATGGACTTGAAGCGATTATCCCTGTTTCTCCGGGAACCTCATATTATCACTACTACAGGTCGAATGGACTTGTCCGGTCCCCTGGCGGCTACCTCGGTGAAGATATGGATGTGCTTTACGATTTTATTCACAGCGGTTTCGAAGAAAAACGTGCCTACAGTGACTCCGTGATCCGCAACGGGGAGATGGCAGCCGGCATGGACAGGATCACCGGGAATTATAATGAGTTCTGGGATAGTCGAAATCTCCTGAACGATATGGGAAATATGAAAGCTGCCCTGTTAATGTCGCACGGATTTAACGACTGGAACGTAATGCCCGAACACAGTTACCGGATCTATAAGGCCGCAGAGGATAAAGGGATTCCTGCCATGATCTATTATCATCAACAGGGACATGGCGGCCCGCCACCCCTGAGCATGATGAACAGGTGGTTTACCCGCTATTTACACGGTGTTGAAAATGGTGTTGAAAATGATCCAAGAGCATGGATAGTTCGGGAATATGATTCGAGATATAATCCAACCCCGTACGAAGACTTTCCGAATCCCGATGCATCTTCGGTGACACTATATTTCAAACCAGGAAATCCGGAGGGTGGTGCCTTGAGCACTAAAAAAATAGAAAACCAGGGAACAGAAATCCTGGTTGACGATTATTCCTTTTCAGGGAAAAAAATGGCAAAAGGCAAGGGCCAGGAGCACAGATTGATTTATGCAACCGAACCTTTATCTGAAGATGTTCATATTTCAGGTGTTCCACGCATTACTATTAAACTTGCCAGCAGTAAACCGGCCGTCAATCTCTCAGTCTGGATGGTATCATTGCCATGGGAAGGAGGAAGGAGGACACCAATAACGGATAACTTAATTAACCGTGGATGGGCAGACCCACAAAACCACAGCTCATTAACTGAAAGCGAGCCATTAGAACCGGGTAAATTTTATGAGGTATCTTTTGATCTGATGCCCGATGACCAGGTAATACACAAAGGGCAGCAGATCGGATTGATAATATTTTCGAGTGACAAACAATTCACCATTCACCCTGAACCGGGCACTGAACTAACCATTGATTTGGATGGAACTAATTTAACGTTGCCGATAGTTGGAGGCATTGAGGTCTGGAATAATGCTTTTCATCCGTCGGTTGAAACCGACGGCAATTGATATTGCAACCCGGTTATTCCAAAGGAGGGTTAAAATAGAAATCACCAGTCAGCGAGGTTGATTCCCAGGGGGTTTGTTTTTTACCGGACCGTTCAATCACCTTGGTCCTCACATGGCGGAACATTCTTTCGATAATGATGCCGGAGTTTTGCATTTCCTCAAGAAGAGCCTGGGTATATAATCCGTTTCTACCTGTACCGTCAGATGCTGTATTACCAGGTTCAGTGGCATATGCAATGATAGAACCGGTCGGTGCATCCATGCGTGCCAGTCCCCTGTTTCCGGAGCTGCGTGTCCAGCTGCGCTCAAACGGATTATCCCTGCAGGCATCCAGGATCACTATGTTCACCCTGTTTCCCGCAGTCTCCATCTTAGCAAGTACCCTTCCGGCAGCAACACAATTATACTCCACATCCTCTTCACTATACAATTCTGCATCTACCGGGACGAGGTAATTATTACCCCTTGCCTGGATACCATGTCCCGCATAAAAAAACAAACCGATATCCGAATCCATCAATTTCCGTCCAAATTCATCCATTGCTTTTTTCATTTCAACCTGATCTGCATTGGTTAATTTGATCACATCAAATCCCAGCTGCTGCAGCATGGCAGCCATATCCATTGCATCATTTTCAGGATTCAGCAGGTTGCTGGTATGCTGGTATGCAGTGTTTCCAATCACAAGGGCCAGTCTCTTTTCAGTTCCATCATAGCCAACAGCCCTATCCCCCGCCGTAGTGCTCCTGAAAACAACCGGGGCATAATATTCAAAATCCAGTCCATAGCTCGCCGTAAGTTGCTCGAATTCATCCGTTTGCAGGACCGGTTCAAGATCATTTTTGGCAAGGTTAAACTCACCTTTATGCTGAAATCCTCTTTTGAATGCATTATCAATATCCTTCAGGGCGTTTTCGTTTTGATTGCTCAGGGCGTATATCCTCGCCCTGTAGAAATAATACTCTCCCTGGTCAGGAACAATATTAATGAGCATATTGATCTTGTTCAGTGCACCAGTTAAATCTCCATCCTTTGCCAGGCAAATGGCCTGTCCGACCTGGCCGTAAATCATCTCGCCTGATTGTACCGCGTTGTTATACTGGTCTTTAGCAGCCTGGAATTCTCCCTGCTGATAATAACAATTACCCAGGTTTGCCCTAGGATGCCCATTTTCAGGCCATTCCTGCAGTGCCAGGTTGAAATCGTCGATGGCTTCCTTATACCTGCCCTGGTACATTTTAACTTCACCCAATATATCATAGGCGGTCGACCTGTTTTTATTATCCTTGCCATACTTCATATAATTGGTCATTTCATCTTCGGCCTCTGAGAAGCGTCCCACGTGCATCCATGCCCTGCAGGCATCGAAAATCAGGTAGGTCCACTCATTATCCCGCGCCATGTCGTTAGTACTGTAATTGGGATCAGCCATTACAGCTTCATAGGCTCTTTTAGATCTGTCCATTATATAATCATACACTTCCACTCCGCCCTCGATATCACCTGTGAGCATCATAGCCCTGGCACATAGACTATAACGTGCATTGATCAAATCACTATAAACAAATTTTATATCATATTGAGAATCCAGTGTTTTTTCCAGGTCGCGGATCGCCTCTTTCATCCTGTTCTCATAAAAGGCTATTTCCCCCCTCACGGCCAATAGTAAAACCGAGCCTGTTTTTTCAATCCCCCGGTCAATGATTTCTTTTTGTTTGGTGTAGTTCTTCTGCTCTTTCTCGAAATCAGCATATGTAACAAACCATTTCTCTTCGGCAGCCGGGTGGTTAATCATCTTTTCATAGTCCTGCCGGGCCAGGTCGTATTGTTTCAGTTGACGGTAACAATATGCCCTGCCTTCATAACATGCCATTGTACCGCCCTTTTTCAGGGAACGGGTAAAGAACTTAATCGCATTTTCGTAATCTCCCTCATTCTTCGCGACTGTACCCTTGAGCTGAAGATATTCTGCATTGTTTTGAGCGACAAGGGGATTCACAAACAGGATTAAGATGTAAACCAGGGTAATAGCTCTGAATTTCATTTTATAAAAATATTTAAATAAAACATTGTTTTAGTCTGGATATAATTCTTATACCAAGATACAAAATTGTTGTTAAGGATCAGTTTGTTTAACATGAAATCAGATGCCATGGTAAGCATACATTTGGGAATTTGGGAAGGATATTAGTTAAAAGTCTTCGTTACTTTCATAAAGCAAAATAACAGTTAAGTATTAATTCATAAAAAAGCCTATCAGTCTAATATACAGACCGACAGGCTTAATCATTTGTGATCCCGGCGCGACTCGAACGCGCAACCACCAGAACCGGAATCTGGCATTCTATCCAATTGAACTACGGGACCCT
>CAYZEZ010000012.1:0-26254 GCA_964477295.1 uncultured Bacteroides sp. | reverse complement strand
GCGCAACCACCAGAACCGGAATCTGGCATTCTATCCAATTGAACTACGGGACCCTCTGGAAGAGTCTGCGAGTCTGCAAGTCACCAGTCTACAAGTTAGGATTTTGGCTTCCATTAATCCGTCGGTTGAAACCGACGGCAATTGACCTGCAATCCGTCGGTTGAAACCGACGGCAATTGACCTGCAACTTTCTTCCGAAAGGCAAATTTACCAAAAAAGTATGTTCTTCTTGCTAAGTTTCTTACTTTTGTATCTCTTAAAAAAACAAGCATTTATACCCTTAAATCATTCTAGTCCGGATGGAATACACGTTTTCAGATATAGAAAAGAAATGGCAGAAATACTGGGAAGAAAATAAGACTTTCAGTGTGGAGGCTGACAAAAGCAAGCCGAAGTACTATGTGCTTGATATGTATCCATACCCCTCCGGCAGCGGCCTGCACGTAGGCCACCCCGAAGGCTACACGGCTACAGATATCGTAGCCAGGTTCAAGAGAATGAAGGGATTTAATGTTCTCCACCCCATGGGATGGGATGCGTTTGGTTTGCCGGCCGAGCAATATGCAATGCAGACCGGCACTCACCCGGCTGTAACTACCAATAAAAACTGCGATACCTTCCGCCGCCAGATCAAATCGCTGGGACTTGCTTACGACTGGGACAGGGAGATAAAAACCACTGATCCTCATTACTATAAATGGACCCAGTGGATCTTCATGCAGCTCTACAATACCTGGTTCGACAATAAGCAAAATAAGGGCCGGCCCATTGATGATCTGGAAATTCCTGCCGATATCAAAAAGGAAGGACCTGAGGCAGAGAAGGAATTTATCAAGAGCAAAAGGCTTGCCTATTATGATAATGCACAGGTCTGGTACTGTAATAGCTGTAAAACCGTGGCAGCCAACGAGGAGGTGATGTTCGACGGATCGCATGAAAAATGTGGCAACCAGGTAATTAAAAAGAACCTGAAACAGTGGCTGTTACGCATTCCGCAATATGCTGAAAGGCTTTTATCGGGACTTGATAATATGGATTGGCCAGAAGGCATAAAGGACCAGCAAAGGAACTGGATAGGACGTTCGGACGGCGCTGATGTGGATTTCACGGTCGAAGGGCTCGACGAAAAATTAAGATGCTTCACTACCCGTCCCGATACCCTGTTTGGGGCTACATATATGGTCATTGCCCCTGAACACCCCTGGCTCGAGCAGATTAAAACACCTGAACAGGCAGAAGAGATTGACGAATATATCAGGGCCGCATCGCTGAAATCGGATCTCGACCGTACCGACCTGGCCAAGGAAAAAACAGGCGTTTTCACCGGCCGTTATGCCATAAATCCGGTCAACAATGAAAGGGTTCCTATCTGGGTGGCCGACTACGTAATGATGGGATATGGTACAGGTGCTATCATGGCTGTACCTGCGCACGATACCCGCGACTTTGAATTCGCCAAAAAATTTGATATCCCGGTTGTTTGCATTATGGATCCGATAGATGCCAATGCAGAACTCAGGCAACAGGTGCTGAATACTGAAGCGTGCTGGACCGAGGATGGTAATTATATTAACTCATCCAGCGAGGAGACCGGCCTGGATATCAACGGCATGAAAAAGGAGAATGGGATAAAGACTACAGTTGAGTGGTTGGAGAAAAATGACCTGGGCACTTATGCTATAAATTATAAGATCCGTGATTGGCTTTTCAGCCGTCAACGTTACTGGGGCGAGCCCTTCCCTATTGTTCACTGGGAGGACGGCACAATAAGCCTGCTGGATGAATCTGACCTGCCGGTCGAGCTGCCTGCCCTTGAAGAATACGAACCGGGTGAAGCGGGTGAATCACCACTGGCAAATGCAACGGACTGGCTTGAGGTAACCGATAAAAACGGAAGAAAAGGCAGGCGTGAAACCAATACCATGCCGCAGTGGGCCGGCTCATGCTGGTACTACCTGAGATATCTCGATCCGCATAATCAGGATGCCATATTCGATCCGGAAAAAGAAAAATACTGGATGCCGGTCGACCTTTATATCGGAGGTGCCGAACATGCCGTGCTGCACCTGCTGTACAGCCGTTTCTGGCACAAGGTGCTGTTCGACCTGGGCATTGTGTCGCACGATGAGCCCTACCCGAGACTGTTCAACCAGGGGATGATCCTGGCATATGCTTACGAAACAAGTACCGGTACCAAAGTATTTTCCGACCTGGTCGAAGAAAAGGATGAAAAATTCTTTCATGTCCAGACGGGTGAAGAGCTGAAACAGATCGTTGCGAAAATGTCGAAATCACTTAAAAATGTGATTAATCCGGATGATGTGGTTGCGAAATATGGTGCCGATGCCATGCGGTTGTACGAGATGTTCATGGGACCGCTGGAAGCAACCAAGCCCTGGTCGGAAAATGGGATTAAAGGCGTATTTAATTTCCTTGGAAAGGTTTTTAGATTCTTTGCCGATCCTGCTCATATACAACACATTGAAGAAGACACGGAAGTGCTCAAATCGCTTCACCAGACCATAAAGAAAGTAGAACACGACATTGAAGGTCTCCGGTTCAATACGGCCATATCCCAGATGATGATCTTTACCAATCTCTGCATTAAAAAAGGGAAAGTAGCAGAGAATACTGCTCAGCAGTTTATGCTGGTATTGTCACCCTTTGCCCCTCACCTGGCAGAAGAGATCTGGGAATTATTGGGACAGGTCCCGACCATATCCGATAAACCCTTCCCGGAATATGATGAGAAATTACTGGTTGAGCAGGCCTATGAGTATCCTGTGTCGTTCAATGGAAAGCTGAGGTTTAAGGTTGACCTGCCGCTCGATATGGATCAGGAAGAGATCAAAAAGATCATCCTGGAACACGAGAAGGCCCAGAAATGGCTGGATGGAAAAACGCCAAGGAAGTTTATTATTGTCCCGAATAAAATTATTAATGTGGTTGTTTAGACGCAATATTATCACAGGATGAAGCTGAGGCGATTTGTCATACTGGGCGGACCCCTTTTGATCTTACTTACGGTAGTCGTATACCTATCGATCCGTTCCCTGTTTCTTTCCGAAGATAGCCCCATACTGATCGAATATCCCGACAGCCTGAAACCCATACCGGTCATTATCAGGGAATACGGGCTCGCGGTGGATTCATTTATCATACATACGGGGATTATCCAAAAGAATCAGAGCCTGTCTGACCTGCTGCTGGAATATGGTGTAAGCGGTAAAGACATTCATGAAATCGCCACAAATCATAATGAAGTATTTGATTTCAGAAAAATCAGGTACGGAAAACCTTATAAAGTTTTTTGTACCCGGGACTCCTCAGAAACAGCCCGGTATTTTGTATATGAACATACTCCTGTTGAATATGTATTTGTTGGATTAAAAGACAGCATAACAGTCTGCCGAAGTGAGAAGGAGGTTACTATCTCTGAACGCACAGCCGGGGGAAGCATTCATTCATCGCTCTGGATGACCATGAAGGAAAATGACCTGGATCCGATGATGGCCATTGAGTTATCAGAAATTTATGCATGGAATATCGACTTTTTTGGTATCCAGGAAGGAGACAGGTTCAAAGTTATTTATGACCAGCATTATGTCGACACCCAATACATTGGTTTGGGAGAGATACACGGTGCTTATTTTTATCATGCCGGGAAGGAGTTTTATGCTATTCCATTTGAGCAGGACAGCATTATGACCTTTTTTGGTCAGGATGGGAACAGTTTAAGAAGGGCCTTTCTTAAAGCCCCGTTAAGATATTCCAGGATAAGTTCCAGATACTCTTACAGCAGGATGCACCCGATTTTGAAGATTCGCAGGCCACACCTGGGAGTTGATTATGCCGCTCCTATTGGCACACCGGTGCATGCTATCGGCGATGGAAAGATCATTGAAAAATCATACAAAAAGGCCAACGGATATATGGTCAAAATAAGGCATAATAGCGTGTATACCACTGCTTATCTTCACCTGAGTGGTTACGGGAAAAATATACAGACCGGCGCATATGTCCTGCAGGGTGACGTAATCGGTTACGTGGGAAGAACAGGCTTATCCACAGGGCCTCATCTGGATTTCAGGTTTTACAAAAACGGATCGCCGGTAGATCCATTGAAAGTAGATGCCCCTCCTGTTGAACCCGTAAAGGAGAAAAACATGGCCCGGTTTGACTCTGTAAAAACATTGGTGATGCAGCGACTGGATCAGATACAGATCCAGGATCCGGCATTAACGGATTCCGTTTCTGTTGAGGGATATTAATCCTGGCTGGTCAGCAGCTCTTTTATAACTTCCGGATAATGTTTGTATTCCAGCTGATGTATCCTTTCAGCCAGTGAATCAGGGGTGTCATCAGGCAGGACCCGGCACCTTGCCTGGAATATTATGGCTCCTTCATCATACTTTTCATTCACAAAATGGATAGAAATGCCCGATTCTTTCTCCTTATTCTCAATTACGGCCTCGTGAACATGGGAGCCATACATCCCTTTCCCACCGTATTTTGGAAGCAGGGCCGGATGAATATTAACTATTTTACCAGGGTAGGCCCGGATGATATCTATTGGAATGAGCCATAAGAATCCGGCCAGTACAATAAAATCTATCCCTTCAGATTTTAATCTATCAAGCACCAATCCGGTCTCATAAAAGTCGGTCCTGTCAAATACCATTGCAGGAATATTATGATTTTCAGCCCTGGTAAGAACGAAGGCATCTTTTTTATTGGAAAGGATCAATTGAATACTGATCCCCGGATTACCGGCAAAATATTTAATTATATTTTCTGCATTGGTCCCGGAACCGGATGCAAGTATAGCTATCTTCATACCTATCATTAACTTAGCAAAAACTTGTTAATTTGGTACTAAAAATTACTGATGTGATTTTTCATAAATTCCATACTAAAAATGCCAAAATATTTTATATTTACGGTAATAAAGACTTTTTTTTATTTGTTTTTATGCGAGAAATACATTTCTTTGCACCGTTATTTTTGTCTAATTATTTCTAAGTATAATTTAAAATTACTGCTATGTCTGACATTGCATCCAGAGTTAAAGCTATCATTGTTGACAAGTTAGGTGTAGATGAAAACGAAGTTACTAACGAAGCCAGCTTCACCAACGATCTGGGAGCTGATTCTCTTGACACTGTTGAACTTATTATGGAATTCGAAAAAGAATTCAATCTTGGGATCCCTGATGATCAGGCAGAAAGCATCAGCACTGTAGGAGAAGCTGTTAAGTACATAGAGGACAACACAAAGTAGTCTCCTAAAATACCCCCGCTTATGGAACTCAAACGGGTAGTGGTTACTGGCCTTGGTGCCATTACACCACTGGGTAATAATGTTAATGATTTTTGGGAAGGATTGGTGAATGGCGTCAGTGGTGCCGGAATGATAACCCGTTTTGATGCAACAAATCACAAAACCAGGTTTGCTTGTGAGGTTAAAGGTTATAATGGAGCCGATCATTTTGAACGTAAGGAGTTGCGTTTACTTGATTTGTATTCCCAATATGCACTCATTGCAGCAGGTGAGTCTCTTAAGGATTCAGGGATGGACCTGGATACTGTAAATCATGATCGCATAGGTGTTATTTTTGCTTCCGGAATAGGAGGGATCCAGGCTTACCAGGACGAACTTGAAAACTTCTTTATGGGAGGAGGGATCCCCAGGTTCAATCCATTTTTCATCCCTAAAATGATCAGCGACATTGCCGCAGGTCATATCTCAATTAAATATGGTTTCCGGGGTCCTAATTTTGCTACTGTCAGTGCCTGTGCTTCTTCGACCAACGCCATCATTGATGCATATACTTATTTGCGCCTTGATTATGCAGATGCTTTTGTTGTAGGCGGATCTGAGGCAGCCATTACACAAGCTGGCATTGCCGGATTCAATTCCATGCGAGCCATGTCGACCAGAAATGAGGAATTCAAAACCGCCTCAAGTCCATTCGATAAGGACAGGGACGGTTTTGTTATGGGGGAAGGATCAGGATCACTAATCCTGGAAGAATATGAGCACGCTAAAAGCCGGGGAGCAAAAATCTATGCTGAGATTGTTGGCATGGGCATGTCGGCTGACGCCTACCACCTGACTGCACCGCATCCGGAAGGATTGGGTGCAAGACTTGTGATGGAAAATGCATTGAAAGACGCAAAGCTGGATCCAACCGCGATTGACTATATCAATGTACATGGAACGGCAACACCCCTGGGAGACATTTCAGAAGCGCTGGCTATCAAGAAAGTTTTTGGTGATCATGCATACAAATTGAATATCAGTGCCACCAAATCGATGACGGGCCATTTATTAGGTGCCGCAGGAGCTATTGAAGCCATCACAGCTGTCCTGGCTACTAAATACAACCTGATACCCCCGACCATTAATTTTAAAACTGAAGATCCCGAAATCGATAATAAATTAAATTTAACGTTTAATAAAGCACAGGAACGTGAAGTGACCTATGCCTTTAGCAACACATTCGGGTTCGGAGGCCATAATACATCAGTCATCTTTAAGAAAAGTTCGTAAACTTTGTGTTCAGGACATTTATTCACCTGATAACATTACCATTTCTCCCCGACCGGAAGTTATATCTGCAATTACGTAGATTAACCGGATATTTA
This sequence comes from uncultured Bacteroides sp., assembly GCA_964477295.1. Taxonomy (GTDB): domain Bacteria; phylum Bacteroidota; class Bacteroidia; order Bacteroidales; family SM23-62; genus CAYZEZ01. The sequence continues at coordinate 19,607 of CAYZEZ010000012.1, read as the reverse complement.
CCGGGCAATCTGAAGCTGTATAAAATTGCATTCAGGCACAGGTCAGCTTCATCGTACGATCCAGGAGGTGCCAGGATCAATAACGAACGACTCGAATACCTGGGGGATGCGATCCTCGACGCTATTATTGCTGATCACCTGTACCAGCAGTTTCCTGATAGAGATGAAGGTTACCTGACACAGCTCAAGTCCAAGATCGTTAAAAGAAAACAGCTGAATACCCTAAGTTCTAATCTGGGAATTGGTCCATTCATTATTTCCAACACCAGGAACAACCAGAACAGGGTAAATATCCTTGGAAATACGTTGGAAGCGTTAATTGGTGCGATTTACTTGGACAAAGGTTATTATAGTGCAAGAAAATTTGTTATCCGCAGAGTGTTAAATAAATATCTGGATATCAATAGGTTATCAAAGAAAGAATCGGATTTTAAGAGCCGGGTTATCGAGTGGGCACAGAAGAATAAACAGGATATCCAGTTTATTAGTAAAGAAAGTCCCGATCATCCCGATGAACCGTTTTTTATAACATCGATTATGATGATGGATGAGGAGCTGGGATCCGGATCGGGCCATTCGAAAAAAGATGCCGAACAAATGGCTGCCGAAGAGGCACTGCAGAAACTCGACCAACACCAATAACCAATTACGTGAAGAAGTCACATACACTATCATTTAAAGACGATTTTTCATTTCACCTTATTGGTATATCCTCGCATGAGAATGATTACCGTTTAAGCTGGGGGATTAATAACCGGTTAGGCACATCATTCATGCGCGCTGATAATCTTATTATTCACAATCCCAGGATAGGCCAGGACCAGGAATTTTCACTTTCGCAATACCTTGACGATGAAACCTATATCCAGTATAACCTGATTTCGAACCGGTGTGATGATGGATTTTTACTGGAGGAAATGACCAATATTGATTTTTTATTGCAGTTATCGGGTGAGATAAGTGGGGATGAACTAACCGGACTTGTCAATGAGCTCAAGCAAATTGAAATGATCACTGCTGCATTCGTGATCGATGTTGCCAAACTTAAATCGAAGAAAAGGTTGTTGTTTTAGGGGGAGCACTCATCCTGAGCCCGGTTCAGGACCTCAATTAACCAAAAAGAAGATCCCGAAATAAATTCGGGATGACTATTCGAGCTAAGTTCATAATTAATGATTGCACTATTTATTTCTTACACACCACCACCATTTCCTTTGAGCCACTGCTTATATCATTTTCACAAAAATCCCCGTACATACATTCTAATGACAGCTCCGACCGGGCCACCAGGTGTTCCACTTCATACCTGAAATAAAACCGGAATTTAAAATTAAAATCCTCCTCCCGTTCCTTATCCAGTTCCATCCATCTCATTGTCATAGTTATATCGCTGATCTGATGAACGATATCCGCTTTCATGCTGACCGTGCGCGAAAATGTTCTTCCGGGTTCATATTCACCTTCGAAATCTTTAACGCCGGACAATCCCGAGGCGATCATGCCCGGATCGGGGATATAAAGATCAAATATTAATATTCCCTTATCGCTCAGATGTTTGGCTGCATTATTCAGTGCTTTCAGTTGATCTTCAACCTTTATTAGATGGGAATACACCCTGAAAGGAGCGATGATAAGATCGAATTTCCGGTCAAAGCTGAAATCAACTGCATCCTGAAGGGAGATCCGGTGGTGATGCTCCGGATCAAGTTTAGTGAGTAAAATATCAAGCATGCTCCGGCTTATATCGATACCGTAAATATCTGCGTTACTTTGAATGGCCGCAGTAAACAGTCGTCCCGTGCCAACGCCGATTTCCAGTACCGGCCCTTTTGTGGCTGAAATTTTTTTCAGATAATATTCCAGATCAACCCCCGACCTTATGTGGTCGTAGATGATGTCGTAGAACCTGGCAAAATAATCAGGATAATCCATAATGGTTCATTGTGTCTCGTTCCTTGTTAGGTGCGGGTGTGGGGATTTTGGGAAGAAGTCAGAAGCACAAAATTTACAGACAGCTTATGCGCAGATCCCGCTCCTTCGACTCTCCTTCATTTGTCAACACTCACTGCTTCCCGGAGAGCAGCCCTGGCAAGAATTCGTGTCGAATCCAATACAGGCAATGGTGATTCGCCTGGCAATACGATCAATGGAATCTCGGTACATCCCAGCACCACCGCATCGCATTGCTCCTTTTTCATTTGATCAACCACGTTCAGAAAAAAGCTTTTCGATACAGGTACTATCTCGCCATAAACCAATTCATTGAATAGTATATGATCAATTTGTTTACGTGTTATCTCATCCGGAATGTAATACTCTATCCCGGCCTTTTGGATTATATGTGTATACACCGGGCCTGTCATCAGGTATTTTGTACCCATTATCCCTACCTTTTTATAGCCCGATAACAGAGCTGTTTTTACAACTTCTTCAGCAATATGAAGCCATGGCAATGGAGATTTACTCATAACCAGATCAAAAGCCTGATGAATTGTGTTATCCGGGCAAATTAAAAAGTCGGCTCCTGTTTTAGCTAACTTTTCTGCGGATGAAATCATTAACGAAGCAACACCTTTCCAGTCAGCCAAATAGATAAAATCCATGTATTCACTAAGAGGATGGGTATGCATGCTAATCTCGGGATGGTGATGCTGGCCCAGAATAGCCGCACCTTCCTTACATATAGTCCGGTAGCAGAGCGCTGCACCCTCAGCACTGCAAGCTACGATGCCTATGTGTTTTGCCATTCTCAAAGATAGTAATAACCTCCAAGGTTTAGACCTCCGGAGGTCTAAACCTTGGAGGTCCAAAAAGCATCTTGATAATCAGCAAGTTAAGATATAAAATTAAAAAATGGGCAAAAAAAGGGCTTCCATGGTTTAATCCCGGAAGCCCTAACTTACCTATGAAAAAATTTGTAACAGCTATTCCTTTTCTTTCTTTGCTTTCTTCTTCTTAACCACCACTTCTTTATCCTGATAAACATCGCCCTCATCTTCCTGAATTTCAACATTGATCTGTTTTTTTATGATCACTTTATCACCTCCATCATCCGACTCAATGATGATCACTTTGCCCCCATCTTCATCTTCTTCGACCCATTTCAGGTCACCGCCTTCCTCGATGATCTTCACCTTGTCATCCTCACCGATAAACACTTTTATTTGCTTCTCTCCTTTACAATCTCCCTTACCCTCCTTAATAACCTTAACCTTATATGTATTCCCTTCATCCGATTCAAATTCATAATCCTCATCCTCTTCATCAAGGACTTTAACATTAACATGGCCGTCATAGGTCTTCATCACCATAACATGTGCGTCGCCATGTGCTTCTTTTATAGAATCTAAGTCAATGTCATGTATGTCCCATGAATCCCCTTCCTCTCCCTCAGTAATATACATTACCTTCTTTTGGGCATGCTTTTCCATTTTCATATGGATATCTCCCCCAGCCAGTTCTTCAACGATTTTTTTAACGGCATCAGGATCCTGCCCCTCTGACAGTTCAAAGGTTGTGTCAGTAGTAACTTTACCATCCTCGGTAATAGTTATTGTTACAGTGTTTGTTTTTTCCTCCTGGGCGCTTGCCACAAAAGGCAAAAACATTAAAAAGATAAAAAACAGGAATAATAATTGTAAAATTCTTTTCATGATCTAATGATTTAAGATGTATAACTAATTTAAGATACAAGTTACGAGTTACTAATTGCCAGGTGTCTGAATAACAGTCATATATGAATTAAAAAATGATACGAATGTAATTACTATTTTATTTTATGTTATTGATTATTAATACTTTACCCGGTAACTAGTACCCAGTACCCAGCAACTTGAGTTATTTAGCAAATGTTGCTACAAATCTAAGATCATAAGGGGTTAATATCACTTAATGTATGTTAAAGTATGTTAAATTTTTCAGGAAGAGTTAGTTACACTTCTATCTTTGTGTTGTCATGAGCAAACGATTTTTATGGATAATAGCTATTTTCATGGCACTTGCCATGATTGGTCTGATCATCGTCCAGACCTACTGGATAAATAATGCTATTTCTGTAAAAGAAAATCAGTTCTCCCAGTTGATTAACAGGGTGTTATATAATGTGGTTGCTGAACTTCAAAAACAGGAAACCGTTTATCATATCATTGAGGAGATGGAACCTGCTGACAGCAATGCTTCATGGCACGGGATCTCTCAATTTAGTTTGCGTATAGAGGGATCAGAGTATGTTGAAGACTACTCTGTTGAACATAAACAAAACCAGAACAGGCATAGTGTCAACCAGGAATACTATATGTACCAGCAATCCGGCTCCGGGGATGACGGGACAATTACTATTATATCAGAAGATACCAGTTTTGTTGGGGATGGAGATCCTGTAATAGAATTTGATACCAGTAGATACAAACAAGTCAAGGTAATAAACCCTAAAATGATCCAGGAAGAACTGGAATCCCAGATAAATGAAAAGCAGGTTTATCTCGACAGGATTATATCCAAAATGATCTCCCCTAATATTCAGATCGAAGACAGGATAAATCCACAGGTACTTAACCTGATCATTAATAATGAACTGACCAATTATGGCATCGACCTGGATTATGAATTTGCAATATTAAGAGACAACCTGGAAGTGGCTCTCAGCACTGACGAGTACAATCCGGGACTGAATGACGATTATTTTGAAGCCCAGCTGTTTCCTGAAGATATTTTTCGGCGCCCTAGCTACCTGTCTCTCTACTTTCCCAGAAAAACCAATTTCATTATCAAATCGCTCGGTTTTATGGCAATCTCGTCAAGTATTCTGACTGTAATTATTATCCTGAGTTTCACCATAACGATATTCATCATTTTCCGGCAAAAGAGGCTGTCGGAGATTAAAAATGATTTCGTGAATAATATGACCCATGAGCTCAAAACCCCCATCTCGACAATATCTCTGGCTTCCCAGATGCTGAATGATAAAAGCATCCCGATGAAAAATAAGAATATGGATCATATCGCCGGCGTGATTGCTGATGAAAGCAAACGGCTTGGCTACCAGGTGGAAAAGGTCCTTCAGATGGCCATTTTCGATAAAGGAAAAATTAAGCTTAAATGCAAATCCATCGAATTAAATGACCTGATTCATGGGGTGGTTACAAATTTCGAGATGAAGATCAACCAGAAAGAGGGAAAAATTACGGAAGAATTAAACGCGGAGAATGACCAGGTAATGGTCGATCCGGTGCATTTTACCAATGTTATTTCAAATCTTGTTGACAATGCAGTAAAATATTCCCGGGAAAATCCTGAAATTTGTGTCTATACTGAGAATAAAAACAACAAACTGGTTATCCATGTGAAAGATAACGGAATCGGGATCAGCAAGGAAGACCAGAAAAGGATATTTGAGAAGTTTTACAGGGTACCAACCGGTAACATACATAATGTGAAAGGATTTGGCCTGGGGTTGAGCTACGTGAAAAAAATCGTAGAAGAGCATCACGGGACAGTAAAGCTTAAGAGTGAACCAAATAAAGGAACTGAATTTGAAATCTACATTCCCATCCATGGAAACCATAAAAACAAATAAACATGGCCGATGCTAAAACAAAGATATTACTGGCCGAGGATGATGAAAACCTTGGATCTTTATTAATGGAATATTTGAAAGCCAAGTCTTTCGATACCGATTGGGTGACCGACGGAGAAAAGGCATTTAAGAGATTTGAAACCATTCCGTATGATCTATGCGTACTCGATGTTATGATGCCGGTAAAAGACGGCTTTACCCTCGCAAAGGAAATTCGCATGATAAACCGTGACATGCCGATCATTTTTTTAACAGCCAAATCAATGAAAGAGGACGTGTTTGAAGGTTTTTCCATTGGGGCCGATGACTACATTACCAAGCCTTTCAGTATGGAAGAGCTGCTCTACAGGATAGAGGCCATCTTGCGAAGGACCAAAGGAACCGAAGCCACCAAGCAATTGGTTTACACTATAGGTAAATACCAGTTCGACACCAATAAGCAGATACTGGCATTTGGTGATGAAAGCCAGAAACTCACCACCAAAGAATCCGATTTGCTAAAACTTTTGTGCAATAACGCCAACCAGATCCTGGAACGCAATTTCGCATTAAAAGCCATCTGGATAGACGATAACTACTTCAATGCCAGAAGCATGGATGTATATATTACTAAACTCAGAAAATACCTCAAAGATGATCCATCCATTGAGATCATGAACATTCACGGGAAAGGATACAAGCTGATAATGTAGATCGGAGCATTCTACAAAGTATTCAATCAACTGTTATTTCTCCTCCTTACTGCGTTTCTTCGGATATCAGATTACCGATTAACGAACTGTGATTTTTGATTTTTTTTACTTCGCAGATTAATAATTAACGATTACTAATTTGAGATCAAAAACATATATTGAAAGATTATATATATAATCTATTTGTATATATAATTTTATTGTATATATTTGTATCATGATATCAAAAGAACTAATAAAGGGTACCCTGAGATTCATCGTTCTCAGACTATTAAAGGATACTGATAAAATGTATGGTTATGAGATCACGCAGAAAGTCTCTGAAATAACCAGCAATAAGGTCAACCTGACCTTCGCTGCCTTGTACCCGGTATTGCATAAGATGGCGGCCGATGGACTCGTAAAAACAAAATCGGAAAATGTAAATAACCGTATCCGGAAGTACTATACCTTGTCAGCAAAAGGGGAGCAGGCAGCAAGCGTAAAAATCGCTGAATTCCAGGATTTTATGAAGGTCATGAATGGGATTTTTAACAATTAGCCGTAGTCTCTTCGGTGTATGCAGTGGGTTGTCAGATTCAATATAACAATGTGCTAAAATATATAATTAAGCAAACAACAAAATCATCATGAGCACACTTAACAATGAACAGATAGAATTTATCCGGAAAAACTTAAAGGAAAAGCCTACATCCCGTTCTTTCCTTTTTAATGAATTTGTGGATCACATTTGTTGTGACATTGAAAACCTGATGGAGAAAGGGATCTCATTTGATGAGGCTTACCAGCGGGTGACAGGTCTGCCTGCCGACCAGGAAATAAAAACAGCCCACCAGGAGACCATCCATTTCCTGAACACAAAATTCATTTGGATAAAGAAAATCCTGTACCTGTCCATAGCGCTTTTTGTCCTGAGCTGGATCATCAATTTGCCGCTAATAGCGAACTGGACCGGCCTGGTTTCCTTCCTGGTACTGGGGGCAGTTTACCTAAAGGTTGGTATCGATTTTTTACGGGAAGTGAGAGTGGCAAGATCAAATGTTTTTCTTTCGATCATGGGGTTTCTTAGTTTTCTGGGAATAACCGCAGGCATAGTACTTATCTTCCTCGACAGGAACTACGGATTCGATACAAGGGGTCATGGAGTCGATGCAACGGTTTTCGGCTGGTTCTTTTTTTCCCTGCTTTGCCTGATCTATTTTATCCGGGAATATAAAATATCCATCGAGGCACCGTCCAGGCGGAGGAATTCGATCTTTGCCTGGCTCGCGGGATTTAATGTCTTTCTCGCTCTGCTATCCATCGCATCATTCCCCTTATACCCTATAGTAGAGAACTATCTGTTCTTCTTTATACTTTTCATTCTTGCCACTGACCTGGTCTTTATCATCTGGCTGGCTATAAAACGGTACTTTAAATATATTCTCATAGTTGCCCTGTTTTCCGGGTCATTTATGCTTGTCTTTATCCACTCCCATATCCGTCATAAACTCCCGGGAGGTAAACCGAAAATACACACTATATCTGTTAATGTCACCAATGTGGAACCAACAGAACAGAGCCAGGTCTACCTGTATTTTTACTACGACCGGTACCCGGATCATACGTTCGTCATACCGATGCGCCTGTCGCCGGCAGGATATTTTACCAATGCATGGCCAACTTATCCATACAAAGGATACCTTGTTTTTATGGTGGGAAAGGATTCGATTAATGCGGGAAAGGCTTTTCGCCAGCGTTTGTATCCTGTAGATTCAATATATCTGGAAGTCCCGAAAATCAAAGAATACAATATCCATTAAATGAGAACAGCCGTTAAGATCATTGTAGTGTTCCTGGTCATAAGCATTATTACCAGCTTTGTAGGATATATGATGGACTGGAAAATCATTTCGTTTGCTATTCCGTTCAACATCTTCTTATTTTTCCTGTTACTTTTTTCTGCCCTGTACAATAACTACCTGGAAAATAAAAAATTCAGGCAATTTCTTCAAAAAGCCAAACATGACCAGGCATTAAAGAATGAACATGAAAGGCCAACAGCTCACAAATCCAGGGTTAAGAGAGGTGAATTCTCCCATCATAGAACAAGGAAAATTGGACTGACCTGGACGGCAGGAACGGTGCATGGAGCGGTTCCGAAGAGAACCGACAGAAGGACATTTCTATCCCGTCGCTAGCGGTTGATCTAAGAATGATGATTAACGATTTACGAATTATGATTTATTTGTACATCGCAAATCTTAAATCGTTGATCATTAATCGTAAATCAATTCTTTAAAGTCCTTTCTCCCTGGCAAACTCATATGCCTGGTGCATAAAGGCCTGTAACCTGAGGTCGATGTTGGTGTCTTCCTGTCCATCATAAGCAATGCTTACATAGGGCATGTTATCATGATCGTGCTTGAACTGGTCTGCCAGTGAGGCAACAACAGTTCCCGGCATACAGGTGAAGGGCAAAATGTTGGCAATACCCGATATCCCCGTTTTAGCCAGGGCTACTGAAGTTCCAAGGTTCAGCGCAGGATCACCATCATAGTGCTTATGGATATATGGGCCGCAGGATTCCAGCATTTCATCTATTTCGATTTCCCTCTTCTGGTCATAATGGCCATGAACGGCTTTTTGCAATTTATGAGCCGACATATGTTGAGAAGTTGACTGGATCTTTGATTTCAAAATGCCTTTATAATCTCCCTTCCAGCGGCTGTCCCTGGTATACCTGTAAGTTGAGTAACTGAGCCATTCGGCAAAAGGTGCAATCATGGTTTCGGCGCCATATCTCTCAAGCCGTTGTACAAGGTATCCGCTGCAGAAAGGATTATCACGCATAAAAATCTCTCCCACTACGGCAATCACCGGTTTGCGCTTGCCATTACTCAGCGGAATGGCATCAAACATCTTACCGGTTGATTCAAGTACATTGGTAAGGTCTTTTGCTCCGTTTTCAACCGATTTAACAACCATGCCAAGTGCTTGCTTGTATACTTTTTCAACCTCTCCCTTATTCGCTTCGTATGGCAGCCTTTCCTGCTTCATTTTCCTGAGCAGGTCGACGGCAACAAATCCCTTCCAGGCGGCAAACCTGAACTTGGTTCCCTGTCCCTGTGAAATATCCGCATAAGAAGTATCATTGCTCGGTGAAATAATCTGGGCATCCTTGAACCCAAGCTTGTCAAATAAGATCCTCTGGAACTTGTTATACTGACCAAAACGGCATGGGCCATTATGGTCGGGCATAAAGAAGCTGGTTTTGGCAGGATCCACATCGGTATCAAGCAGTTTCTTGATAAAATTACCGGTTGTACAGATCATAGGGTAGCACTCCCTGGCAGAGGTATATTTTCGTCCCAGTTCCAGATCGCGTTCATTCTGCATTGGCAGCACTTCAGAATCGGTGCCACAATACCGGGTAGCTGCTGCAATGGCTTCAGCGCTGTCACTCATATAAGGATAGTAAAGGGTGCGTCCCTTGAGCGGGGATGAGACCATAATACCCGGTCTGAATATTTCTTTTTTTGCTTTTTCTGCGAGACGGTAACCCCTCAGGCTGTCGAGAAACGCCTCGTACCTGGTGATCATCCCGGCATCTGCACTGTGCTCATCAACCTCTAGCTCCATGTAAGGTTTTCCTGCCATCTCCTCATGTACAAAGTGGGCCAGGAATGAGTCCGGACCACACCTGAAATTACCCATATAAACTGCATGCAGCCTCTCATCCCTTGAAACGATCCTGGCCCCTGCAAGGATACGCTGGCCATTGGGCCAATACATCTGCGGATAATCACGGGTGATATGCTCGCTGCCCAGTGGCAGATAATCCAGAGGAATGGGCACTACATCAAGATTAATTAGCTTATCCACCATGCTCAAATTCAGGGCCGGGTCGCCCGTATTATAAGGTCTTCCAATCACAACCAGGCATTCTTTATCATTCGGCAGGGAATCAAGCACCTCAACTCCCCTTTGAGCAATTCTGTCTTCAAAGGCAACCTGGATCTTGTCTGCTTTTTCAATGGCTTTTACTACTTTTTTCTCTGCAATGCCAAATTGCTCCTTCATAAAGGTGGAAAGCTCCTTATTCAGCACCTTACCAAAATACCTGAAGTTAAGCGTTGGGACCAGAAGTTTCTTCTTATGCTCTTCTGAAAGTGCCGATTTCACCATGAAAGGGTATGTCTGAACCCACGGGCAATTGCAGTTATTAGTAGGATTGTCTTCTTCTGCTTTAGCATTAATTATGAATGGAGTAAAAACAAAGTCTGCTTTATTGAATAATTCGTATATATGACCATGCATCACTTCCACAGGGAAGCAGGTTTCAGCAACGATCATATCGAGTGATTTCTTAATAATCTGGTTATCAGTTTCAGTAGATACAACTACCCGGAATCCCAGTTCATCAAAGAAGGTCCTCCAGAACGGGAACTGTTGATAGTAGAGCATCAGTGCCCTCGGGATACCGATCGTTATCCGGTCATCTTTAGGCTGCTCAACATAATCACCCCTCAGAAATTCCAGTCGTTCTTCAAAATAATTAGGTATTCCTTCTCCCTTGCCTTTTCTGTCCTCCATTTCATATTTCTCACATCTTCCGCCATAATAGAGGGCCTTTTTCTCGCCTTCTATCCTCACCCTTCTGATCTCACACTCGTTGGAACAGGCCTTACAGGTAAACTTGTCAACCTTATAAGGTATCTTGCTGATATCAAAACCTTTAAATCGTGTGATAATATTGTTTTCCTTGACATAATTGCGTGCCAGGATGGCAGAACCAATGGCTCCGGTAACATCAAAATGAGGCGGAACATAGATCTTTTTTCCTGTTATCTGCTGAAATGCAGCAACAACAGCTTTATTATTGGTTACTCCACCCTGGAAAAGGATATGATCGCCTATTCTTTTTTTCCTGACTACTTTCTGGATATAGTTCTGAACAATAGAATAAGCCAATCCCCCAACGAGGTCATCCTTGGCCATACCTTTTTGTTGCTGTGAATTCAGGTCAGACTCCATAAAAACCGTACACCGGTCCCCCAGTGCAGCAGGTTTATTGGCAGACAACGCCAATTCGCCGAAATCATTTACAATATTTATTTCCAGCTTTTCTGCCTGTTCCTCAAGGAAGGATCCGGTTCCAGCAGCACAAACTTTATTCATTTCAAAATCGACCACCACGCCGTCATCAATGCTTATATATTTTGAATCCTGCCCCCCGATTTCAAAAATGGTGTCCACTTTCGGATCAAATACAATGGCTGCAGTAGCCTGGGCAGTGATTTCATTACGGATCACATCGGCTCCAACAAAATCACCCGTCAGGTAGCGGCCCGATCCTGTCGTTCCCGCACCTTTAACAATCACTTTATTCCCCACCTCTTCAGCTACTTCAGAAAGACCCCTGCGAATGGCTTCCAGAGGTTTACTGGCAGTTGGCAGGTATCTTCTGGCAATCACATTATTATCATCATCTATCAGTACAACATTGGTGCTCAATGATCCGATATCGAGTCCCAGGTATACTTCAACCTTTGGCGAACCATCCGGTATCTTTTTAACTTCTTTATTAATAATAGTATCGGCATCGATCAGTGCATCAAGGTATTTACCTTTTGCCCTGTCACTGGCCAGGTAATTCCTGAGGTTTTCCAGCTCATTCAGGGTTGGATATGAATCTTTGGGAAGGGAAATCGTATTCAGTACAGCACCAATGGCACCCATGGAAGCATGATATTCAGGTACGATGAGATCAGTTTCCTCTGCCTTCAAAATCTCTTTGAATGCCCTTATCATACCCACATTCGCCGCAACACCACCCTGAAAAATAACCGGGAACTTAATCTCCTTTCCACGTGCAATTGAACTGATAAAGTTCCGGGCAACTGCAAAACAGAGTCCGGCAACGATATCATGCACGGGAGTTGCAATCTGCTGCAGGTGGATCATATCACTCTTGGCAAAAACACTGCAACGTCCTGCAATCCGGGGAGGATCTTCAGATTTCAGGGCCATTTCACCAAAATCCTTTTCAATGGAAACACCGATCCTTTTGGCCTGCTGATCAAGAAACGAACCGGTTCCCGCAGCACATATGGTATTCAGCTCAAATTCAGCAAGCCTGGAGTATTCCCCGGCCCCTCCGGCATGCATAAAAATAAGCTTGGAATCTTCACCTCCCATTTCAATAACCGTTTTAACTTCAGGGTATAGCCTGCCAACAGACATGGACTGGGCAATAATCTCATTAACATGCACACCACCAAGCAGTTCGGATGCCAGCTTGCCTCCTGTCCCGGTAAAAGAAAGGGATTTAATTGATTCCTTTTTGTATTTCTTAAGGATCTCCGTCAGGATTATTTCAAGTGTATCATACGGCTTTCCGTGATTAAAATCATATCGGTTTTCAATAACATCACCGTCGTCATTCATCACAACCGTGTTAATTGAAATGGAACCAATATCAATACCCAAATGTAAATTGTTAGCTTTGGCTTGTGATGATTTCTCTTCAGACTTCATAGTGTTCTTTTTGGAATGTGGTTTTGTTCGGTAATTAGTAGCTATTTTTGCGGTATCTAGTTGGTTTTCAGAATATTAAGGTATATAGTTATATAACTATAATAACACATGCGAATTTAGGCATTTAAATTTCCTCAATAAAACATGGTTCATCAGAATTACGTTATCTAGAATCAATCTAAGTAATACAAAAAACAAATTTAACCTTTTCTTGGTAATGGCAAATTATTTCGAAAATTTTTCTATTATTTAGTGATTATTATCACTATGGCGGACCAGGTAAAAGATAAAGTTATCATTATTACCGGTTCCTCGGCTGGAATTGGAAGGGAGCTTGCCAGCCAGCTGGGAAAACAGGGTGCCAGGGTGGTGATGAACGGTCGTAATGAGGAGCGGTTAAGCAAGGTTGTAAGGGAATTTCAAGATAAAGGTTATGATGTACACGGCATTGCAGCAGATGCAGGTTCTCCCGAACAATGTCGGATCCTTGTGAACCAAACCCTTAATAAATACGGACATATCGACATCCTCATCAACAATGCCGGTGGTGGGATGAGAGGTGTCTTTGAAGAAATGACACCTGAAGGCATTCAGGCTGTCCTCAACAACAACCTGATGAGCGCTACATATATGACCCGGTATGCCCTACCGCATATAAAGGGATCCAAAGGCAGTATAATATTCATTTCGACTGTGGCAGCCCGGTTTGGTTTTCCTGAGCTTTCCATATACAGCATGGCAAAAATGGCGCTCACAGCCCTGATCCAGTCACTCAGAATTGAACTGAAGGGATCCGGAATCCACCTGGGTATTATTTATGTGGGATTTGTACGCGACGATCCCGATAAAACCATTGTCGGACCGGATGGTTCTCCCGTGCCCGGCCATTCGAAACCAGGTTCCCTGACCCAGTCACAGGAAAAAGTCAGTATGGCGGTGATGCGCATGATCCGGCACCGGAAAAGAAAGATGACACTCTCCCTGGCCGGCAAGGTAATCACCTTCTTTGCCTGGCTTTCACCCGGCCTTGTTTCAACGGTATTTTCCGCCTCAGCCAACCGGATCAGGAAGATATATCAACCCGGGAAAGAAATCAGGTAGTGTTTTAAAGACCGAAAGGGTACGTATGCGAATTTGAGATTAAAGAATTATTTACGTCATGCTGAACTTGATTCAGCATCTGAATATCTGATAGATCCTGAGCCGGGTTCAGGATGACTCTTCACGATTCACGATTCACGATTTCAATCCAGCTTCAACACTGCCAGGAACGCTGTTTGGGGGACCTCCACATTACCGATCTGGCGCATTTTTTTCTTGCCTTTTTTCTGCTTTTCGAGTAGTTTTCTTTTCCTTGTTATGTCGCCACCATAACATTTTGCCGTCACATCTTTCCGCAGTGCCCTTACCGATTCACGAGCAATGATCTTGGAGCCGATGGCCGCCTGTATGGCTATTTCAAACTGTTGCCTCGGGATGAGTTCCTTCAGCTTAACACAGATCCGCCTTCCAAAATCATATGCATTGTCGCGGTGAATAAGGGTCGAGAGGGCATCCACCATTTCTCCGTTGAGCAATATATCGAGCCGGACAAGATTGGCTTTTTTGAAACCAATGATATGGTAGTCGAATGAGGCATAACCCTTCGAAATGCTTTTCAGCTTATCGTAAAAATCAAATACAATCTCTGCCAGGGGCATTTCAAAGGTCACCTCCACCCGGTCGCTGGTCAGGTAAACCTGGTTTTTCAGTGTGCCCCGTTTGTCGATGCAGAGCTTCATTACAGATCCCACATATTCCGATTGGGAAATCACCTGGGCATGGATATATGGCTCTTCGATATAGTCAACATAGTTTGGCTCCGGCAGCCCGGATGGATTGTGAACCTCGATCATTTCTCCCTTTGTGGTATAGCAGTTGAAAGATACATTGGGTACCGTGGTGATCACATTCATGTCGAACTCCCTGTCGAGCCGTTCCTGGATAATCTCCATGTGCAGCAGCCCCAGGAAACCGCCCCTGAAACCAAATCCCAGGGCAGCGGATGATTCCGGCTCGTAATTTAACGAGGCATCATTCAGTTTCAGCTTTTCCAATGAAGACCTCAATTCCTCATAGTCATCGGCATCGACCGGGTAGATCCCGGCAAAGACCATGGGCTTTACGTCTTTGTATCCTTCAATGGCTTTTTCACAGGGATTATCTACGTGGGTGATGGTATCCCCTACCTTCACTTCCGATGAGATTTTTATCCCGGAGATAATATAACCCACGTCTCCTGCTTTCAGCTCTTTCCTGGATTCATATGTTAGCTGGAGTATCCCGATCTCATCCGCATTATAGCGTTGGTTGGTAGCAAAAAACTTGACCAGGTCACCTTTTTTAATGGTGCCATTGAAAATTCTGAAATAAGCGTATATACCCCTAAATGAATTATATACAGAATCAAAGATCAGTGCCTCAAGAGGCTTTTCAGGATCCCCCTTCGGGTGAGGTATCCTGGTGATAATGGCTTCCAGTATCTTTTCAATGCCCATCCCCGTTTTTCCGCTTGCCTGTATGATATCATCATAATCACATCCGATCAGGTCGATGATCTGGTCCATTACCACATCCACCATTGCCGCTTCCAGGTCCATCTTATTAAGTACCGGAATTACTTCAAGATCCTTTTCAAGCGCAAGGTACAGATTGGATATGGTCTGGGCCTGGATCCCCTGAGTAGCATCAACCACGAGCAGTGCTCCCTCACAGGCAGTGATCGACCGCGACACCTCGTAGGAGAAATCCACATGTCCCGGAGTATCGATCAGGTTCAGGGTATACTCCTTCCTGTTCCATTCGTACACCATCTGGATGGCATGGCTCTTAATGGTAATACCCCGCTCCCGTTCAAGGTCCATACTGTCGAGTACCTGGTCCCTGACATCCCGCTCTTTCAGGGTATGGGTCTTCTCCAGCAGCCTGTCAGCCAGGGTACTCTTACCATGGTCAATGTGGGCGATAATGCAAAAGTTACGGATGTGGTCCATGTTGCTCAGAACTGAAATGCAAATATAATATATTAAGTGAAGAGTGACGAGTGAAGAGTGAGGAGTGAATAAGAAGAAATGGGTGGTGGGTGCGACTATTCCGGATACGATGCACAGTCCTCCCACATCACCTCACACACTCACTTCACTCGTCACTCGTCACTCGTCACTCGTCACTCGTCACAAAAAAAAACCCCACTCCGATTAAGGAGTGAGGCTTGTAATTATATAGATGTAATATTGTCTACATCATTCCGCCCATACCGCCGCCGCCTGGCATTGGGGGAGGAGGATTTTCTTCCGGCTCATCGGCCAGGACACATTCGGTGGTCAGCAGCATGCCTGCGATTGAGGCAGCATTTTCAAGGGCGATACGGGCCACTTTAGTAGGATCGATAACGCCAACCTTTTTCAGGTCTTCGTATTTATCTGTACTGGCATTGTATCCATAGTCTCCTTTGCCTTCCTTCACCTTCTGTGCTGCAACGGCACCATCCACACCGGCATTCTCAGCGATCTGGCGCAATGGTTCTTCAAGAGCCCTGCGAATAATAGCTATACCAGTTGTTTCATCGGCATTCACACCTTCAAATTTATTGAGTGAATGGATTGCCCGAACATATCCAACTCCACCACCGGCAATGATACCTTCTTCAACGGCTGCGCGGGTTGCATTCAACGCATCGTTCATGCGGTCTTTTTTCTCCTTCATCTCAACTTCAGAAGCAGCACCAACATAAAGAACAGCAACACCACCGGCTAATTTAGCCAGCCTTTCCTGCAGTTTCTCCTTGTCATAATCTGAAGTGGTATTCTCGATCTGAACCTTGATCTGGTTTACCCTTGCATCGATATTGGCTTTGTCGCCCGAACCGTTCACAATAGTGGTATTGTCTTTATCGATAGAGATCTTCTCACACTGTCCGAGCATATCGAGTGTAGCACCTTCAAGCTTCAGGCCTTTCTCCTCAGAAATGACAGTACCGCCTGTAAGGATGGCGATATCTTCAAGCATCTCTTTTCTCCTGTCACCAAATCCGGGAGCTTTAACAGCTGCTACCTTCAATGAACCCCTTAACTTGTTTACTACCAGTGTAGCCAATGCTTCACCGTCGACATCTTCTGCAACGATCATCAGTGGCTTTCCGGACTGAACAGCTGCTTCGAGTACCGGGAGAAGGTCCTTCATAACAGAAATCTTCTTATCAAACAAGAGAATATACGGTGACTCAAGAACGGCTTCCATCTTATCCGTATCGGTAACAAAGTAAGGTGAAATATAACCCCTGTCGAATTGCATTCCTTCTACTACCTCAACATAAGTGTCAGATACTTTAGCTTCCTCGATGGTGATCACTCCTTCTTTTTTTACCTTTTCCATTGCTTCGGCAATCAGCTTACCAATCTCGGCATCATTGTTTGCAGATACACTGGCAACGGCTTCGATCTTGGTAATATCATCACCAATCTCTTCACTATTCTTTTTCAGGAATTCAACCACTTTTACAACTGCCTTATCAATTCCTCTTTTAAGATCCATCGGATTTGCTCCGGCTGTCACGTTTTTCAGTCCGACTTTAACGATCGACTGAGCCAACAGGGTAGCAGTGGTTGTACCGTCACCGGCGTCATCATTGGTTTTTGAGGCAACCTCTTTAACCAACTGTGCACCCAGATTTTCAAATTCATCCTTCAAATCAATCTCTTTTGCAACGGTTACACCGTCCTTGGTTACCTGCGGAGCACCAAATTTCTTATCAATAACAACATTTCTTCCTTTCGGTCCCAATGTAATCTTGACAGCATCTGCAAGAGCATCCACCCCTTTTTTCAGGAGATCTCTTGCTTCGATATCATACTTGATCTGTTTTGCCATTTTTAATAGTTTTTATGTATTATATTTAAATTAGTTCATTAAATAATTGCAAGAATATCGGATTGCCTCATGATCAGATAATCATTGTCATCGATTTCAATTTCGGTGCCCGAATACTTCCCGTAAAGCACTTTATCTCCGGCTTTTAAATCCATTTTTTCATCTTTTGTTCCAGGTCCTACCGCCACTACAGTACCTTTTTGAGGTTTTTCTTTGGCTGTATCAGGAATAATGATTCCGCTGGCGGTTTTTTCTTCAGCTTCCATTGGCTGGACAAGAACCCTGTCAGCAAGTGGTTTGATTTTAACGTTACCCATTTTTGATTTTATTTTAGTGATTAAACATTTAAACTTATCGTCGATCCTTTGTTATTAATTTTATTTTGCCCTCGCTAATCCCGTCCCGTATATTTAATACTGGGATTGCGCCCGCAGGATTCAGATTCGATGTTGATTCTTTCATATTTTGTGCCAAATCATAAAACCTGCAGATTAGGCTCCTTTTTCAGACAATTTTACACTACAATTTAAGGGAAAAAATAAGCGTATTTTATAACCTGTTGTCTTTCTGCTTTTTATGCTTGTCAACTCGTCCTGATAAAACAAAAAAAGAAGTGTCAGGTTGTCATATCACCCAACACTTCTACATTTTTTTCAGTATTTGTTATTCTATTGACCCTGATTGTCAGAGCCACCACCTGCATCCTGCGGAGTTGTGGTCGGGAAAGTGGGGATGGCCGTCGGATCAACCACATTCTGGATTTGATCTTCAATCACTGACCGTTGTTCTTCTTGCCGGGCAGGAACAGATAATATACCGGCTATAATACTGAACACCATCAGCGCAATAGCCATGGTCCAGGTTGATTTTTCCAGGAAGTCTGTCGTCCTGCGTACACCCATTGTCTGGCCCGTAGAAGTAAAATTGGCCGATAATCCGCCACCCTTCTGATTTTGAACCAGGACGATAAGGATCATCAGGATACATACTATTATTACGAGTACAGATATAACTAAATACATGACTTCAAGTACTTTATTTATCTAAATTGTGACTTATTATTCTAATTTGACTCGCAAAGTAACTACTTTTTTCCGGATATTTCAAACTTAATTTCTCGTAGATATGAATAGCTTTAGCCGCCTTACCCTGATCGACATATATTTTTGCCAGGGTTTCAGTCATGAACTGGTCACTGGACTGTACATATGCCTCTGAAATGTCTTGTTGTTCAGGTAATTCCTCCTGATTCCTCTCAATCCTCGGCTGGTTTCTTATGAAGTTGTCTATAAGATCATTTTCACTACCGGCTTGCGCACTGGTGGCCACCGTGCTGTCCGGCAAATGATCAAACCATCCTGTGAATGTATGAATTGTTGAGTCGGTCTCAGGTTTGAGTGCTGCTAAAGGCTGGTCTTCCGGTTCTGGTGCCTGGTCTTTTTGAGCAGGCTGACCCTCGGTGGAACCCACCTGTTCTTCTTCTGAAAAATCTGCACTTTTTTCCTGTTCCCGGACTGTTTTAGCAGTATTTATCTCAGTAGAATTCAATTGATCTTCTTCTGCAGCTCCTACTTGATCCACAGGTTCCTTTTCATCCACAATCTCATTATGTATAAGGTGATAAAGGATAGCCCTGTCACCAATAAACGCGGAAGAATATCTTAAAGCGTTGTTGAATTCCAGGCTGTTGATATTGTGAAGGTTCTTTACTTTCAGAAGATGAGCAGTCTGGAAATATGGAAATGATTCCATTAAGTCCCCCACATCGGTAAGTGTGGATTGATCCAGCCTTCCTGGTTCATTAATAAAAGTTATGACATCTTCGCGATTCATTTTTTTCGTTGTGTCTGTTACCAGTTCACAAAAGCCCTGTTAAAAATATCCTCTATAATTTGTTTTACTATATCTTCAGA
>CAYZEZ010000011.1:0-36466 GCA_964477295.1 uncultured Bacteroides sp. | reverse complement strand
ACCATTTACTATGGAGCTTCTGATGAAGTAATCTGTGCTGGGAAGATTTCCGTCACTGAAATTCTATCAAGTTTACATGAGGTTTAAAAATTGTTGAGATGCGAATATTGAAAATTTTGTTTTTCCCTTTCTTTAAGCTGGCAGGTGAAGTAAAGGTATTCAACACGTATCCCCGAGATATGCGTATCTTACTGATAACCAATATGATATATGCGTTCGTATTGCCTGTTATCGATATATTTGCCGGTGCTTATATTATGCGGAATTCATCGGATCCATCGATGGTAGCTTTTTACCAGCTGACAGTATATACCGGGATCCCCTTCACCTTTATGATCAATGGTTTTTTACTTAATAAGATCAGAATATCCCGTCTGTATTCATTTGGAATGCTTCTGAGCGGGGTATCCTTGCTTGCGATGATGATGCTGGAGCAGATTAGTTTTGCCGGGGTAGGGATTGCAGGTTTCCTGATGGGTTCCTCTTTCGGATTCTTCTGGGCCAACAGGGATTACCTGGCCCTGAATACAACCAATGATAACACCCGGAACTATTATTATGGAGTGGAGACCTTCTTTTATACCCTCACATATATTGTCGTTCCCTTCTTTATTGGTGTTTTTATTGTAAAAACTGAGACCAGCAACTGGTTTGGGGGCACTGCCAATACAGCTTATAAAATAGTAACCGCCTGTGTATTTCTCCTGACAATAATCTCTTCCATCGTCATTCACCAGGAAAAGTTTATGAATCCCCGGCAGAAGAAATTCATTTTCTGGAAGTTTGACAGGTTATGGCGCAGAATGCTATTTCTTGCCAGCCTGAAGGGAACCGCCCAGGGATATCTTGTAACTGCTCCGGCCATATTGATCATGACCCTTGTTGGCAACGAAGATGAACTGGGGAGCATTCAATCAGTTTGCGGTATTATTACCGCCCTTGTCCTTTATGTTTTAGGAAGGATATCTAAACCGCGACACCGGATCTATATCTTTTCGATGGGCTTGTTAATATTTGCCACGGGTGCCTTAGTTAATACTGTAATGTTCTCAGCAGTTGGAGTGATAATTTTCATGCTTTGCAAAATATTGTTTCAACCGCTGCACGATCTTGCATATTTCCCGATTCAATTGAAAGTGATCGATGCTTTATCTAAAAAAGAAGGCAGAAACGAATTTGCCTATATTTTCAATCACGAATTCGGATTATATGTCGGCCGGGCATTCGGACTGGTATTATTTATTGTCCTTGCCAGGTATGTATCAAGGACTTTTGCACTTAAATATGCATTGCTCATAATTGCACTGATCCAGCTGCTCTCCATCCCGGTTGCAAATAGAATAATAAAAAAGACTTCAAAGATGGTTTAAATCAATCTCCAAACTGGTTAAAGAACCAAAACAACCATAGCCGCCATCAACGGTGGTAAACCTTGGCCGGAAAGCATTGGGTTTGAAAAAAATATTCGATGTGGTTACATATTGTTCATATTTCTGATCGTAAGCTATTACATACAGTAAATTTATTGCACTTGATTCATTGTATTCAACATCAAGTAGTACTTCAATGTCATTAGTATATTCAGGAACAATACGTTTGGTTACGAAGGAATATTCATCCATAAAATACACATCATCAGTGTATGTTAATAGCTGATAAAACTCCTCCTGATCTGTGCGATGAGAACACTCCACTTTCCCATTTAATTGAGGAGATTTGGGTTTTATATAAACATGTCGAATTCCTTTGTCTTCAACACACCAATGAAACTTAGCCTGGAATTCATGACCTCTGTCAGTTCTGATTGTATGAATTCTAAACGGAAATTTCTCAATCACGTAATCAATAAAATTCATCGCACTCTTTTGATTATGCCTGCTATATAATTTTAATGCTCGAATCCGTGTTGCATCATCCATAGCAGTGTATTGGTATTTTTTTATCTTTTTGCCATCTGGATTTTGAAAGAATGCAAATTTAACATCCACTTGCACATGATGTCCAGGTACATTTTTTGAATAACTTTTTGTATGAATAGTCCTTCGAGAAGCTGATTTTGGCAATCTGCTACAATTATTTCTTTGTAGAATCCGGTATACGCTTGATTCCGAAATTTTTATTCCATGATAACGAATCAAATACCTGGATATCCTTATTGGTCCTAATTGATAGTTCTCTCGTAAATCAAGGACTTTATCTATAATAGGTTGCTGAATCTTTTTTGGATGATTATTCGCAATTGGTTTTTTCCTTAATAATCCTTCTTTACCTTCCATCTCATATTTCTTTTTCCATTCATAAAATGTAGATCTGGGGATTCCAAATTCTAAACATTCTTGCAGAACACTCTTCTTGCTTTTCAAGATGTATTCCAATAAATAGATCTTACTTCTTGCTGCTATAATATCCTTTGCTCGATTTTCGATTTTTTCGACAGTAATCTGCTTCATTCTTTACACTTTTTATACATTTAAATTTATTAAAAAGTGTCCAAGAGGGTATGAAGTGTCTACAATTTTTCGAGGGTACCGTCGCGCCAGTAAGGGATCTCATCCATGGTTAATCCACCGGCAAGAAGTGACGAGACCAGGGCAATAGGAAATCCTGTGGCCTTCGAAGCCAGGACTGAGGAGCGGGAAGTGCGCGGATTTATTTCGATAACCACAACCCGTCCCGTTTCGGGATTATGTGCAAACTGGATGTTCGTCCCGCCGATCACCTCGATCGCTTCAACAATATCGTATGAGTATTTCTGGAGCCGTTGCTGCAGTTCCTGGTCGATAGTCAGCATGGGGGCAGTACAATAGGAATCACCGGTATGGACCCCCATCGCATCCACATTCTCGATAAAGCAAACCGTGATCATCTGGTTCTTGGCATCCCTGACTACTTCGAGCTCAAGCTCTTCCCATCCCAGGACAGATTCCTCTACGAGAACCTGGTTCACAATGCTTACTGATAATCCACGGCTGACTACCGTACGGAGTTCTTCAACATTATAGACCAATCCTCCACCTGTGCCTCCCATGGTATATGCAGGCCTTATAACGACCGGGTAGCCTGATATAATGATTAACTGCAAGTTGCGATAATTAATGAAAAATCTTGCATAAACAGGTCACTTGCTGCAAAACGGGTAATTGATGTATCTGTGACGTAATGAAGAATCAAATCAGTGTATATTCTACGTAGCACTTTATTTTTATTTAGATCTGTCAGGGTCTAAATTTGATTATCAAAATTATAGCTACAACTAAATGAAGTATGATGCCGCTGGCCTGAAACTGCATTACGCTATTTATTCTTTCGGATTAACTTCAGAGATTATTCCAAATATAGTAGCATATAATTCGCTGATTCATAAACTCTTAAAATCAACATAATGAAAAATCTTTATCTTTTCTTCACTGGCCTGTTTCTGCTATCCGGACTAATTCCGGCATATAGTCAGAATGATACAATCCTGATAGATTTCAGTGTTGGCTCCAATTTTTCGGAAGATCCCTGGAATAATTTTACCAGTGTAGACATTGGCACTCAACTTTTTCAGCTAAAAAATTCGAAAAACCTAAGTACAAATATGAGTGTTGAGATTATCGATAAGTTTAACGGAGTCAACCAGAACGGGACAACAACTCCTGAAAAAACATTGGGGATGCCGATAACAGCAACTAGGGACAGCTATTATGGCAATATTGAGCTCTGGGGAGGGATCACCGAACCCACTGGGGGATTTCAATTCAGCGGACTAAATGTGGACAAGGATTATACTTTTATCCTTTTCGCTTCACGGATGGGAGTCTCTGATAACCGGGAAACTAAATATAAGTTTGCGGGGAATGTGACTGACTCTGTTTACCTGGATCCTGCAAACAATTCAGGCAGCACTGTAAGTATGAGTATGAAGCCCAAAGAAGATGGGACCTTAAGCCTTATTCTGTCCCCGGGTGAGAACAACACAAATGAATACCACTTTTTCTATTTCACAGCCTTAAAGATACTATTTGAACATGAAGATCCTATTCCACCTGCCCTGACAATTGAAACTCCCAACGGAGGGGAGGATTGGTTTGAAGGTTCTGAACAGAACATAACCTGGTCGAGTGTAAACCTCACCGAAGATATCCTTGTTGCGTATTCCACCGATAACGGATCTGCCTGGATAAACATTGATACTGTTCCTTTTACTCAAAACACCTTACTATGGACAGTACCCGGTTCTGTTTCCACGCAGTGTCTTGTTAAAGTCAGTTCCGGTGATACGGAAGACGTCAGTGATGGTAATTTTATTATTTCAGGGACCACCAACCCGGCGATCAAACTTATCCAGCCTAATGGAGGAGAGGAATGGGTATCAGGCTCTACTCAAAAAATCATGTGGTCTCCGAATAAGCTAACGGAAGATATCTTGGCAAAGTACACAACTGATAATGGTCTTACCTGGACCAGCATTGATACGGTTGGCCCCGAAGAGAGTATTATCAGATGGACCTTACCTGAAATATTTTCTTCAGAGTGCCTGGTTGTTGTTGTATCCGGAATTTTCTCGGATACCAGCAACAGTAAATTCAGTATTGCAGAGCCCATTTGCTCAAACACAATCGTCGTATTAGGCTCTTCCACGGCGGCAGGTACCGGTCCAAGTATCATAGACAGTGCATGGGTATGGCGTTATTCTGCTGCCCTCAAAGCCATCAATCCGGATTATCAGGTGATCAATCTGAGCAATGGTGGTTATACCACATTCCAGATAGTACCCACGGGTACCGTCTTTGAGCCCGGAATTACAGAGTTTATTGATATTAACCGGAATATAACCAAGGCGCTTACTTATTCGCCGTATGCTGTCATAGTGAATATGCCTTCCAACGATGCTAATAAAGGTTATACAGCAGCTCAGACTCTTGCAAATCTTGAATTTGTATCAGGCAATGCCAGTGAAAGTGGAGTTAAGGTATGGATTGCCACAACACAACCCCGTGATTTTACTGATCCTGTTAAGAGATTGGTACAAAAAGATCTCAGTGTTGCTATTGAGGAAATATTTAAGGAATACTCCATTGATTTCTGGACAGGATTAGCTGATTCAGACTACTTTATTGTTTCTGCATATAATTCAGGTGACGGGGTTCACCTGAACAACGCCGGACACAGAATATTGTTTGAGCGTGTAATGGAAAGTCAGATACATCTGGAAGCGTGCCTTGCTGAGGTTTCAGGTGTGGATGAAATGTTAACCGGTACAAATGAAATAAATGTTTATCCCAATCCTGCCCGGGATGAATTTACCCTGGCGTACAAAACCGAATCTCATGCCAGCGTCGATATCAGATTTTTCGATCTGACAGGCAGGGAACTGGGAATTTCAGAAACTCAATTCGTGGCAGCGGGATCATACAACCTGGTATTTTCAGGAAAGCAATTATCACCGAAGGGATCAATGATCATCGCTGTAATTAAAATAAAAGAAACCCGGGGAACAAAAGAGTTCAGGGTCAAAATAGCCATTATGCCGGGATATTGACAATTACTCATTCACCTGGGTAATTGAAATTATTCCCATTTGTTCCTTATCGAACGATAATAGTCCTGCAAGATATAGAATGCTTTTTTTTGGTGTTTTACTGGAATACCAGCCCTGGTACTGGTTAAAACTTACCAGATCAAGGTATTCTGAGAGCGGATCGGTGATGGTTACCGTATAGGGTTTGTCAGGATCATGATGCACTACAAGGGCAGCATAGACAAGCCGGGTGGGATCAATCGACCGCGTGGTTTTCACCATGTCCCGTATAAAAGTCAGCCTGGATTCATTTACGGGTTTCTCATTGGCCATTGACCAGATGACCACCGAAACCCTGTTATGGCCTCTCTGTATGAGCTCTTTCAGCTGGTTCTCTGTATTCTGGCATGTTTCTTTGCGCTCGAATAATAACGTCCAGTTCACGGGAATTTCTGCCCAGATCATGAGTCCCATTTCATCGTCCAGGCAGACCATATTCTCGTAATGTGGATAATGTACCAGCCTTACATAGTTACATCCAAGTTCTTTTGCCCATCCCAGAAGCATTTCGGCATCCTCACGACTATAGGCACGTCCCCCGCGGAGGGTATTCTCTTTGGGTATTGATATGTCCCTGAGAAAAACCGGATTCCCATTCAGCAATATGTCGGGGCCCTTGACAAATATGGTTCGGAAACTGATCCGGTCCTTCAGATGATCGTTTCCGCCTCCAAGAAATACTTCATATCGTCGCAGATCACGTGGTGACCCATATTTTATATTCTGAGATAATGACTTACGGGCATGAAATACACATATCTTAAGTTGCTGATTGACAATCTTATATAAATTATGACGTACTTTTAAAGTAGGCACTCAGATTACTGGCGAGTATTCAAAGGGGCTCAAGATTTTAAATATTTAATAATAGGAGGTATTATTGGTTATCAATAAGTTTAACCAATTAATTTAATTATGAAAAAACTACTACTAAATGTCTTGTTGATTTCTTTAGCGAGCCTGACGTTTGCCCAGCAACCGTCGGTCTTGTATTTTGATTTTGAATCAACGGAAAATCCCGTGTTTTCGTCAGCCGGCGGATCATTTGACGGGGTAGTTATGAACCCTGCCGTGGATGCAGTCAACGGTTCTGACAGTGTCGGATCCACTCTGACTGGAAACAATTCGTGGGATGGGATTACTTTTGCTTTTGCTGCTCCTTTGGATTTACGGACCGAGCGAAAATTCTCCATGATGGTTTACCATCCTACCGATTCGGGAGAAACCCGATTGCAGTTTGGCAGCAACAAACTTGACGTGTGGTATACTACACCCGGTGAGTGGGCAGAGTTAACCTGGGAGATCCCTGAAGGTCACGACAATGAGTTCAGCTCTGTATTGCTTTGCTTTGCCCATGAAGAGGGCGTAGCGGATGCCACATGGTATTTTGACGAACTGAGAGGACCTCCCACCCACA
Source organism: uncultured Bacteroides sp. (assembly GCA_964477295.1). Classification (GTDB taxonomy): domain Bacteria; phylum Bacteroidota; class Bacteroidia; order Bacteroidales; family SM23-62; genus CAYZEZ01. The sequence goes on along the minus strand of CAYZEZ010000011.1, from coordinate 29,486 downwards.
TTGCTCTTGAACCCAACTCTTATTATAGTACCGCGGATAACCGAAAAGAATGGACAGGTTTCGAGAATGCCGGTTTTGGCGGTGTGATTCTCAACCCGGATCCTGACATGGTAAATGACAATCCATATGCGGCCAAGTTTATTACCGGTACAGCCAATTGGGCTGGTATTGCGTACGATCTGGTCGGTCCTGTTGATTTCTCAGCATCACAACTGTTCCAGATGAAGGTCTACCACCCGGATTCGACCGGTAATGCAAGTATCCAGCTGGAAGGGTCAGGTGCTACCACCATGAAGATCTCTGTCCCTTACACCACCCCGGGAGAATGGGCCTACCTGAGCTTTAACCCGGATGACGCAACTTCCGGAGATACTACTCAAACTTACACCAAACTGGTTGTCATCCTGGATGATGCAGACGCTGATTCAGGGGAAGTTTGGTTATTTGATGACATACGCGGCCCCGTTGTGGATGTGGGCGATGCAGGACCTGTAAGGACCTATTTCGACTTCGACAGTATTCCCCCAGAAAATGATTTCTCCGGATTCCAGGGTTCAGTCTGGGGAGGTGTTAGCATTAATCCATTGCAGGATGGTGTTAACGGTTCGGATAGCGTAGGACTCTTTTATACAGGTTCGGCAAACTGGTCAGGTATTGTGTACCAGCTTCCCGGCACCATCGATTTTTCTGACGGATACATATTTACTATGAAAGTGTATTCTTCAGACTCCGTAGGGAATGCGAGAGTACAGCTTGAAGGCAGTGGCGGTAAACAATGCAAGATATCGGTTCCTTACACCACACCTGGTGCATGGCAAGAACTTGAATTCGATGCCAGGAATACCGTCGGATCCGAGCCTTATGATGACTTTTACCCCAGAATTACCCTGATCTTCGATGATAAAGATTCCGAAATAGGGGAAGAATGGTACTTCGATGACCTGATGGGTCCGAAACTCACCCCGATCTATTATGTGACTGCGACCTTTGAGGTGGCTTCACATATTGATGGTGTTAAATCTTATGCAGTCAAAGTCAACAACAGCGGTTCACTTATGCCCCTATATAACGACGGCACACACGGTGATGTAACCGCAGGGGACAGCCTCTGGACTGCCGAGGTACAGGGAGTACCAGTTGGTGATATTGTTTACGATGTCTACGCAGACAGTAAAATGGTGGATATGGGCGATAATGTCGCAGCAACCATTCCTTCTAGCCTCGATCCTGTTATGATCAATTTCGTAGCTGAAATGCTGGCTTCCCAGGAGTCAACGCTGTGGTTCGACTTCGAGGATGAAACACCTGCCTTCTCCTCTTCAGGAGGAAGTTTTGAAGGTGCGGTAGAGAATCCCGTGAAAGATTCTGTCAACGGTTCGATGTATGTCGGAACCACCCTGACAGGGGGCAATGGATGGGATGGAATCACATACAAATTCCCTGCCCCGCTTGACCTGAGAAACGAAAGGACATTCTCGATGATGGTTTACCATCCGACCGATTCAGGTGAAACCCGCCTTCAGTTCGGTAGTATAAAACTCGACACATGGTATACCACGCCAGGCAAATGGGCCAAGCTGACCTGGGAAATCCCGGAAGGAAATGACAATGTCTTTACCAGTGTTCTTCTTTGCTTTGCACATGAAGAGGGTGTGGCTGGAGCAATGTGGTATTTTGATGAGCTGAAAGGCGCTCCGTCACACGTTAAGCTTGAACCAGCCTCCTATTTCAGCACGGAAAATAACCGTAAAGACTGGATCGGATTCCAGGGCGCCACTTATGAAGGCGTAGTGGAAAATCCCGGTGAAGATATGGTTAATGAAAGACTGTATGCAGGTAAGGCAACGACAGGTACCGACTCATGGTCAGGAATATATATTGACCTTGCCGGACCAATTGACTTCTCATCTACACAAATGTTCCAGATGTTAGTCAGGTCAGATTCCATCGGAGACGTCAGGTTGCAGCTGGAAGGCAGTACTCCCAAATTAATAATCAATGCCACATACGACACACCCGGCGAATGGGCCTGGTTGTTCTTTGATCCAAAAGACGCCACTGAGGGTGATACCTCAATGGATTATAACCGTGTCGTTGTCATATTCGACGACAAGGATACCGATCAGGGTGAAGAGTGGTACTTCGATGAGATTCGCGGACCCGTAGTTGAAATCGGGTATGTTGAACCAACCCATGTCTATTTCGATTATGATAGCATAACACCTCCATGGTTTACCTTCCAGGGTGCTGTCTGGGGCGGCGTAATGCCTAATCCGCTGGCTGATGCAGTCAATGGAACCGACAGCGTAGGTGTTGCTTATACCGGTACAGACACGTGGTCTGGCATGGCTTATGACCTGCCCAATACGATAAACTTCTCGGACGGATTCAATTTCACTATGAAGGTTTATAATGCCGACTCTGCAGGAGTTGTAAGGCTGTCACTGGAAAGACCCGGTAAGAGCGAAAGATGCTACATGTATGATACCCTGACAACGGCAGGTGAGTGGGTGGAATTGTCGTACGATGCAAGGCTTTATGCACCGGAAAATGCCCTCGATGACTTCTACACCAGGGTGGTCCTTGCATTTGACTACACAGATAAGGACGTCGGAGAAGAATGGTATTTCGACGAACTTAAAGGACCCGGATTTACTCCGAAATACAACAATGACGCTGTTTTCACTGTTGTTGACATGCCCAAGACAGCCACCTCTGTTGAGATCGATATTAACAACAGCGGAACCATGGTGACCTTGTATAACGATGGTACCAACGGTGATGCAACAGCCGGAGACAGCATCTGGACGGCTGAAGTTATGGGGCTGCCGGTCGGGGACCATGTCATGGATGTGTACGTTAGTGGTTCTAAGGTGATATACGGAGACGATGTTGCCTTCAGCATTACAGCCTCTATGGCAGCGGATATGATTGAATTCATCTATAATCCCACTTCAATCGATGAACTGGATGATATAGGATTTGTCCTTTATCCGAATCCTGCCGATGACCAGATTACTATCCGTCTACATGCCGGAATCATGAGTTCTGTTGCTGTGTATAATGTCGTAGGTTCTGAAATCCGCAGGATTGAATCAGTTAATGTATCCGAATACAACCTGAACATATCTGATCTGAGTTCCGGAATCTATTTCATCCGGGTTACTACGACCGACGGAGCTGGCGAGGTTGTTAAGCTGATAGTGAAATAAGTCTCAAGTAGTAGTTTGTTTGCATATTCATTGGTAGCACTGAAAGCTTAGAGTAAAAAGGGGGCTGTCTCGAAACAAAGAGATGGCCCTTTTTTTTTGTTCTCTCACAAGTATCAACGAATATAAAAGAAGGCGAACACTCCCTTAATTGGCCAGCTTTGCCAGATAATGTGCCAGCGCCAGAAGCCCTGCTTCAATTTCCACTTTATCTGATCCCCGCAGCATAAACCTTCTGAAATTCTTATTGTTTTTGATTATTCCAAACACTCCTTCCACATCAACTGGTCTCAGACTTCGATAACGTTTTCCTCTTTCACTGTTAAGCCTTTCTTTGATAATCTGTTAATAGCGGATTAATCGGTAATTTACCTCTATCTTTCGATTACCCGTGGCTTTATGACAGCTACCTCGCATTGGACACCCTCTGCAGTTCTGAGCCTGGTATGCTCTTTTGGTTTGTATATATCCATTGGCTGTATGATGCTGTCTGGTTCCTGCAAAAGTCATGGATTGGCCCATTGGACAGTAATAGCAGTCCTGGTCCGGATTATAATACAGGTTCTCAGGCCAGTTCTTCCTGGCATAGTTCAGCTTTTGTTTGACCTTTTTATCTACTGGCTTATCAGCCAAAGCCTGCTCTATCTTACGACTTGAATAAAGATTGGTCAGGTAACCATAGATTAGTACTTTGAGCATAAGCCTGGGATGATAACCTGATGTACCTCCTCCTTAATACTTTTTTATCAGAGGATCGATATCAATATTATCAACAAGTTATATTCTTATTGTGGCTTTGTTTTGATTAAAACAGGATATTAATCGAGACGCCTTTCAAGAACATAAGTGTCAAACTACACTGAGGACTGAACATTGCACTTCGCCCTCTCCGCTTCTCCTTTAAATTCAAGGATAAAACTAATCAGTTTATAATTACCGGTATCAGAAATTCCTGTTCACCACGTTCTGCAACCTTAAGCAAATAGATGCCGTCAGGTACTCCGTCCAGCGAAACGGTCACCATTCCGCTGATCTTCTTAAACGTCTGACTGAATACTTCTTGTCCGAAACAATTATAAATGATTATAGAAGGGTAAATCATTTCGTTGTCAGCCTGGATATAAAGCCAATCCACCGCAGGATTGGGCCATATGCTTATACCTGGCTGATTTTGGCCATTTTCATCAGGTGAGGATGAAAGATCAAGAAATCCTGTCTGAAACGGGAAAGTGGCTGTGGCAATATGGCCGTGGCCATCCCTGATTAAAACATAAAGACGCAGGTTGAGGTGATTATGTATCTCATCGAATGTCAGCAATGCGGAACCTCCTTCTTCTTTGGTCACTACTCCGGGGATACATCGATAAGTGGCTCCCTGCATTGCTTCAGTCAAATAATCGCCGGACTCTGGTAAAACCAGGAACTCGTAATCCAGCGTATCGCCTTCCGGATCTGTTGCAATTACCTCAACCCTGTTGTTGATGTGGCTGGAAAGCCTCAGGTTGCTTTTTTGCCCCAATCCGTTGATCGTTACACTCTCTACTCCGGGAGCCCTGTTATCCGGCCATATTCCAGTCCATGAATACTCTAGGACATCGATCATTTCAGTGGTTGCCATGCCAACCCAGAGCCCAAACCAGGTATAGGTAGCTTCAAACTTGCTGTTCCAGTAAAAAGCATAGCTGCCCGGCAACAGGGATTTATACGGATGAATATTGTTCTGATACCTGTTCAAAAAAACAGCTGCCTTTTCTGTACTGGAAGGTTCATAGGGGGCACCCCATGGTGTTTTGCCTACTTCCCAGGGGCCGTTCACTCCCCATTCGGTGATCAGGTAAGGTTTATTCCATTCCGAGGCAAGCAGCGTTGAATGAACACCTGAAATACTACCATAGGTATTGATCCCGAGCATATCCAGGTCCGGTGCTCGCTGTGCGATGGCATTTGCTTTGCTCAGGCTTATTCCGGCCGTAATGGTAAGGGTTGGATGGTTCCCATCCTCCTCGTGAATCATTAGAGATATGTCATTAACTGCATTCCATACCTTCAGGTTGGTATAGCTAAGGTCCAGTTCATTACCGATCGACCAGGCAAGCAGGGCCGGGTGGTTTCTGAACTGGCGGACCAGGTTCCTGAATTTTTCAAGTTGCTCATCTACCTTTGCCTGGTTGTTGTAATCAAATCCATCTTTTTCCTTGCTCATCCATAATCCCAGCATTACCGACAATCCTTTATCATGGGCCTTATTCATCATACTGAGCGTCAATCCATCTATTCCCCATGTACGAATGCTGTTCCCTCCCCTTGCGACCAGTTCGTCAAACAGATCCTTATTGGTTCCTCCCGCTCCCTTAATATAATAGGCCTCACCCCCCCTGACCAGGGTATACGCTCCATTACTGTCTGCAACAACTTCCACGGGTATCACCTGTCCGTTCTGTGGAGCGAAGATGCATATACATAGTAACAGCATCATGGAATGTTTCATATCCCGATCAATATCCGATTATTATGGTCTGAGGCTCCGATTTGCTGACCGACAGGGATAATTCAATGACCTGCCTCCCGGAATGGTATTTTACCCTGTTTGTTACTTTCTGCCCGTTTATCTTAACGAAATCAGGACGGGCAGAAAGATTGAAGTGTAACCTGTAAAAACGAGTTTCTTTCATACCTTTAAAACTGCCTGACACCGGTTGGATAGTAAATTGTACGGATGATTCATGTTTTTGTAAGGTAAAGGAAGTGCTTGAATATTGTCTGTCCAGGTATTCGTTACTGATGCCGTCGTCTTCTAACAATTCAAATCCGGTTTCTTCACCTGAAGGATATATTTCCAGGGTAAGCGTATCATTATTCCCTAATTCAACGGAACGGGCATAATTGCGCATGGGTATAACAGATCCCGCCCTGATCAAAAGGGGAAGCTTGTCTAAAGGAGCATCAACCGTAATATCCTGCCCTCCCTGGTACACTTTTCCAAGCTCAGGATCGATCCATTCGCCTTCCGGAAGGTACAGCGTCCTTGTTCTTGCTCCCTTCTCGCAAACCGGGGCCACCAGGATCTCATCACCCAGAAGGTACTGGCATTCATGCTGGATATCACCTTGTATCATTTTCCTCCCGGTTAAGTGGGTTTTAAGGGCATAAGAATAAATATACGGGAATAACTGCATCCGGAGGTGCGTGTATTTCCTGAAATTTTCCTGCACCTGTTCCGGATACCGGTAAGGATGGTTCCGGGTGGGATTATCGTTAGTAGAAAAGATCATCATTATGCTGTTCATTGAGGCAAACTGTATCCAGCGGATATACAATTCTTCGCTCTGGTCGTTGCTTCCGAAGTAATTATAGCCACCGGCATCATGAGACAGAAAGGGTACCTCATAGGTAGATCTCTTCGGATCGGAAACCATAAGGATGTTCTCTTTCAGCCCGCCCATGGCGTATTGACTCATATCCGGATAATCAGGCTGGGACCAGGCAATTTTGGCATCTCCTGTCCATTTAGTCGGATAAAGTTTATGCTCATACTCATAGGTCGAGTGCAGGTGGGCTAGAATAAAGCCCCTTCCGGACGTTTCTTTCCCAAATTCCTGAGTAACTGTAAAGGCAGCTTTGCAAAATGGAATGGATGATGAGTTGTCGAGTTTAAGAAAATCCAGTCCCTTTTCAAAAAAGGGCTTTAGTTTTTGTTTCCAGTATGTTACTGCCTCCGGGTTTTCAAAATCAACCTGACCGGTTTTTGTGCCATTTAGCTCATTGTGCCAGCCATTGGTGTTGAAATACTCGTTTGAAAAAAAATTCCTTTTCCTGAACTCCTCATAGACTGTCTCATTACCCGTTTCATGGATCTGGTTCCATATCCATATTCCTGCCTTGATATTCCTAACTTGCAGTTCGTCCCATAGTTTTCCAACATCTGGAAAAGCAGTGGTATCTCCAATAAAATCAATATACCCTTTTGGACCGTTACCGTTATTATAATTCCAGAACCAGGAATCAATCCAGTAAGCATCAATAGGATAGTCCCCATTAATCAGGGAATCCACGACCTGAATTGTCTGATCCTGATCGGTATATCCACCGTATAAAACTCCGAAAGCCCATTGTGGAGGAAGTACAATCCGTGATCTTTTGCCTTCCGGGCTCCCTCCCTGAAATGTCTCTTCAGGACCGGTGCCCGAAGGATAAAAACCGGGATTACTAGTCAATACAATTTTATCAAGATAAAATCCCTTTCCCTTATGGGCAGAAACCTTCAGAAAATATTTACCGCTTTCTGGTAAAGTCAGGTAGCATTTCTCCCCGGACTCACTTCCGCATAATGAAGACCATACCGGTGCATTGACTGGCAGGAATCCTGAAAGGGCTGTTGAAATTTCATGATTATTTTCATCCGACAAAACAAACTGAATAATGTTATCCTCCACAGGAGTATTTCGTTTCCGGTTACCAAGCGTATATACCTGATATACACCCGGTTGATCAAATTGAATGGCGTAGAGAAGAAAACCACCCGATTGATCATCCTTGAAATCAGTGGTCATTCCAATCCCGGTATAATAGCTCTTCGTGCACCATCCCTCTGCATTCACGTAGTTTTCGATCTCAATAGAAATAATACTATCACAGGAAGAATGGACCAGAGGTTGGCTGATCGTATCCGATACACAACCAAGCAGCAGGAACTGTTGACCTCCTATCAGGTATAAAAATAATTTAATGACCAATCGCAGTTTTGATAAAGGATGCATCTTGCTTAATCCAAATGAAGTTGAGAATTACTGTTTTCCGGCAGAATAGCATGCAATCTACTTCAGAGTATTCTTTAATACAAATCAAGGACCCCTTGAAAAATACGCAGTGGTGTAAAATACATACGTTAATACTACTTCACACCAGCTAATAGCGCTTGCATTAGCGCATTGTATCAGGCAGGCAAGTCTTTCCGTGTCCGGCTCATATCACTCATGCCAAGCTCATCAGAGCTATAAAATTAAATACTGGAAATTATATCATACAGGTTATCGTCACCTTCGAGGTTCATTTTTTTCCTCAACCTGTACCTGCTTGTCTCGACCCCCCGGATGGAAAGGTTTAGGAATGTGGCTATCTCTTTTGTTGATTTATTCATTTTAATGAAGGTACACATGCGGTGATCATTCTGGTTCAGCGCAGGATATTTATCCTTCAGGTTCTTCAGGAACTCCTCATGAACAGCGTTGAAATTGGCATCAAATACTTCGAGATCCTTTTTTGTGGAGATCTCATTTTCTATCATCCGGATAAGTTTCTTAATATTCAGGTCACGATGCTCAAGATTCTTTTCCATATAAAGATTCTGCATTTCTTTTTTCAAATTCAGCATGATCTCGTTTTTATGTAATATATTGATCATGGAATTGGACAACTCCCCGGATTTATGCCTGAGATCCTGCTGGAGTTTTTCATTCAATAACTCAGTTATTCTCTGTTTGGATTTCATCTGGCCCTCTTCGTACTTCTTTCTTTTATCTTCAAGTTCCTGCTGCTTCCTGTTTTCAATTTTGAGTTTTTCTTTCTCTATTTTTTTCGTACGAAGATTACTTATTATCAGCACGATGAGAACCAATAATACGATATAAGTAATGTATGCTGTAACAGATCTGTAAACCGGTGGCTTTACCTGGAAAGCGAAAGAAGCCTCACTGCTCTCCAAGCCACTGCCATCTTTTGCCCTTACACGAAATGTATACACTCCTCCAAACAGATTATTGTATTCCTTTCGATTGCGATTAGACCATTCCGACCAATTATCATCATACCCATCCAGTATAAATGCATACTGAATATTTTCCTGGCTCTCGATGATGTTGGAAGTCAGAACAAATTCAAAAGAATTCTTTTTATGCGAATAAACCGGGTATTTACGTGCACGGTTAGCTTTTAATGACTTTATCGGAGGACTGGTTGTGTTCAGATCAATGATATAGCAGCGATACTGTTTGTTTTGTTTCGATGAACATGCTGCATTGAAATGATAATATCCCCTGTCCATAGCAAAGAATATATTCTCACGATCGATGACATTTATTTCACCAAAAAAACGATTATACGATTTCGATACCAGGTTAAAAGGACTGGTCACTTTTTCCATCTGTCCAAAATGCAATGAAAAATATCCAATCTCTTCCTGGGTTACATACCATATCCTGTCATAATCATCTTTAAAAAATTTAAGCATTAAATTACCAGCCCCAAATAAATCATTATAATATTCCCTGCTTTCAAACCGATCTCTGGCATCATCATATGTATAAAATCCCTTTTCAGTAGTAAATATCAATTGTTTCTTGCTCCCTACAATTCCGATTCGTCCAACGGGTAATCCCTGTTTTGAACCCCAATTAACTTTCTCCTCAATTTCAAGGTTTTCAGGATCTATTTTGTACCTGAAGAGCCGGTTATTCGATGCCACATTCCAGATGTATCCCTTATCGTCCTGATAAAACAAGCGTGATGCCTCTATCTGATCCATTTCCTTAATAAGTTCTAATTCTCCCTCCGGTAAAAGCCGGTAAAGGAAAAACCCTCTGTAGGTGGATTGAAGATAGCAGCCGGGGATAGTTTTCAGAGGATCAATCTGCCATGATCCTTCAAGGGGGCTGAGTAAAATGGCGTGGTCGCCTTCAATTTTAAATAATCCTTCATGGTGATTGCAAAAAAGGATGCCATCTGAGATGTGCAGTCCCCAAACCTGGCCAGAACTGTTCATTACCGGCAAGATCTGCATGTCACCGACAGTTTTTTGCTTTTGAGGACTCCAGTCTATGTAATACAATCCCTGATTGGTCCCTAGATATAACTTGTCCTTATAGTATTTCGAAACATATCCTGTGCCTATATCGGATTCAGAATTGATTATAGAGATGCAACTATTCAGGTAAACATAGCTGATCCCATAATCCAATCCGAGCCATATATTATTGCTACTGTCGGCAAACATGCTGATGATGGTGTTGTTTTGCAATCCGTTCTTGATATTCAGGTGCTGGATGACCGATCCGGAGAGATCCAGGATATACAATCCATCTCTTACTGTCCCGACTGCGAAATACTGGTTGTTAAGCAAAATAACAGAACTGATCTGGCTTTCAATGATCTCCCGGTGATTGAAGGCATGAAATAGCCAGATTTCATTCCCGTCTGACCTGTAAATCCCTTCATCATCTGTAAAAATCAAATATTCACCGTTATTTGTATAGCTGGTCATGGCAACTATCCTCTTGTCAGCAAAATATGATCCGAATGCAAGCAGGTGAAATCCGTCATCATTATAAATTCCAAGACCCTTGCCTGCTATTAGGACAAACAAACTGTCATCCAGAAACCTGATGTAATCAACAACATCACCATACAGAAGCGGGATAACAGTATCCTTTTCATACTTAAACAAGCCCCTGCCGGCCCTCAAATAATAAGCCTCTTCATACTTCAGTATCTGCCAGATCGATCCGAATGAATGATAATTCGTATCCAGCTTTCCCATCAGGGAAGTATATTCTGTTCTGCCAGGGATGTCAAAACGGGTAAAGTACCCCATTTCCTGGTTTGCACCAATCATTATCCTGCTGCTATCCATTCTTTGTACACTGCGAATAAATGTTTCCTCCTTAAGGTAATGTTGCTGCCAGTAATCGCTCCCTCCTTCAAGAAGTGGTCCGTTGGCAAAATACATCAGCCCGTTATCACCTTCACAAATATCCCAGTTCTGATTCTCGGCCTGATAATAGTTCGGGCTGAAATTGGAAACAATCAATTTCCCGAAACTGGTAACATTGAGTGAATCTGCCAATAAGATAATTGGCAAAGAAATAAAAAACAGCAGGCAGACAGACAATCTTTGGATACGACGTTTCATTATCTTCAATAAAGTACAATGCTCTGGTTCATACTTCAAAAAAACAAAAAATATTATTGATTTTCAACTATTTAAACAAATTGACGTAATTGTGAAGTAGGTACTTAACTAAACTGACGAAATTTTACAGGGGTAATTAATTTTAACCTAAGCATACAATTGAATAAGTTTGTTTTAAGATTTCTCTAAGGTTGGGTTAAGACCGCAAACCACAAACACAAATTCTATGAATAAAGCGATACCGATTCTCCTGCTAACATTACTAGCCATAGCTTGCAACAGAGAGCGGGATGAGTATTATCAGCGGCCGGATTGGCTGCAGGGACCGTTATACGAGCAAATCAAATCAACCGGTGCGTATGAGGAATACATCAATGTTGTGGATTACATCGGTTATGAGGATTTTCTTTCATCACGGCTGACCTTCACTGCGTTTGTTCCCACTAATGAAGCGTTTGAGGAATATTATTCAGAACTTGGAGTGGGTTCATACCAGGATATTGATATGGAACATCTGCAGGCCGTGATTGAATATCATCTTCTTGAACATCCCTGGGATTCTGTAAAGATGGCAAGAAAATCCTCCTGGGGATACTGGGGAGGCACCCCTGAGAATTTCAGGACACCCTGTTATTATGCACCACCCATCGAGCTTCAGGAGGGCAAGAATGTGTATTTCGATAAAACCTATTTACATCTGTTTTCTGTACCCCTTTTTCAATACCATGGATTTCCGGCATCAGATTATGAAACCTTCTATCCTCAATCGGAATACACCGGCTACAATATTAACCGGGCCTCTATCGTGGAAGACCAGCTGGGTGCTGAGAATGGTTTTTATTATGTCATCGATAAAGTAATGGTACCCAAGACAACCGCAGACAGGGAAATTGAAAAAAATCCCGATTTTTCAGTATTCTACGACCTGATGAAGATTTTTTTGCAATATAAGTACAATTCCTCAGCATCGGACAAGAACAAGAATTATGATTCGCTTTTCAGCCGTACATTTTCACTGAATGTGGACCTGGCAAACGAGAAAATCACGGACAGCGATCCGGATGGATATTATCACGTTTTAAACACTGTGTTCATTCCTCAAAACCAGGTGATCATCGACTATTTTAATGACAATTTCCCTGCCTACGGAGGCCTGGATCACGTGCCCAACATCATTATTAAATATTTTGTGGAGGCACAGTTGGTTCTGAACAAGAAACTGTTTCCTTCAGTGCTGGCCAAAACCGAAAATGAAACCAATGACTTCTCTGATGAAATAGATTATGAGATTGGCAATGGCATTGTTTCCCAGCAGTTTGCGTCCAATGCCATCATTTATGGTGTTGACCGTGCACTGAATACCAATGCTTTTTCCACGGTATCGGGTCCCATAATTAAAAACCCTGATTACAGGATCTTCACCATGATGCTTGAGCTGTCCGATGAGATAAAAACTTTCTTCAAGCGTGAAATCGGGCATGTTGCTTTCGTCCTATCTGATGACTTTCTTACCGATATGGGATACAATTACTACGAAGGTGATCCTGTAGACTTTACAGATGACCGGATTTTTCTGAATAATGATGAATTGTCCAATACAGAGCTGAAGGAGTTTCTCAAGGATTACATCAGTATTACCTACAAAGACCTGGAAGGCGCGGACGAGATATATATCAAGACCAAAAACAATAACTACCTCAAAGTATCGGAAAACTTTGTTGACGGAGTCTTCGGACAGGCCAGCGTACTTAATTCTTATTCTGCCTCCAACGGTATCGTGCTTGAGATTGACACCACGCTGCTGACCACCACAACTTACACCATGGAGGATTATCTCAATGAGAATAAAACCACCTATTCCTCCTTCTTCAATCTTTGTAGTATAGCCGGATTGGTTAGCGCCGAAGGAGAGATTGATAAAAAATTATCCCTTTTTACAGGGGTGACCCTGCTGTTGCCGACCAACGATGCGGTTAACGCTGTCCTGGGAAGTTACCTTCCCGCATCACCATCGAAGGAAGAAGCCCGTGACCTGATCAAGTACCAGATTATTTCGGAGCGAGCAATATTTACAGATGATTCATTTCCCTCCAACGCTTACGGCACCGATCTGTTCCTGAATTCAATAAGGATGAAAATCACAACCGGCGCAGATAACAATACGGTCACCATAACAGATAACCTGGGCAATTCCTATCAATTCGGACCTGCTTCTGACAAGAACATTATTGCTTCCAACGGAATAATACATATTGTGGATCAGGTTGCTTTGTATTAAAATATTCAATACCCACCTATATGAAACCAAAACTATTCCTGATACTGCTTTTAAATGGCATAGGGACGCTGCTTGTGCTCAACGCGCAGACTCTTATCAGGGGCACCGTGACTGACTCCATCTCCGGGGAATCCCTGATTGGTGCAACAATCGTGCAGATCGACGAGGCAAACAGGTTCATTAACGGTACGGTTGCTGATGTTAATGGAAATTATACCATTCAGGTCAAAGGTGAAAATCCAAAACTGGGCTTTTCATACATAGGATACTTGTCTAAAACGATTGAAACCGGAGAAAGGAGCGAGATCGATGTGATGCTTTCGGCTGAAACAAAGCAGCTGCAGGAGGTAACCGTGGTTGCGGAAAGGACCAATCCGGGAGACGGGCTCTCCAATATTGCCATTCGTGACCTGGCCACTTCCGTTTCTTCCATCGAGATGAGCCAACTGGATGAAATTCCTGCCTCATCGGTGGCAGAAGCATTGCAGGGAAGGCTCAGCGGTGTTGATATAAGCTTTAATTCAGGGGATCCGGGTGCGGGAATGTCGATAAAAATCAGGGGTAATACTTCTCTGAATGGTAACAGCAGGCCACTGATCATTCTCGATGGTGTCCCCTACGAAACATCCATCGGTGCCGATTTTAATTTCCAGAATGCGGATGTGGCAGACTTTGGATCCCTTGTGGACCTTTCGCCCGCCGATATCAAATCCATACAGGTCCTGAAAGATGCAGCATCCACAGCAGTCTGGGGTTCCAAAGCGGCCAACGGGGTAATTGTGATTACAACAAAAAGGGGTACGAGCCGGAAAACCCAGTTTAATTTTGACTACCGGTCCAGTTTTGTGATTGAACCCGAACCCCTGCCTACCCTGAGCGGAGATCAGTATGTGAGGCTGATCCTCGATTCCAAATTCAACCGTAATCCAAGGGCCGTTAATGCCATACCTCAGGAATACCAGAATGATCCAAGCTGGACGGATTATTATAATTACAATAAGAATACCAACTGGGTGGAAGCTGTTAACCAGAACGGGGCAAAACATGACCTGAGCTTTGCAGTTTCCGGTGGCGGAAATAAAGCCCGGTATCGTGCATCTGTTGGATACCTCGGACAGAAAGGAACCACTATAAGCACCGGACTAAGGCGTGTTTCAACACGGCTGAACCTGGATTATAACATCTCGGACCGGCTGAAGCTGATTTCGGACTTCTCCTATACCAATTCCAACAAGGATCAGAACTATTATGACAATGAATGGTGGGCCAGGAATAACCAGGTCAGGGCAATGGCCTACAGGAAAGCTCCCCATATGTCCATATACGAGTATGATCCTGCCGGCAACCTCACCGGGAACTATTTCAGCCCTGAACGCAGTGAACAGGGTTACAGCAGCACCTATACAAACCCTGTCGCCCTTGCTATGGACGGGATAAAGAACGATGTCAAGGACCGCGTCCTGACCAATTTTCAACTCGATTTCAAGCTCCTCGAAGGACTCACATATTCTGCCAATATATCTTTTGATATCTCCAATAACCGGAATATAAGATTATTGCCGCAAAGTGCCACCGGCGTACAGATCGGGAACTCATCGCTGAATAAAGTACAGAACAAAGAAGACAATCAGAACCTGATACAAACCTTTAACAAGCTCATTTACCAGCCGGAACTAAAGGGAGGACACGAGCTGATGCTGCTGGGTATGTTCTCCACATACGATAAGTATGCCTCACAGATGAGCCTTGGCGCCGGGGGAATGCCATCCTTCTTCCTGTACGAACCATCCAATCCAGGGATCGCTGAATCAGCTACCTCAGGAAAGAGCAGGATCCGGACCCTTTCCTATTTATTCAATGCACATTATGTCTTCAACGATCGCTATATCCTGGGTGGAGGAGTCAGGATTGACGGGGACTCCCGCTTTGGCAGCAACAACCGGTATGGCTATTTTCCCTCCATGTCTGCGGCCTGGAGGATTAGTTCAGAATCTTTTATGTCCTCCTTCAACTGGTTGTCCGACTTAAAACTCAGGGCAAGCTATGGTATCAACGGGTTCTCCACACAGGGAAGTTATCAGTACCTGGCAAAATATGAATCCTCAGGCGGATACATGGACCTGAACGGGATAAGGTTGTCGAATGTCCAGCTGAACAACCTGAAATGGGAAACCACAACCCAGGTGGATTACGGATTTGACCTGTCCATGTTCAGCTACCGTTTCACCGTTAATTTTGATATGTATGATAAATATACGCGGGATATAATATTCGACAACCTGAGTGTGCCCACCACCTCAGGATTCTCAAACATGACCAGCAACTGGGGTGAAATGAGAAACAAGGGGTGGGAGGTAAACACCAATATAAAAATTATCCAGACTGAAAACTGGGGACTCAATTTTGATTTCAACCTGGCCAGGAACCAGAATATCATTGAAAAGATTCCTGACAATTATTCCAACGAGGTTTTTGCCGTGGATAACGGGGAATATGCCCGGAGGATCCTGGAGGGTGATCCCATCGGTGCATTTTACGGTTTCAGGTACCTGGGAGTATATTCAACCCCCGATGATGTTGTATCGTACGACAAAAACGGGGATATTATTGTCAATCCGGTGACCGGCGAACCCCTGCCGGTGGTTATCCGCTCCTCAGGGATAGGCGCAGGAGATGCCATCTATGAAGACATTAACTTCGATGGCAAAATAAACGAACTGGATATAGTCTACCTCGGAAATGCCAACCCCGATCTATTCGGTGGATTCGGGCTTTTAATAAGATATAAGGAATTTGCCTTGAGTTCATACTATACTTATAAATTCGGACAGGATGTCATCAATGAGACCAGGATGCGCACCGAGAACATGTATACCATGGACAACCAGAGTACAGCCGTGCTCAGGCGCTGGAGAAAAATCGGAGATGAAACCGATATTCCCAGGGCACTGTACGCTCAGGGATACAACTGGCTGGGATCAGACCGGTTCGTGGAAGATGCCACTTTCCTGAGAATGAGAACATTGACATTGGCTTACCAAATCAGGTCCGAGGCGTTGAAGGAAAGGGGGATATCCGGACTGAAAGCCTATATCACAGGATATAACCTACTGACCCTAACCAGGTATACCGGACAGGATCCTGAAGTGGGTTTCACAGGGAACGATCCTTTCGCCGTTGGAAAAGACAGATCAATGACTCCTCCTCCGGTTGAAGTGACCCTGGGAATAAGCCTGGTATTTTAAATCGAAATCAATCAGAATCATGAAAATACAGAAACTATCCTTCATCCTTATTTCCCTGGTGATCTTATTCATGTCTTCGTGTGCCGACTGGCTGGATCTCCTTCCTGAAGATGAGCTCGTTTCGGAGGAGTACTGGAAGTCACAGGAAGACGTTGAATCGGTCCTGTCCAACACCTATGCCGTACTTGCCGGTGAGGTTAAAACCCTGCTCCTTTGGGGAGAACTTCGCGGCGGCTTGCTCAGTGAAGGCAGGAATGTCCCCGCAGATGCCTCCCGCATCCTCAGCGGCGATGTAACCGAGACAAACAGCCTGACCCATTGGGGTAATATGTATAAGGTGATCAACGGAGCCAACCAGATCCTGGATTTTGCGCCTGATGTAGTCGACCGTGATCCCTCCTTCAGCAAGCTGGAACTCAACCAGATACTCTCAGAGGCAAGGTTTCTCCGGGCGTTGTCGTACTTCTACCTGGTAAGGACTTTTAAGGAAGTACCCCTTTTGCTGGAACCCTATACAACGGACGAACAGGACTACTATCCGGCTAAATCGTCAGAGGATGCGATATTGGCCCAGATCACAGCCGACCTGGAATGGGCACTGGAATATGCTATCACCTCCTACAGCTCATTGGAATATACCAAAGGCCGTGCTACAAAATATGCGGTAAATGCATTGCTTGCAGATGTATACCTCTGGGCAGATGAATTTTCCGAGGCCGCGGCCCAGTGCGATGAGATCATTAACAGCAATCATTTTGCCCTCCTGGGAAAGGACAACTGGTTCCAGAACTTTTATCCCGGTAATTCCAACAGCAGCATTTTTGAGATCCAGTTCGCGAAACGGTGGGGGACCACTCCAGGGCTTTATGAAACCTTTTCCTATCAGAAAAGCAGGCAGTACACTATTAATACCAGGGTACTGGAGCTTTTTGAAAAAGATGTTGACGTGAGGGGTGATGGTGCCACTTATTCGCTTAACAACCTTGTGATATGGAAATATGTCGGCATCAATCCCGAAGAAGAGAGGGGAGATATCCTTAACGATAACAATTTTATAATTTATCGCCTGGCCGATGTTATTCTGATGAAAGCAGAAGCCATGATTGAGATGAATAACTTCGAAGAGGCAATCGAACTGATCAATGAAGTCAGAATCAAGCGGGGTGTCGGTCTGGCGGAACCGGAACCGGCGCTTGAACCCATGGAGGATTACCTGTTGGATGAGCGGGCCAGGGAGCTGGCGGCAGAAGGGAAACAGTGGTTTGACCTGTTGAGAATCGGTAAACGCGATAATTACCGCAGGAAAGAAAGGGTCATCAATTCCCTGATCCTGAATGCATCAGCTGATGTCATCCTTGCCCTGCAGGTGAAATTCCAGGATCCTTACAGCTGGTACCTGCCGATCAACCGTGACGAGCTGCAAATAAACCTTAATCTGGTTCAGAATCCTTATTATTTAAAATAAAAGCAATGAAAGCACTGAAGTACGGGATATTAATTTTTCTGGTCGCCTTCATTTTCAATTCATGCCTGGATGAACCTAACCAGGAGCCATTTTTTGAAGACGATGAACTCTCCATAACTGCATACCTTGAGAAATATGAGAATGATTTCTCCATGTTCCTTGAATTGCTTGATTTTGCGGGATTCAGAAGTGCATTTAATGCATATGGCAATTATACTATATTTACTTTCAAGAATGATGCTTTAACCCAATATCTTCAGGGCATCGGAAAGAGCCGCGTGAGTGACCTGAGTACGGATGAAGCTAAAATCCTGGTACGCTACCATGCACTTCCTTCCATTGTATCATCAAGCTACCTGGGATACGGAAAGTTACCGGTAAGGAATATGGAAGACGATGAGCTGGTGTCCAATTTTGATGAGGCCGGTTTGCAGGGGATCATCGTGAACCGGGAATCCAAAATCCTGGAGCGCGATATTGAGCTGAATAACGGTATTATCCATGTGCTTGATAAAACATTAACACCTATCGTTGAATCGGTGGTTGAAGTAATTGAGGAAACAGGCGATTATTCTATTTTCCTGGATGCGGTGAATGCCACAGGATTTTACCCGGTACTGGACCAGATCTATGATACTCTCGACAACGGAGATGTTCAGCGAGTATTCTTTACCGTATTTATTGAACCGGATAGTGTTTACATGTCGGGAGGGATTAATTCATTTTCAGACCTCGAAACAAATTATTTCAACGGCTATACGGATCATACCAATCCCTCCGACTCGCTGAACCAGTTTGTAGCCAACCATTTTATTACAGAGAAAATGCTCTTTACGAAGGATTTCGCATCAGGAAATTACCAGACCTATAACGGTGAATTGCTGAGCATGGAAGTGGATCTTGATTATAAGATAAATAAAACCGGATCCGAGGAAAATCCGGTATATATCACTTTCATCCCGGATATATCTGATTTACAATCCAAAAACGGAGTGATCCATTCCATGGATAAAATCCTGGATATATTTAAGCCCAAACCAGCGGAAGTTATCTGGGGATTTTATGACCAGCCGTTTGCACGCGATCTGGGAAGGGTAAACGGACAGGATAGCGATCATTACCCCAACCTTGATCTGTTCCCGAATATGACCGGGACCGTTTCTGAGGTCTGGATCCATAAGCCCTGGTCAGGATATGGTTACATCCCGGACCCGGATGACAATAATCAGGAAACATCACTTACTTTCGGCCCACCTGACTTTGATGTTACGGTCCTGATGCCTATAAAAATCGTTCAGGGCAGGTATAAATTCTATTTCTATGCCAAAGACGGATCGGGAAGAGCAACCATCCAGGTTTTCATTAACGGTATTCCAATCGGAGAACCTATCGATCTGAACGGAGCAGGCACCTGGTATGTGTATGAACATTATGTCGGGGAAATTAATTTGACGGAGACCAAGCAGAATACGATCCGGATGGTTACAGTTGCAGCCGGGGCCGGACTGCTCAGCCATGTTCGTTTTGAACCAATAGAATAAAAACGAAAAACAGCAATAGATAAAAAAACACAAACCATATGAAAAGAATATTAATTATAATTTTCGGTATGGCAGTACTCTGGTCCTGCAACGATCCCTGGGAAGACAGGTTTGACCGCAGCGCGGAAGAGGGTATGACGGTCCTGGAAATATTATCCGGCAACCCGGAATATTCCACATACCTTGACCTGTTGGAAAAATCGGGAATGGATACAATCCTCAACAGGAATTCCGTGTTTACATTGTTCGTACCTGAATCCGGTTCTCTAGAGGCTATCAGCTCTCTCGATGCCGACACGCTGTATAAAATATTAAGTTATCATATATCCAACAGCATAGTCTATAGCACTGATGTCCAGGAAACTAAATCAATAAAAACCCTTTCGGGCAAACAACTTTTCCTTGAAAGAAAGGATGGTATGATCCTGCTGAACCAGACCGGGCAACTGACGGAAACCGATATCAAGTCGTCCAACGGAGTGATCCATAAAACCGACAAGGTCCAGGAGATCAGGCCCAACCTGATGGAATTACTTGTAGCAGACAGTAATTTCAGCTATTTGTCTGAGTTTATCCTGAGCGGAACAGAAGTTTACTTTGATGAACAAAGTAGTATTCCTGTCGGGATCGACAGCATCG
The DNA here is from genome assembly GCA_964477295.1 of uncultured Bacteroides sp. Classification (GTDB taxonomy): domain Bacteria; phylum Bacteroidota; class Bacteroidia; order Bacteroidales; family SM23-62; genus CAYZEZ01. Next base: position 9,206 of record CAYZEZ010000011.1, on the reverse strand, counting down.
GTCAGACCATTTATGATTCTGTCTGGCTGTCGTCTAACGACTTCTTCAGCCAATATGCGGATCTCAGTTCAGAAGAAAACTCTTTCACTATTTTCTTTGCCAATAACACCCTGCTCGACACATCTGCAGGAGGAGATTACCAGCAGGGATACATGGCTGGACTTCCCAAATATATCATTCCGGGGATCTGGTCTGAAGATGACCTTCCGGCCAGCCTGGCGGCGGTCAATGGTAAGACACTCAACCTTCCGATCGATAAATATGAGTTCTTCACCAGTTCCAGCAACGGGCTGTTCTATACACTGACCAGCCTCGAAAATATCGGTATACCTGTGAGTCAATTGTGGGAAATCACAGATATCCCTGAATTCGATTCGATCCGCGGGATCAAGACTACCGACTACATCCCGTATTACGACCAGTTCAATACCCTGCGTACTGCGGTGACCGAAGGTGAATTTGTCGATTTTAAATATGAAAGGAAAGGTGGTTACTATAATAGTGATTACCTGAAAATTACAACTCTTGGAGGCACTTTTGCCACTCTTGAGATGGATATGCCCGAACTGGTACCGGGTAAGTATAAACTATCCGTTTATGTAAACCTCCGCTTATCCGACGGAATTGATTACGACGCATATGTCAACAAAACCCTGGTTTCCGCCGGGAATAACTTCAACGGTGGTGAATATAAGAACAAACTCGTTGAAGTCGGGGATTTTGAGGTCACTGAAAGATCTGGCAACGTGCTGATTATTGATATCGACGGGTCCAATGCAACACATACCAGATGCTGGATCGATTATTTCCTCTTCGAACCGACCAAATAATAAAAATATGAGAATCTTTATCAGCCTTTTAATTTCCCTGTTCATGTTCCTGCCTGTGGCAGGCGGGAACTACGAACACGGTATGTCAGAAGAAGGACTTATCCAGGGAAAGGTAATTTCGAGAACCGGTAATGAACCGCTTGAAGGCGTTGAAATTTCGGTAACTGGTATGGATGAAAACTATTATACTAATGCCTCGGGTGAATTTTCTGTGCCTTTCGAGGGTAATGAGGTCTGGATAAGTTTCAGCTACCCCGGTTTCGCATCGAAAGAAATCAGGTTTGAAGAAGCATCCAGCCAGACCATTGTCCTGTCCCTTCTTTCCGAACAATCGATCGACAGCAAAATACCTGGCTTTTTCGGAGATGTTTCAAAGTATAAGAACAGTTCATCCGACTACCTGATGGTTGATCAGATCATATCCAAACCCCAGATCACTGCGGACCAGTTATTCCAGGGTCGTCTGACCGGAATTCAGTCCCAAACCCTGTCCGGGATGCCCGGTGAGGGAGGGCATTTCCAGATAAGGGGTATGAATTCTCTCTTTGCATCCTCCGAACCGCTGATCCTGATCGATGGTATGCCCTTTAATTCAAGGATCCTGGATAATCAAATTACAGGTGGATGTTTTCACAACCCGCTGACCTCCATTGACCTTAATGATATCCAGAGCATTGAAGTAATAAAAGACGGAGGATCGCTCTACGGCATTCGTGGCGGTAATGGAATCATCCTGATTACAACAAAGCAGCCGGAGAGCGTTTCTACACAGGTTAATTTTTCAAGCCAGAACGGAATCGTGTTTCAACCCACCCGGATCGAACTGCTGAATACACCCCTCCACAAGGCCTACCTGGTCAATCAACTCCAGAATACCGGACAATCATTTACTGAAATCCTGCAGCAGAACCAGTGGATCAACGGCAATCCTTCCTACTATTATTACTATAATTACAACAACGAGACCGACTGGCAGGATGAGATTTTCCGGCCTGCTTACCTGAATAAATTCAATGTCAGCCTGGAGGGTGGAGATGAAATCGCCCGGTTTGCAGTTCTTCTCGGGTATATGAACCAGCAGGGAGTCGTTGAAAATACCAATTATCAGCGTTACAATTTCCGGCTGAATTCAAACATAAGAGTCCTGGAAAAGCTTTCAATGATCTCCAATGTTGGCTTCTCATATCACATCTCCGACCTGAATAACTTCACGAACGATCTTACATTGAATCCCATCCTGTCAGCTTTAACCAAAGGACCCATGTTTGGTCCGTACCTCAGGGATAACCAGGGTAATAAGATATCCATTCTGAGTAATGCCGACGAGTATGGATTCAGTAACCCGGTTGCTATTGTCGAGAAATCCTTATCCAATAGTTTTGAGTCCAATTTCTTTACGAACCTGAGATTAAATTACCAACCATTAAAATACCTGGAATTTAACAATACGGTCAGTATCTACTTCGACAATATTCGTGATAACTCTTTTATTCCCGATTATGGAATCACAGATTTCGGGGAAGGTGAACTGACGAATACTGCTGTAGAAGGGGTATACAAAAACTTTACCATTGAAAATGAAACCAGGGCAGACCTGAAGTTTACCTTCAGCGACAAACACTACCTGAAAAGTACCGCAGGGATCAGGATCAGTACGGGTGACGAGGTTTTCAACAGCGGTAGGGTATTTAATACCCCAACCGATGAATTCAAGAGCCTTACCTCGGTTACCCTGGTGGAAAACACCTTTCTTAACGGAGATACCAGAAGTACAAACTACAGCGACCTGTTCCTGTCCAATAATTACAGGTTCAAAGACAAGTATATGCTTGACCTTATATTGACTCTGTCAGGTTCATCCAACACCGGCAAAGAGGCAGATGCCATTGGTTTGTTCGGTGCAAAATGGGGATTTTTCCCGTCTGTACATGGAGCATGGCTGCTCTCCTCCGAACCCTTCTTAAGCTCTGTTCAGTTCATTGACCTGTTAAAACTGCGGGCGAGCTATTCTGTAACCGGTAATGATTTCTTCAGGGAACAGGCAGCTTACTATTATTCCTCCAGGACCTACGGGCTTAACTCTGGACTGGTGAGAACATACCTGCCCAATGAATCCCTCAAATGGGAAGAAATACATCAGGCAAATGCAGGCCTCGACCTGTTTGCACTGAACGAACTCATGAACGTAAGTGTTGATCTTTTTAGCAGGAAAACCAAAGATCTGCTGGTATACAGGGAGATAGAAGACATCTCCGGATTTCAATACCTGTGGGAAAACAATGGTGTGTTGAATGTGAAAGGAGTTGAAATTTCTGCAGAAGTCATGCCCGTTCGGGGAGTTGTGCAATTGAAGATCGGTGGAAATGTAAGCACTGTGAAGTCAACCGTTGAACTGGATAATGATTTTATCCTGGATGTTCCGGGAGGCAATGTGATGATCAGGGACGGAGGCTCTGCCTTTGTCTTTTACGGATGGGAAACCAACGGACTGTTGGCAAGTGATGCCGAGGCAGCCAGTGCCAACCTGGTAAATGAAGATGGCAATGCTTTCCTTGCCGGTGATGTAAGGTTTGTTGATCAGAACTCAGATTATACGATTGATGACAATGACAGGATCGACCTGGGAAATATGATTCCGACATTCCATGCCGGGATTCATCTCTCCCTGAAGTGGAAAGCCCTGAGTCTGTTTTGTCTTGCTCAATACTCCGGGGGAAACAAGATCTTCAATTATACCCGCAACCAGCTGGAGTCGTTCTCGGGATTTGAAAACCAGAGCATAGCCGCCTATTATGCCTGGAGAAATGAATCGGACGAAACCGATATCCCGAGGATAGCTTATGGCGATCCATCCGGTAATTCGCGATTCTCTGACAGGTGGATCGAGGACGGCCATTTTTTCAGGATGAGGGAAATTACCCTTTCCTATGACATGCCTGTTACCCGGTTTTATAAAAACCTGAGAATTTATCTTTCGGGGCAAAACCTGTTTACCATTAGCAATTACCTCGGATATTACCCTGAGTTTTCTTACTCGGGCCGTCCGGAATATCAAAGCATCGATTATGGACAGATCCCTGTAACTCCGCAGGTTCTGCTCGGAATTAACGTTGGATTCTAAATGAAAAAACGCATATTCATGAAAACACAAGATTATATCCCACGAATACTGGCTATCTTTCTCATTCTCACCTCTTGTTATTCGTGTGAAAAATTCTACAATCCAGACCTGGAGACCAGGTTGCCTGCCGATGAGAATTTCTCAGATTACCTCTCTTCCCGGGCTTCGGTAAATGGTCTCTATGCCCTCATGCAGGATCTTATGGATGCTTATGTGGTAAACGGTGAACTGAAGGCCGATATGCTTACCATCACCGCAGATGCCAATGAGGACCTGGCCGATATTTTTAATCTGAAATTTTCCACCTCTAATTCATATATGGATATTCTTCCCTTCTACACCCTTATTACCAATGCAAACGATGTGATCCTCCACCTGGAGGAAGAGATGGAAAAAGGAACTTCTTATGGGGATGAACTGAATAATATGTATGCCGAAGCTGTTGTCATCAGGGCGTGGACGTACTTCTACCTGGTCAGGAATTATACCCAGGTTCCATACCTTACAGAAGACTTCACCGCAACAGATGCAACAGGAACCATTGACGAGTGGTTGTCGGCAAGCTCGGGTACCTATGCAAGTGTTGATGATCTGATCAGCAGTACAGAGGATGTGCTCTCTTATCTCATCCCGACCTATTATACAAATAGCCAATTCTTTAATATCGCTTCTGCCAATGCATTCCTCGGGGAGATGTATTTGTGGAATAACGATTACCAGGAATCGGTTGATGCACTCCTGGAATCAGCCACAGCTGCAGACAAATACAGGTTCATCCTGGACAGTGACCTCGAAAATGCCAAATGGCAAAATATCTTCAAAGGAGATGAAAGTGCAGCCGATGAGATCATGACCAAGATAATTTATGACAAGGGAGAACACCAGGAAAACACGCTCAATGACCTCTTCTCATCTATTAGTCCCGAAGGACCGCAACTCCTGCCGGTTGAAGAGACAATGACCTCCCTGGAAGGATCATACAGGTATGACGGAACATTTAAAAATTCCAGTGAAGTAGGTAAATATACGCGTTCCCTTGACAAACCCTATACCAGCGATATGCCGGTTATCTTATACCGGGCCGCTGATGTGCATTTAATGCTGGCCGAAGCTTATAACCGCCTGGGCGAGTTTGATGTCGCCCTCGACCTGGTAAACAATGGCAATGACTCCCTGTTTACTGCCTTTTCGAAAGGAGTAAGGGGCCGGCTCAAACTTGATCCGATAAAAGTTTCCGGAGCCAATTTGCAGGATTCCATCATTGATCTTGAAAACAAGATCATTGAAGAAAGAGCCTGCGAACTGGCATTTGAAGGGAAACGCTGGTATGACCTGGTGCGGATTGCCAACAGACGAAACGATCCGGGATTCATTGTCGAAAAAATGGCAAAAAAATATTCGGATATGAATCCTTCGGATATCGAAGACTTTTACGGTAATCCGGATAATTATTACAACCATCTGGATTATTAATTTCCCATATTCAACAGGATTATAACCGGCCGTTTTAAAGAAATGAGACTTTATCTTGTTGTCCTGCCGACATAACAGCATTTATTTCCGGTGACATTTATAATACCTTGCTGAGATGAAAGTTTTAAATTTTAAGCTTCTTCCGATCCTGATAATATTAAATGGTTCTAATGTATGGTCCCAGGAAAATAATTTATGGGATAATACTACCCTTTTCGGTTGGCCGGAATTTTGCAATCCGGTGGAGATCAATTCAACCCTGGATGGGATGAAACAACCAGCTATATTCCTGAAGGCCAGTGGATCTGTTCCAAGACCACTCGTTGTCAGCCTGCATACATGGAGTGGGGACTACAGGCAAAAAGACACGCTGGTGTGGACCTGTTACCTCAGGAACTATAATTACATCCACCCCGATTTCAGGGGTCCCAATAATAATCCGCTAGCATGTGGCAGCAGGTTTGTGCTGCAGGATATCGAAGATGCCATCTCATTTGCCATTATTAACGGGAACGTTGATACCAACCAGATTCATGTAATCGGTGTGAGCGGAGGAGGATATGCTGCATTGCTGAGCTATATGAATACAAAACATCCGGTAAAAACTTTTTCTGCCTGGGCACCTATTTCGGATCTGCAGCGCTGGTATCTTGAATCAGAAGGAAGAGGCAACAAATATGCCCTGGATATTGCCCGGTCGACCGTGGAAGGTATGGACTTCAACAATGATCATTATTATCTCGGTGTGGAAGAAGCCATCAGGCGTTCCCCTTATTATATGGAAACGCCGGTTAAGCGCCGGTCGGACAGCAAGCTTTTCATATATACAGGAATCCACGACGGCTACACCGGTTCCGTACCCATTACTCATTCTCTTTTATTCTTTAACAAGTTGGTCGGGGATTATAACCAGGGTGACAATATATATGCAATTCCGGACGACGACATATTGGAATTGGTTACTTCCCGTAATTTTCCAGGGGAAAATAAACGAATGATCGGGGGCCGTATTATCCACTATGAAAGGACTTTCAGTGATCTCGTAAAGCTGGTTGTGTTTGAGGGTGGACATGAAATGCTCCCGGAAGTATCGCTTGATCATATTGAATCAGGACATTACCTGGTAATCGGTGACTCAAACGGCGCCGCCGAAGGCGGGTGGGTAAGCCTCCTGGAACAGTTTCGCTTTGAGGACCATATCTGTAACATTTCCATCCCGGGCAATACGATTGGATTTGATAATCTGGGCAGAAAGGAGCTTAATACACTCAGAAATATTCAGAGCTATCTGGATAAGGCCGAAGCAGAGCTGGGATACATAAATGGTATCATTTTTATGCTGGGTACAAATGATTGCAAATCTGTTTTCCGGGACAGCCTGAAAATGGTTCCTGATAATCTGGAAACCCTGATTTTATCAGTGAAAGCCAGTTCAATCTATAAGGTGTACCAGCCGAGGATCATGATCGTCTCTCCACCTCCCTTCGGTAAAGATGAGTATATGAATCCGAAATACCATGGAGGAGCTGACCGTGTTGCCTGGCTTCAACTGAAATTCAAAGAAATAGCTCAAAAACATGAATGTGATTTCATCGATGTTTATCCGAAGTTGTTGCCTGGCTGGGATGAATGGTCTTTAGACGGGATCCACATGGCTCCTGAGGGCCATGAAGTCGTTGCCCGTATTATAAGCCTTCAGCTGGATTAGACTTATCCTGGGATGTTTATAAAAATACAGCAAAGCGAGACTAAAGCTCCTCGCCCCGAGTACCCGGGGGGGAAAAAGAATTCGCAAACTCGACGAAGTCAATGCGCTCGGAAGATTCAAAGGTCAGATAAACCGGTCAAGTATTTCATTCAGCCAATTTTCAATCCTTGATTCGGTAAGGTCGCTCTCATTATCCTCATCAAGCGGAAGTCCGATAAATCTACCATCATAAGCAGCCTTTGACTTATCAAAGGTGTATTTCGAAGTATCCACCTGGCCGACAATAGTGCATCCCCTATTCTTAATAATTTCAAACAATGCATCCATTCCATCGACATATGAATCAGGGTGAGATTCATTATCGCCCAGGCCGAACAGTGCTATTATTTTATTGTTGAGGTCAGCTTTCCGGAGTTTTGGCAGGAAACTCTTCCAATCCCCCTGAAGTTCTCCGATTCCCCAGGTGGAAATCCCAAATATCAAATTCCTGTATTTCGCCAGCCGGGGGAGTGTAAGTTCGCGAACATTAATCAGGTCCGCTTTTTCTTCTCCAATTTGTGCCGCTATTTTTAATGCAGCTGTTTCGGTGTTCCCGGTTGATGATCCGTATATAATGGCTACTTTCTCCATGAGCTGGTAACAGATGGCAGGTCTACTCGATAATGATCTTTAACCTGTAGATGGATGGTCCCCTCAGCTCAACAAAATAAATACCCGCCTGTAATTCACTCCTCTCAAGAATGTATTTTCCTGTAATTATATTTTGCTCAATCCGGTATACCTTGCCCGAAAGGTCTGTGAGACAAAGCGTATAGGGCTGTGCATCCGGATTATTGAATTTTATTGTAGTCTTTTCATTAAAAGGATTCGGATAAATGTTGATCTTATCAGCAATATTATCCGAAACAGATACCACTTCATTATCTTCCAGGTTCGACATGGCCCGGCTGTAGTCTGCATTCGCACCTTTCAGAGTTCCCGTGGGCAGGCATGGATCTGCTTTCAGTCCTGCTACCCGGTAGAAATACCTGTTCGTCAATGCATCCTGGTCTTTATCTGTATACCGGTCAACCCTGGCCGAAACCTCATCAATTTTTTCAAGGGAAGTGGAGGTTGATCCTTTATAAATCTCGTAGGTAACGAATCCAATATCGTCACCTTCGATTTCATAATCGCTCCAGAGCAGGTTGATCCCGCCGGTTGATCCAACATATTGCAAAAACATAGGTTTATGAAATGACCCGTAAACCGACTCATTTCCACAGACATCGGTTGCTGTAATGATATAAACATCCTGCTTGGTTTCAGGAGTGGCAGTTGTATCGTGGAAGATGCTTAGATTATCAGCGGCCACTGTACCTATGACATTGAATTCCCCTATCCTGGCAGACTCCCTGTAGACGTTGTACTGCACTATCCCCGGATCCGGTGATTTTTCCCAGACAATGAGGTTCTTTCCGGTTGTAAGATCAATGGTTACCAGGCAGATCTGCTGGACAGGAACAGGTTCATTGTCAATTATTGTAATGGTGACTTTTGTGGAAGGGCTTTCACAATTGTTATCGGTTTTAGTAACATAATAGGTGGTGGTCTCGGTTATGCCGGCAGGATTCACCAATACTCCTGTTGAAATCACATCAGTCAGTAAAGGATCGGAATACCAGGTAATTGTCCCTTCCTGGGCTGGGTTGGCTATTATCGGATCCTTCTGATAATTAATGCAGTAAGCCTCATCACCTGTAGTAGAAGGTGCAGGTGGTGTGGTTACATTACTGGTCACCTCAATGGTTCTGCCCGATGTTTCGCACCCGTTAGCGTTTTTCACAACAACCGGGTAATTGCCGTTGCTTAAACCGCTGAATGTTCCTGAATTATCAACAAAACTGCTCCCGCCGTTGATCGAGAAGGTCAGTGGATGTTCATTCGTTGCAGTGATGGTAATCTGCCCGTCATTGGTCTCGCATCCCGATTCATTGGCACTGTCGATAGATACGATGACCGGTTTGCCACTGCCATTGCCAAATGGATCCTCAACCTCGCAAATGCCTCACGCCTTTTCTATCCGAATTACCTG
>CAYZEZ010000010.1:0-37875 GCA_964477295.1 uncultured Bacteroides sp. | reverse complement strand
AATCAATTTAGCTCATCCAGTGCATCCTTTACCGGGATAATTTTGTTGTTTTTTACAGCAATGACAAAAGCCCCGCTAATCTGGCCCCTGACTTCCCTGCTGTATTCAAGAGCATTTTGATATGTGGTGAATTGACCGACTGTATATTTATAGGCTCCATCCCTGATGAAAGAGTATACTTTATCAAAGGAAGAGAAAACCTCATGGTTTTCTTTCAGCGCCCTGGATGAGGAAGCTATCTGTACCGTGAAGAATATTCCATCCTGAAATGATCTTCCCTCCTGCGCCGCTGGCTCATTTTCCGGGGCCGGGTCATCATGAGGAATGGCAGTAAACACACTTTTACTTTCAATCTCTTCCTTATATTCTTTAAACGCCCTGAAAATGGCAGACGCCAGGTAGGTCTGACCATCCTCTGACATCAAATATTTCTCTTCTGTTGCGTTTGTAATAAATCCTGTTTCAATCAATACGCTGGGCATGGTAGTTTTCCATAGTACTACAAGAAGATGCTGTTTAACGCCGCGGTCGTACCTTTTTACGCGTTCGCGGAACTGATCCTGTACGAAAGAGGCAAACTCAAGACTTTGCAGCAGGTAGGTCGATTGCATCAGGGAGAATGCAATATATGATTCAACTGAGTTAGGGTCGAATCCCTCATAATTGCTGGAATAGTCTTCTTCGAGCTCAATAACTGAATTCTCTGTCATGACCACTTCAAGGTTTTTTTCGTTATGTGCTGTTCCAAGCACAAAGGTTTCTGTACCATAGGCGTTGGTCTGCTTAGAAGCATTGGCATGTATTGATATAAACAGATCGGCCTTATTGCTGTTGGCAATATCCGCCCTTTTATGCAACTCAATAAATTCATCCGTGGTGCGGGTATATATTACCTTTACGTCCTTAAAATTCTCCTCTATGTATTTACCTACCTTTAAAGTAATGGGGAGTACAATATCTTTCTCCCGTGATTTTTTCCCAAGGGCACCCGGATCTTTTCCACCGTGTCCTGCATCCAATACTACCACCTGGACTGTCTTTTTCGGATCATCATCTCCAATTATCTGAAGGGCAGGAAAAACGACCACCAGAAAAGTAAGAAATAAGATGAATACACGTTTAATCATCGAATGGTCACTGGTTATAATTGCGATTAATAAATAATAATTTTATTAGTTTTATCAGTTTTCATAACGACCTGTACAAAATTACTATATCTGATTTGCATACAAAATTACTGCCAAGGCTTTTACTAACAGGTATATTTTTATTCTTCCTGTACTTTGTTAGTGCACAGGAGACAGAAGTACTATCCGATTCTGTTCTTGTTGAACAGGATACCCTGTACATATTGCCTGACAGTATGCGAGCCAGTGCCGATACTCTTATCCAACTGAATATCCGTGACACCACCATCCGTTCTTCTAAAGATGCCATCGACTCACCGGTTAAATACAAGGCAGTCGATTCCATCATCTATGCTCTCAGTGAAAAGAAAGTATATCTGTATGGAAAATCTGAGATCAATTATCAACAGATACAATTAGAAGCAGAGATTATCGAATTCGATATGGGTAATGAAATAGTATTTGCCAGAGGAGGTAAAGACAGTCTGGGTACTCCCTTTGGACGACCTGTGTTTACAGATGAATCTGAAACGTTCCGGGCCGATGAGCTATCCTACAACTTCAGATCAAAAAAAGGAATAATAAAAAATATATACAGTGAGCAGGAGGGAGGGTATCTTCACAGTGAAACTACGAAAAGACATCCCAACGGTAGCATTGACATGAAAAACGGAAAGTACACAACATGTGATCTTGAACATCCCCATTTTTATATAGCTATGACCAAGGCAAAATCAATTCCAGGCGATAAAATCATCTCCGGACCGGCTTATTTCGTAATTGCAGATGTTCCACTGCCGATCGGAGTGCCTTTTGGATTTTTTCCTACCACCAAAACCAATAAATCTGGGATACTGATACCAAACTACGGGGAAGAGTCGAGGCGGGGATTCTATTTGCGTAATGGTGGTTATTACCTTGCATTATCGCAGTATGCTGACCTGAGGGTTACCGCTGATATATATACTAATGGAACATGGGGGCTGCGGGTTGGATCCTCCTATCGAAAAAGGTATAAGTTTAATGGGAATTTTAATACAAACTATTTTGAAAATGTAATAGGAGAAAAGGGGATCGATTTCTCTAAAAGCAAGGATTTCGCAGTGATCTGGTCACATGCACAGGATGCCAAGGCAAATCCAAACAGGCGGTTCAGCGCCAGTGTGAATTTCAGTACCGGCAGTTATGATCAGAACCATACCAGGAATATTAACAGTGTGATGAGAAGCACCAAACAATCGAGTATTAGTTTTTCGAAAGTATGGCCGAATTCACCGTTTAATTTCAGCGCAAATGCAAGTGCTAACCAGAATAGTATCGACCGTTCGATGAACCTGAGGCTTCCACAAATGAGTTTAAATATGAACCGTATCTATCCCTTTCGGAAGAAAAGCCGTGTAGGCAAGCCTAAATGGTATGAAGACCTGCAGGTAAGCTATTCTTCTTCCCTCGAAAACAGGTTGAATACGGTTGATACTCTGTTGTTCGACACCCGGCTTGAACAGTTTGATAATGGCTATCAGCATAATATCCCGATCAGCCTGAATCTTAAAGCTCTGAACTTTCTCAATATTTCTCCAAATGTACGGTATACAGGAGTGGTTTTTACCAAATCTATATATCCCCAGTATCACAGCGATTACCAGTTGCCTAATTCCGATGTAAGAGTCGATACCTTTTTTATTGATACCGTTCAGGGTCTGCGATATGCCCATGCCTATGTCCCGTCATTAAGTGTGAACTTCAGCCCAAAGATATATGGTATGTATCAATTCCGGCCACAATCGAGGATTGAGGCAATCAGGCATGTGATGACCCCCAGGGTGTCTTTTAGCTATACTCCGGATATGAAGGGGAAAGTTCCCGATTATTATCAGGAAGTAATCATAGATTCAGCCGGGCATACCAGGACCTATTCATTGTTTGATGAATCGGTTTACAGGACTCCGGTACCGAGTGGCCGGCAGGGATCTGTGAGTTTTGCCCTTCTGAATAATATTGAGATGAAAGTGAAACCCAAATCGGACACAGTGGAGGAATTCACCAAAGTAAAAATCCTGGATAACCTTAATTTTACTACCAATTACAACATATTTAAGGACTCCTTAAAGTGGGCTCCTATTAATATGGTGGGAAATACCCGCATATTTAAAAACAAGGTGAATCTGAAATTTAACGGCAGGTTTGATCCATATTCTTATGTGGTCGATGAAAGGGGCAACAGGAGGAATATTAATAAATCCCTCTGGAAAGACCGTAACCAGCTTCTTCGCATGACCAACTTTGATTTTTCTGTCGGGGTAAACTTTAAGTCGGGACAAGGGAATAGTTCTTCGCAACAACAGGGCGAAGGGACGGGGAATAATACCACACTGGCGAATGATAATATTGCCTACGATGATATATACTATGGCAAGTATGTTGACTTCGATGTTCCCTGGACATTTGGCATGGATTATACTTTCAGGCTTGTTAACAGAAATGAAGAACCGGAGATTATCCAGTCTGCTCGATTCAGGGGCGACCTGAGCCTGACTCCAAAATGGAAGATAGGATTCAACTCAGGCTATGATTTTACTAAGAAAAAAGTTAGTATGACCAATCTCAGTATCTACCGTGACCTGCATTGCTGGGAAATGCAGATCACAATGGTGCCGTTTGGAACCTACCGTAGTTACTCCTTCCAGATTAATATCAAATCATCCATCCTGCGCGACCTGAAATATGAGCAGGGAGACAACTGGTACGATAATTTTTAGTGAGCAGTGTGTTACGGGAAATGGCTGGGAGAAGTGTGTGTGGCCAGCGGGTATGATGATCCCCATTTTTCTTTACGTCACACCGCATCACACCCATCTCTTCCGAATGACTACTCGCCGCTTTCGATTTCCCAAAATCTTTCATATATTTCATACCTTATTATATTATTTCACATCATGAAAAAGATCATCCAAACCGAGACGGCTCCAAAAGCTGTCGGACCCTACAGCCAGGCAGTCGAAAAAGCAGGGATTTTATTTGTTTCCGGACAAATCCCATTGAGTCCTGTAACAGGGAAGCTAATTGAAGGAGATATTGGGGAGCAAACAAAAATGGTTCTGGCCAATATTGATGGGATACTGAAAGCTGCCGGTTACAACAAAGACGATGTCATGAAGTGCACCTGCCTGTTAGATGATATTGGGGATTTCAAAGAAATGAATAAGGTGTATGAAGAGTACTTTAATGAAAAACCTCCGGCAAGGGCTGCCTATGAAGTAGTGAACTTGCCGCTGGGAGCTAAAATAGAAATAGAGGCGATTGCAATAAAGTAACCGCCTCTATCTATAAAAGTAAGGATTTCTTATTCTGCAACTATCTCAAAAGGAATTTCAACTTTTACATCACGGTGCAGTTTTACAGTTGCTGTATAACTGCCAATTTCCTTTATTAATTCCTCTTTGATGGCAATGTCTTTCCTGTCGATCTCAAATCCTTCATTTTTCAGCGCCTCGGCTATCTGGATTGTGTTGACCGATCCAAAGATCTTTCCTTTTGTACTGGTCTTGGCCCCAATGGTAAGCTTAAGATCCTTCATTTTTTCAGCTGATTTTTCAGCCTCTATGCGTATCTTTTCTTCTTTATGAGCCCTTTGCTTCAATGTCTCCTGGTGCTGTTTCTTAACAGAAGCAGTGGCATTAACTGCCATACCTTTGGGAATTAAATAATTCCTGGCATAGCCATCTTTGACTGTCAGGATATCATCTTTTAGCCCCAGGCTGGGTATATCTTGTTTTAATATAATGTCCATCGGATTATAAGTTTTTATCAATTCACGATTGCTCGGCACGCACAAGGCTGCAATCACACACACACCTCGCGAATGCTTCGCATTTCACGAATCACGGTTCATTATTTTAACAGATCAGTAACATAAGGAAGCAAGGCAAGATGACGTGCTCGCTTGATCGCCTTTGCAATCTTTCTCTGGAACTTTAAAGATGTACCGGTTACACGTCTGGGTAATATTTTTCCCTGCTCGTTAACAAATCGTTTAAGAAATTCGGGATCCTTGTAATCGATATACTTGATCCTGCCCTTTCTGAAACGGCAATACTTTTTCTTTTTAATTTCTACAGTTGGCGGAGTTAAATACCTGATCTCTGATTGATTTTGAGCCATTTCTTATTCCTCCTTTGCTTTAGCGTTTTCTTCGGCTTTTTTGTTTCTTTTCTTTTCTGCGTAAGCAACGCCATACTTGTCTAATTTTACAGTAAGAAAACGGATGATACGTTCATCCCTGCGAAACTCCACTTCCAGCTTATCAAGCAGGGAACCATCAGAGGTAAATTCAATCAAATAATAAAATCCGGTAGATTTTTTCTGGATAGGGTAGGCCAGCTTCCGCAGGCCCCAGTTTTCTTCATGAACAATCTTTGCACCATCACTGGTGAGGATCTTCTTGAACTTATCTACCGCTTCCTTCATCTGGCTTTCAGACAAAACGGGAGTTGAAATGAAAACGGTTTCGTAATTGTTCAACATTGTTATAATATTATGTTTTAAAATTATAGCACGCAAAAATAGGAACTTTTCAGTGATTACCAAAAAATATTGTGCATCAGAATTATATTGATTATTTATTAACACTTTGTCCCCTTTGCAGGTAAATTTTCTAATTTTATCACCAAAGAAGATTTGTATGGACAATTTCATAGTTTCTGCCAGAAAGTATCGACCTGAGACTTTTTCTTCGGTTGTAGGGCAGGAGAACATAACCCTTACGTTAAAGAATGCTATAAAAAGTAACCACCTTGGACATGCTTACCTGTTTTGCGGGCCCAGGGGAGTTGGAAAAACTACATGCGCAAGGATATTTGCAAAAACCATTAATTGTAATCACCTGACCGACAAATTTGAAGCATGCAATGAGTGTGAATCATGCACCTCCTTCAATGATTCGAGGGCCTTTAATATCCATGAGCTTGACGCCGCCTCCAACAATACTGTAGATGATATGCGCAACCTGATCGAGCAGGTAAGGATTCCTCCGCAGGTAGGAAACTACAGTACGTATATCATTGATGAGGTACATATGCTTTCTGCACAGGCTTTCAATACTTTTTTGAAAACATTGGAAGAACCACCTCACCACGCTATATTTATCCTTGCCACAACAGAGAAGCATAAAATTATCCCGACTATCTTATCTAGATGTCAAATATTTGATTTTCAGAGAATTAAGGTTGCAGATATTGTGCAGTGCCTGGAGGATATCTCAAAAAAAGAAGGGATCGGATATGAAACGGATGCGTTTAACTCCATTGCGAATAAGGTGGACGGATCCATGCGTGATGCACTTTCGATCTTTGACCAGCTGGTAAGTTTTGCCGGTGACAAAATAACATATGACCATGTTATTGAGAATTTAAATATTCTTGATTATGAGTATTATTTCAGGTTAACGAAGGCATTTCTTGGAAATATGCTGCCGGAGATTCTGTTGATATTCAGTGAGATACTCAATAAAGGATTTGACGGCCATCATTTTATTACCGGGCTGAGCAATCATTTTCGCGATTTGCTTGTGTGTAAAGATGATTCCACCATTGAATTATTGGATGTCGGAGCCGGGATAGGAGATAAATATAAAACCCAGAGCCAGGCATGTGGTGAAGATTTCTTATTCCAGGCTCTGGAAATTTGTTCTTCTGCCGATATTAATTATAAATCGAGCCGAAATCAGCGGCTTCATGTAGAGCTGGCACTGATTAAGCTCTGCAACATTACTGGGGATAAAAAAAAAACAGTAACAGCCAATGAGGAGATCTCTGTACCGGAGGATGAAGAATCCGAATCAGACAAATCATCCGGGACAGAAGAAAATCAAATCCGGTCAGATACGCCTGAAGTTGAAACTCAAAATGCCGGAGCAGGTGAAACAGAAGTTACAGATCCCCCGCCGGAGGATCAATCCCCTTCAGAACCTAAAGCCCATAAGAAGATCCCTTCATCGGGCTACTCGATCAAGGATGCCCTGAATGGTAATAATAAAAGGGATATTGTTAGTGACCAGGCGGAAAAGGACGAGGCAGAGTCGAAAATAATTGAAGAACAACCTTTTACTGTGGAGGATATTCATCGTGAATGGAATGTATTTGCAGAAAACCTTAAGAGTGAGCGACCAAGGATGTACAGTACTCTCAAAAGCCATTTACCTGCTATTAAAGATGATTATAATATATCGCTGATGCTGGATAATACAACCCAGAAGGATGAATTTGCCCGGGAATTAAAACAGGATATTGTTCGATTCCTTCAGGCCAATTTAAAAAACCACAAAATAACTATTGATTTGACTGTGAAGCCGGATGAAGAAGGAGGGACCAAGTTATATACTGCCGAAGAGAAATTTGAACACATGAATAAAAAAAATTCCTATCTTGGAAAAATGAAACAACATTTTAACCTGGATTTTGAATAATAAAGGATTTAAGGGTTTGAGGGGATCAATATTTGGCTTTAATAACAAATTCCATTCTAAATAATTTATCAACAGAAATAAAATTTCATATCATGCAAGGAGGAAAAATAACCATTGAAGGTGAAAAACTTAATGTGCCGGATCAGCCAATCATTCCCTTTATTGAAGGGGATGGAACAGGTCCCGACATATGGGCAGCATCTGTTCGTGTATTTGACGAAGCTGTAAAAAAAGCCTATTCCGGGAAAAGGCAGATTATCTGGAAAGAGGTATTGGCCGGCGAAAAATCATTTAATGCAAACGGCGAATGGCTGCCGCAGGAAACGCTGGATGTAATCAGGGAATACCTGATAGCAATAAAAGGTCCCCTTACAACGCCTGTCGGAGGAGGTATCAGGTCACTTAACGTAGCCCTGAGGCAGATATTGGATCTTTATGTTTGTCTGCGACCGGTGAAATGGTACAATGGTGTGCCATCGCCTGTTAAAGATCCCTCCACCACCGATATGGTAATATTCAGGGAAAACTCTGAAGATATTTATGCGGGAATTGAATGGATGAACGGCACACCTGAATTGGAAAAGATAGTCAGCTTTCTTATAAATGAAATGCAGGTAACCAAGATACGGTTTCCGGAAACAACCTCAATAGGTATTAAACCTGTTTCCAGGGAAGGAACCGAACGACTGGTCAGGGCAGCCATAAAATATACAATACAACATGGAAGGCCCTCTTTAACACTGGTTCATAAGGGGAATATCATGAAATATACCGAAGGCCAATTTAAGCTCTGGGGATATGAACTGGCAGAGCGTGAATTTGGCGGCCAGGTTTTTACATGGATGCAGTACGACAGGATTGCGGAAGAAAAAGGTACGGAAGCGGCACTGAAAGCGCAGAGCGAAGCCGAAAAAGCTGGAAAAATATTAATTAAGGATATGATTGCGGATGCATTCCTGCAACAGATACTGACCAGGCCGAAAGAATACTCGGTGATTGCTACTTTGAACCTTAACGGTGATTATATTTCAGATGCACTCGCAGCGATTGTGGGGGGAATAGGAATTGCTCCCGGTGCAAATATCAACTATGTTACCGGCCATGCTATCTTTGAAGCAACGCATGGTACAGCACCCAAATATGCCGGTCAGGATAAGGTCAACCCGGGATCGCTTATTCTCTCCGGTGTACTCATGCTCGAACACATGGGATGGCAGGAGGCAGCTGATCTGATTATTAAAGGATTGCAGCAGGCAATTCTGAACAAGCGCGTAACCTATGACTTTGAGAGATTGATGGATGGTGCAACAAAACTTAAATGTTCAGAATTTGGTACTGAAATAATAAACAATATGTAGGTAATCTTTGTTACTGCTAAAAGCAAATACTAATCACATTAAAGAACATAATCGTGTTACCGAAAAAAGTCGAAAAAATCCTGAATGTTCAGGTTGAAAAAGAAGGTTATTCCTCCCGGTTATACCTGGCTATGGCCTCCTGGGCAGAGGGACAGGGATTAAAGGGAGTGTCCGGCTGGTTATATACCCAATCGGACGAAGAACGATTGCATATGCTGAAGTTTGTTAAGTATATTAACGACAGGGATGGAAAGGCCATAATCTCGGAATTGAAAAAACCTCCGGTTGATTACCCGGGGATCAAAGAATTATTTGACTTGGTGTTAGAGCATGAGAAATTTATAAGTAAATCAATCAATGAGATCGTCGCCCTCTGCACCGTGGAGAATGACCTTACTACTCATAACTGGATACAATGGTTCGTCACTGAGCAAATCGAGGAAGAGGCGGCCGTTAAGGAGATCATCGATAAACTGAAATTAGTCGGTGAGCATAACCTCTATATGTTCGACCGCGATATCATGTCGATGCGCGGAACCGGCGGAGCAGCAGTATAAATATCTTTAAGGTCATTCCGAATTTATTTCGGAATCTGATTATCAGTTAATTACAGATCCTGAAACCAGTTCAGAATGACTCATAGCTTAAAGTCGCCCCTGGAATCCGGGACGGCTTTTTATTGCAGAATGATCTTTTGATGCATCACCGAACCGCCCTGAATCATCCTTACCTGGTAGATACCTTGTGCATGATCAGAAAGATCTAATTTGATTTCAGCATTTTGCCCGGGGATATCATGGCTGCTTTCATATACAAGCTGACCACTCAGGTTGTAAACCTGGATGAGTACGGGGGATTCATCTGTGGTTTTAAGTTTGATATTAAAGGTACCATCGGAAGGATTAGGGTAGATGTCAATGAGAGATGTATTAGAAATATCTTTCACGCCCACATGCCAGGCAGTGTAGACCAACCTGAAGGTGCCTTCTTCACCGCCTGCACTTCCATCGATTTGAACATAATATTTCTTTCCAATTTCAACTTCTGTTTCCATATAGAATGACCATTCATCTTTTCTCGTTGGCTCGTCATCAAAGGCTGTTATAAAAGTATAATTTTCATTCAGGATATCTTCACAGGTTTCAGCCTGATAAATGGCAATCTGGTTATCCATTCCTTTTCCATCGAATGACACATTTTCTGTTTCAGCAATAAACCAGAACCATATACTGTTTTGTAAACCACCCTCTACACACCAGAATCCATATGTGCTGCAATCTCCTTCCGGAGGGAATGGTTCATTAAATTCAACAGTAGCATTTCGGTTGGTAACTCCATTGATGTTGCTTGGCGGAGATGCCAGTTCAATCGCATTGCATACATCATCATTGGGCGGGGGTATTTTCAGGACAAAGGCCAGTGTATCCCTGTCGGTACAGATTCCCTGAGTTCCTTCAACATAAAGAGTATAAGTGCCTGGAGCATCCGGATCGAACATAACTGTCGCTCCCTCGTCTGTATCAAGATAATCAGATGGAGTCCATGCATAGGTATCTGCTCCATAAGCAGTAACCTCGTATTCCGGTCCGTGCGGAGCTTCAATAGTATCCTCAGGAATTATTACATTAATTGCAGAACCGACATCAACGTATTGGTGCCTTGTTCTTGTATCGCTGCCATCAACGGTAAGTGTAACAGATTTTCTGCCTTCGGTTGAGTAGGTAACCTGGTGCGGGCCTTTTGTATCAGCTGTAGCCGGACTGGCACCTTCTCCAAAATCCCATGAATAGCTGGAAGGTGTACCGTTTTCAAGGAATGTATAAGTAACTGTACTGTTCAGGCAGGCAGTTGTCTTGTCTGCTTCGAATAATGCTTTGGCACCTCCCATGTCAACAGTATACGCACGAATGGTCAGGTTTTCACCCAAATCATCATTCTCAGGATCAGGATTGGAAGTATTCCAGGTTGTTCCGTTTGGACTGGTCCAGTTAACACCGGTGTCAATTACCGGATTAGCATATTCTTCAATAAATTCTTCGATTGGTAACGGAAAATTAAATCCGGGAGAATAGTACTTAATTTTAACATAGAAATCGCCGTTCACCTCAACAGGCGTGATATCAAAAGTTTTAAAACCCGGGTACTCTACAAGAATTTTACTCTCGCTACTTAATAGGTTTGAAAGATCCGAGCCGTCAAAATCATCATATATTTCAATATCAATTACTGTTTCCTGGGAATTAATAAATGTCCCTACTTTTGTTACAAGTTGAGCCTCCGGAGCTTCAAATTTTGCTAATCCGTAGCCTTCAGGATCTCCATATCCGGAAGAGGTAAGGGCTCCAAGCTTATCGTACATATATAAATGATCCACCTCATCTGTTTCCCATACTATGGGGAACTGTGCTGCATCAGTCAATATTTTGGTGTCCTCATAGGAACAATAAATATAACCGCCTTCTGCCCATTCATCACTCCAGCTGTTCTTTACAATCCATGCCCCGAGGCCACCTGTTGTCAGATAAAAATCATCCCAGCCGACAACCAGCCAGGCATGATTGGGATTTTCCTCGCCATCATAATAATAGGTATTAAAAATATAATCGAAATCATCATATTCGATATGCACAGAGGCCCAGACAGCACCGTATTCCATGATCGCTTTTTTGATCACGTCCATATTATTCGGTAAAAACCTTGACTCGGGTATCAGTTTAACCGGATCCAATTCAAGACATGTATGGTTCGCCAGATTATATGGATCCTGGGATTCAATTACTGGACCACTGAACCTGCTTAAATAGGCTGTGGCCATAACCGCATTGGCTCCTTCACCGTAGGCCCACTCATAACCATAACAGGCAGCGATGTTTTGTTCCGACAGATCAAATACATCATCTCCTGCAACCAGTAAGCGTGATTCGATTGCTCCCATAGTCGCAAAAGCTACACAATTGCCACCAAATTCACCACCTCCCTGGTCTTTTGGAACAGTGACCAGGTTTAAGGTTCGCATATCATAACTGGTTGGCAAGTCGCTGGTGCTTTTCAACGTACGGTTAAAATTTGGCTGATCATGAAAATGTATATACATTGGACTGGGTACGTAATCCAGTAAATAACCATCCGGAGTGGAAGATTTAAGAACACCTGCTTTTTGATCCTCCTGATACTTCAGAAACGCCGGATTCAATGGGGCTTTTTTATATGTGTTTTTTTTCTGCGGGTAAGCCTGAATGGCCAGTAATATACTGATTAGTACAAGAATTATTCTCTTCATCATTCATTCATTTAAGGTAATTGTATACAATAATACTAATTTATCAACTTTTTATTACTTACCGATGGTTCAATTAAACTATTTTTAACAAGGCTGGATTAATATTCAGGAACAGTTTTTGCAATAGTTAGTGCTGCGATAAAATAAGTGTATACTGAGCCATTTTATCAACAATCATGACATAATGTCGTTTACATAAAATAAACTAATTTTGTAAACTTAAAACTTCCAGGGTTTTCCCCTGGCCCTGGAGGTTGAAATAGAAAGATTTTCTTCAAACCATGGGGATATAAAAGAGACACAGAACAATGAACGTTTTAAACAAGGTGTTGAATACTTTGCTCGGGAACAAGTCGGAGAAAGATGTAAAAGCGATTGAACCCTATATTGCTAAGATAAATTCAGAGACGAGCAGGATTGAGAAGCTTGACAATGATGGATTGAGAGCCGAAACCCACAAGATACGCGACAGAATAAACGAATATGTTAAGGAGGAGAGGAAGGAGATAGATGGGATCAGGAATCGTGTCAACGATCTTGGCACTGCTGTAGATGAGAAAGAAGACCTGTACAGGCAGATCGATAAGCTGGAGTCTGAAGTCAATGACAAGCTTGAACAGGTTATGGACGATGTATTGCCCATTGCCTTTGCACTGGTAAAAGAAACAGCCGGAAGATTCAAAGAAAATGAATCACTTGAAGTTACAGCACTCGATTATGACAGGGATTATGCTGCCGTGAGGGAAAGTGTTGAAATAAAAGGCAACAGCGCCATCTGGAAGAATACCTGGATGGCAGGCGGAAATATGATCACCTGGGATATGGTTCATTACGATGTCCAGCTTATTGGAGGTATTGTTTTACATAAGGGAAACATTGCCGAGATGGCTACAGGTGAGGGAAAAACCGTGGTTGCTACCCTGCCTGTTTTTCTGAATGCCCTTACAGGCCGGGGGGTGCATATTGTTACAGTAAACGACTACCTCGCCAAGCGTGACTCGGAATGGATGGGGCCGATCTTCGAATTCCATGGTCTGACAGTCGATTGTATCGATAAGCACCAACCCAACTCAGACGACCGGCGAAAGGCCTATAATGCGGATATTACCTATGGTACAAACAATGAATTCGGTTTTGATTACCTGCGTGACAATATGGCTATCAGTCCTGCTGACCTTGTGCAGCGGAAGCATAACTATACTATTGTTGACGAGGTTGACTCAGTACTCATTGATGACGCGCGTACTCCACTTATTATAAGTGGTCCTGTTCCACAAGGGGAAAATCAGCAATTCCTGGAATATAAATCAAAGGTGCAAAGGCTGGTTGACGCCCAGAGAAAGTTGGTAAACCAGATACTGGCAGACGGAAAAAAGGCACTGCAGGAAGGGAGGAATGAAGAAGCCGGATTAATGATATTCAGAGCATTCAAAGGTTTACCAAAGAATAAAGCCCTGATTAAACTTCTTAGTGAAGAAGGCAATAAAACCCTCGTGCATAAAACGGAGAATTTCTACATGCAGGAAAACAGCAAGAACATGCATAAGGCCACCGATGAACTTTACTTTGTTATAGATGAGAAGAATAACTCAATTGAATTAACAGAGAAAGGCCTCGACCTGATGACTACTTCGGCTGAGGATCCAGACTTTTTTATTCTGCCGGATATTGGAAGTGAAATAGCTGAACTGGAGAAATCTGATCTTTCAGACAGCGACAAGCTGAAAGCTAAAGACAAGCTTCTGCAGGATTATGCTGTGAAGTCTGAAAGGGTTCATACGGTAAACCAACTATTGAAAGCCTATTCTCTCTTTGAAATAGATGTGGAATATGTGGTTATGGATAACAAGGTTAAAATTGTCGATGAGCAGACCGGAAGAATTCTGGAAGGGAGAAGATATTCCGACGGGCTGCACCAGGCCATTGAAGCCAAGGAAAATGTGAAGGTAGAAGCAGCTACACAGACATTTGCCACAATTACCCTGCAGAATTATTTCCGGATGTATACCAAGCTGGCCGGAATGACGGGTACAGCTGAAACAGAAGCCGGTGAATTCTGGGATATTTACAAGCTGGATGTGGTGGTTATCCCGACAAACAGGCCTATAATCAGGGGCGATTATGAAGACCTGGTTTATAAGACAGTCAGGGAGAAATACAATGCTGTGATCGATGAAGCAGTAAAACTGGTTAAGGAGGGGCGTCCGGCTCTGATAGGGACTACCTCTGTTGAAATATCTGAATTGCTCAGCCGGATGCTCAAGATGAAACATATTGAACACAACGTTCTTAATGCCAAACTGCACCAGAAGGAAGCCGATATTGTTGCACAGGCAGGTAAACCTGGCACTGTTACAATTGCCACCAACATGGCCGGAAGGGGAACCGATATAAAACTCACCCCTGAGGTTGTTAAGGCCGGGGGACTGGCCATCATTGGAACAGAAAGGCATGAATCACGCCGGGTCGACCGGCAGCTCAGGGGTCGTGCAGGACGACAGGGCGATCCTGGTTCTTCACAATTTTATGTTTCGCTCGAAGATAACCTCATGAGGCTATTCGGTTCTGAAAGAATAGGGGGTGTGATGGACAGGCTTGGATTGAAAGAAGGTGAAGTGATCCAGCACTCTATGATATCAAAGTCGATTGAACGTGCACAGAAAAAAGTGGAAGAAAACAATTTTGGGATCAGAAAAAGGCTGCTTGAATATGATGATGTAATGAATTCTCAGCGTGATGTAATCTATACCAAGCGAAAGCATGCCCTTCTGGGAGAACGGCTGGGTGTTGATATTTCAAATATGATGTATGATGTGTGTGAAAGCATTGTTGCAGAGTGCCATGGCCAGGTTGATTATCAGGATTTTTCACTTGAAGTATTACGTTATTTATCTGTTGAACCTCCCGTTTCAGAAACTGAATATTTGAAAATTTCGCCTGATGAGATCATTGAAAAGCTCAATGTGGTGGTTAGAGAGACTTTCAAGCGAAAGGAAGATGCTATTGCAGCCCAGGCTATGCCTGTAATAAAACAGGTATTTGAAAAGCAGGCAAAAATCTATGAAAATATAGTCATTCCGGTTTCAGAAGGTACCAAAATATTCCAGGTCCTGACCAACCTTGAGAAAGCTTATAATTCTGATGGATTGGAGGTGCTTCGTTCGTACGAAAAAACAGTTGTCCTGGCCACGATCGATGAAGCCTGGAAAGAACACCTGAGGGAAATGGATGAACTTAGACAGGCTGTACAGGCAGCTGCCTATGAACAGAAAGATCCATTGCTTATATACAAATTTGAATCCTTTGAACTGTTTAAAACAATAATCGACAAGCTGAATAAGGACATCGTTGCCAGTTTGCTAAAAGGTTTTATTCCGCTGCGCGACCCGAATGAGATACAGGAAGCAAGGGCGCCAAGAAGGCTCGACCTGAGCAGGCTTGAACAAACCAAGCAGGAAGAAGTATCAGCATATGAAGGACAACAAACCGGAAGAGAAAGTGGCACTCAGGAAGGAGGCCCGATGCAACAATCGCAACAACAGATGCAACCGGTAAGAACTGGTAAAAAGATCGGACGTAATGATATAGTGAAGGTCAGGTATTCCAACGGCAAAGTCGTGGAAGCAAAATATAAGAAAGTAGAACAGGATATCATTACCGGAGCATGTAAACTGACCACCTAGCTCCAGAATTGTCATGCTGAACTTGTTTCAGCATCTGAACAGATTCCGAACCAAGTTCGGAATGACTCATCAGGATTCTCAACCAAGTTCAGAATGACCTAGTTCTTCTTAATCAACTCCGCTAACCTGTTATAAGTAGCACGGTTAACAGTACTTAGGGGCATTCTCACATGATTCTGCACCAAACCCATAATATTTAATGCAGCTTTAATGCCTGACGGGCTCCCGTCAATAAATATTTGTTCAATAATCTCCAATAATTCATAATGGAGCTTACGTGCTTCAGGATATTTGTTTGCCAGGGCCAGTCTTACCATCTCACTGAATTCCTTTGGGTAGGCGTTGGCAACAACTGAAATTGCGCCAGATCCGCCCATGCTTATTATTGGCATTGTTAGTGCATCATCGCCCGAAATAACCAGGAAATTATCTGGTTTGTCACGCAGGATGTTCATGACCTGAACCATATTTCCGGAGGCTTCCTTAATGCCTGCAAAATTGTTATTGGATTCATGGGCCAGCTTAAGGGTGGTTTCTGCTGCAATGTTCGATCCTGTTCTTCCGGGTACATTATAAATAATAACCGGAACAGGACTGAAAGAAGCAATGGTTTTATAATGATTGTAGAATCCTTTTTGTGAAGGTTTATTGTAATAGGGGGCTACAGACAGAATCGCATCGATTCCTTCAAATTTGGTCTTCTTGATTCGGTTTGCCACCTCCTGGGTATTGTTCCCTCCTATACCAACAACCAGTGGCACACGTCCGGCACACGCCTCCTTAACAAAATTGGTGACTGCCTTTTTCTCATCTTTTGAAAGCGTGGCAGATTCTCCTGTTGTTCCCAACACAACAAGGTAATCCACTTTGTTAGAGATCAAATGCTCAATGAGTTTTGCCAGTGCTTTAAAATCGATGCTGTCGTCTTTTCTGAAGGGAGTTACAATGGCAACCCCGGTTCCAGTAAATTTCTTTTCAACCATAGGTCTATTCATCTGATTCTAAAAAAAAGGAAAGTCGAAAGTTGATTAAAATAAAGTATGTTGGACAATACTTGTTGTCCCGTTCAAAGTTATTTGCTTATTTTTCAGTACGACACCTGACTTTGAACAAATATAATTTAATAATACATCGTGAGGAAATTTTTGTGCAGAAATAATGGATGTCAATAAGGCAAGCAGAATAACTTTTTGAAAAGAGTATCATTTACTGCTTTGCCGGATCATGTTCAGGTACACCTTAACCTGCTCAATAAAAAAACCAGTTTCCCGGTTTTTATTGATATCGATCATCAGATCATAATCTCCATGGCTCGACAATCTGCCAATCTTATATTCTGCCTTGACAAGGGAAACAATATAATGTATCGGGAACAGGTGTTCCAGGCTAAAATCAAACAGGATATCAAACGATTTGTTAATAAAATCCTTGATGAACTGGCTCTCAGGTTTATATGACCAGCTTAAATTTTTATAACAGAAAAAGTTAAATCCCGTTCTGAGAAGGTAATGATCGGGTATTTGTTTATCCTTAATAAACCCAAGAATTGAAACCTGAATATTGTAATCCTTCAGGTAATTAGTAAACTCTTTTACATATTTAAAATCCTCTTCATTCCTGCACTGGAAAATAATACCTGCCGATTTTGCAGAGGAAAAATTATGGATATGTTTGTTCCTGTGAATCATGCGGGACTTTCTGCGCAGTGTCCGTTCACCTATATACCCGCGTATATTTTGAAGCGTTTTCACAATGCAAGTATAGTTAAATTTATCCTCTCAGGTAAAATTCATTATTCACAATCCAGTCTCTACTCGCCGATTAAGGTCATAAATTCGTTTTCTGTAATTATTGTGATCCCTAGTTTTTTAGCCTTTTCGAGTTTGGCAGGACCCATATTCTCGCCGGCAAGAAGATAATCTGTTTTTGATGACACTGAACCTGCATTTTTGCCCCCATGCTGCTCGATAAGTAATTTTAATTCATCCCGGGAGTGATTTGTAAAAGTTCCGGAAATCACAAAACTCCTGTTATCAAGTCTGGTTGAAACATTTTTTGCCTGGTCGGGGGAAACCCTGAGCTGCAGACCGGATTCCTTAAGTTTATGTATGAGCTCAACATTGGCCGGCTGTTCAAAAAAATGAATGATGCTTTTTGCAATAATGTCGCCTACTTCATCTGCTTCAATAAGCTCGTCAAAAGATGCCGTTGCAAGGTTATCTATGGATTTAAAATGCCTGGCCAGTTTCTTGGCTACCGTTTCACCTATATGTCTCAGGCCAAGAGCATATAATACTCGTTCAAAAGGAACCTGTTTTGACGCTTCAATACTTTCTATCAGGTTCTGTGCCGACTTTTCAGCAAACCGTTCAAGACCAACCACTTGTTCTTCTGTTAGCTCGTACAGATCGCCGATATCCTTTACGAGTCCTTTATTAAACAGCAAATCGATGGTCGCTTCAGCCGCGCCAATATCCATTGCCCTGCGACTGATAAAATGGACTATCCTTCCTTTAATCTGCGGTTGACAGCCACTGTCGTTTGGACAATAATGTGCCGCTTCCCCTTCCTGGCGTATCAGGGGAGTCATGCATTCGGGACATGTATCGGGAAATGTGACCGGTTCAGCTCCGGGATTACGCATTTCTGTTATCACACCCACAATTTTCGGTATGATCTCTCCACCTTTTTCAATATAAACAGCATCTCCCAGGTGGAGTCCTAATAATGCGATCTGGTCGGCATTATGCAATGTAGCACGCTTCACAGTAGTTCCTGCCAGGTGAACCGGATTAAGGTTGGCTACCGGGGTAATTGCACCTGTTCTTCCAACCTGGAAATCAACAGAAAGCAGCCGTGTAGTTACCTGTTCAGCAGGATATTTATAGGCTATCGCCCAACGGGGAGATTTGGCCGTGAAACCCAATTCTTCCTGTGCTGAATATGAATTCACCTTAATTACAATCCCGTCGATCTCAAAAGGTAGTTCTTTCCGTTTCTCCTCCCAGTACCTGATATATTTCATTAAGTCACCCACACCCTGTGCCTTTCTTATCTGTTCCGGGATCTTAAATCCCCATTCCCTTGCCTTTTGCAGGTTCTCAAAATGTGAGGCGAAGGGTAAATTGCTTCCGAGCATATAATACAGGTAACAATCAAGGGGACGCTTCGCCACCAGAGCAGAATTCTGCATTTTAAGGGTACCGGAAGCTGCATTTCTCGGGTTGGCAAATGGTTCTTCACCCGCTTCAATCCTTTGCCTGTTTAATTGTTCAAATCTTTTCTTAGGATAAAAAATTTCTCCCCGAAACTCAAATTCATCCGGGATATCCGCTCCATGGAGGACAAGTGGAATGCTTCTGATAGTCCGGACATTCTCTGTGACCACATCTCCTTTTTCCCCGTCACCCCTCGTCAGTGCATGCTTTAATCTTCCATTTTCATAGGTCAGGCTGATGGCAATCCCATCAAATTTTAACTCAGTCACATATTCAAAATCATCCCCGATAACCTTTCTTACCCGCCGGTCAAAATCGTTGATTTCCTCTTCAGAATATGTATTGCCGAGAGATAGCATAGGATAGCGATGGACCATTTGCTCAAATTCCCTGTTCAAATCACTACCAACACGCTGACTGGGACTATTCTCATCAATAAACTCGGGAAACTTGCTTTCAAGTGTGGATAATTCGTTGATCAGCAGGTCATATTCAAAGTCAGATATCTCAGGCCTTGACAACACATAATACTGATAATTATGATGTTCAAGAACCTTTCTTAACTCAATTATCCTATTATTTGCTTCCTTTTTATTCATTCCAACAAATGATCAGGCAATTTAGGAAAATTCTTAAATTAATAGAAGCCACAATAACGTTGCCGCCTGCCGGCTTCACCTTATAAAGTTCGTAACAATTCATTTCTTATTTAGAGATTTCCCGGATAATTGTATATATTTACTTCCGTTCTGGTTCCAAGGGAACCGGGTGTAAATCCCGGACAGTACCCGCTGCTGTAATCTCCATAAAAACCTGCAGCATTCTTTGCCACTGTTCCAATAGCTATAGAATGGGAAGGCGCTGCAACGCGGAGTAAGTCAGAAGACCTGTCAGAACAAATCAATATTTTCAGCTTTCGGGATAAAAGCAATGGTAAAACTATTAACAATTTCCATTTATTTTCCGGAGAAGCGATTGATTACAGATTGATTTATAATTTATGTTTAATCAAATAATTTAGCAAGCATGAACAAATGTCATAGAGTATTTATGGCTGTTGGACTGATCGCAATAGCTGTAGCTTCGTGTGATAAAGATGAGGTTAAATACGACTTTATCGATTTCGAAAACCTGCCTCTTGATGCATCGGGCTACTGGAACGGCTCAGATGGATCAGGTGGATTTGAGTCTGGCAATGCATTTTTCCCGAATACATATACCGATTGGGGAGATGGTATTACCTCCTGGTCGGGATTTGCTTATTCCAACCATACCAACAGAACCACACCCGGGTTTGAAAATCAGTACAGCAGTTACTACGGATCAGGTGTTAATGGATCTGCTGTCTATGCTGTTTTAACAGAAGGAGATACTATCGTATTTGACGTACCGGAAAAGGTGGAATTCCTGTACGTTACAAACAGTACTTATGCCGCACTTTCGATGCGTGACGGAGATATGTTTGCAAAGAAATTCGGAGGTGAAAGTGGCAATGATCCTGATTTTTTTAACCTGAAATTAGAGCCGTTTGATGAGCAGGGCCAGAAGAAAGGTACACTGACCATAAACCTGGCCGACTATACCAATGAGGATAACAGCAAGGATTATATAGCCAACGGCTGGACCAAGCTGCCCCTGGAAGATTTTGGATTTATTAAAAAGATTGCATTTTCCTTTGAATCGTCAGATATGGGGGAATACGGCATTAATACCCCGAAGTATGCATGTATTGATAATATCAGGGGGATTTTGCAGGAATAATAATGTGTCATCCCGTCCCGCCGTGACCCCCCGAGCACTCGGGGGGGAGTACTCGGGATCGGGATCTAAACAGCTGATAACTCAAAAGTGAAACAATGCGTCTTTTGCTTTTTCTATTGATCCTTTTTCAATTTACCCTTTCTCAGGCGCAGACTTTCGATCCGCCGGCAGGACAGGAAGGGAGCCTGGCTATACCTGAAGATAGCCCGCTTTTTGTAGAATGGGCCGTTCATTGTGAGGTTCACCGGGGCTATGGGATCATTAGCTATCCTGATAGTGTTGTTGTGGATTATGGTGAACCTGACGATGCTGCCGGGAAAGCGGGTGACGGCAAAGTGGTCAGTCTTGGTGATAGCGGTGTGGCCATACTGACTTTTGATCGACCCATCATTAATGGTCCGGGACCAGACTTTGCAGTTTTTGAAAACTCCTTCATTGAGACTTTCCTGGAGCTGGGCTTTGTGGAGGTAAGTTCCGATGATATTAATTATTTCAGGTTTCCTTCAATTTCGCTTACCCCTGTTTCAACTCAGGTGACCCCCTTCGGACCACTCGATGCTACAATGATCTACAACCTGGCAGGGAAATACCTCGGTAACTTTGGAACCCCTTTTGACCTGGAAGAGCTCAGCGACCAACCCGGATTAAATATTAATGCAATAACCTCTGTAAAAGTGGTGGATGTAATAGGCTCTGTTATCGACAGCCTGGCAACTTATGATTCCCAGGGCAATATCATCAACGATCCATGGCCTACTCCTTTTAATTCCGGGGGATTTGACCTTGATGCCGTGGGGGTGATCCATAATCAGCCTGCATGGGAGCCAACTTTTCAATCACCGGCTCAAATTCGATTATTCCCTAATCCCGCAAGCGACCGGCTGTTTATCAATTGTCCCGGAATAATAAATGGTATGATAAGAATCACTGCAATAAATGGCCAGCTAATGCAGGAAATGCATATTGCATCAACACAATTTAACATGGATATATCATCGTATCTGCCAGGTTCTTACATAATTACAATAATCGACGTATCAGAAGTACTTATTACGAAACTAATTATTATACAATAACCTGAAACACCTCATAACTCGCAACTGGTTTGATCTCTGCAAGAAGAATATTATTTATTCTAAGCCTCACCCCATGGTTCCAAACCGGGATTGCACAGGCATTCCACGATACCCTGCACATAAAAGAAGTGTCTGTATATAAAAATGAGAATATCGCCGGCCGGATCCTTCGCGAAACAATCATCGATACCCTGGCTATGCAACAATCCCTGCACCTCGATTTGTCAGAGTTGCTTAGTATGCACTCAACTGTTTATATTAAATCAACAGGTAATGGTTTGCTTTCGACTGCTTCTTTCCGCGGAACCGACCCTGGCCATACCAAGGTATTCTGGAATGGAATCCGATTGAATTCACCCATGCTGGGTCAGGTGGATCTGTCAATGGTGCCGGTGTGTTTTGCCGACAAGGTTAAATTGCTTCATGGCTCTAGTTCCCTGACAGAGTCCAGCGGAGCCCTTGGAGGAATAATATCATTGCAGGGGATCCCTGATTGGGACAAAAAGACAGGTTTGAAAATGAACCAGGAGGCAGGGAGCTTTCATTCGTTCCATACCACATCAGAACTGGATCTCAGGTTTGGTAATTTATTGTCTTCCACCAAATTTTTCATTAACCGGTCCCGGAACGACTTCACCTTTACCAATACCGGGATCCTGCCAGTTGAGGAAACCAGGTTGAAAAAGGCAGGATTTCAAAAATATGGCTTTAACCAGGATGCTTATTACCGCCTGAATCATAAAAACCTTGTTTCAGTACATTTATGGTACCAGCAAACCAGCCGGAATATTTCGCAACCTATGTCGTATGAAGGAGATGAAAGATCTGAAAAGCAATACGACAGGCAGTTCTTTTCTTCAGTTTCCTGGAAAAATTACCGCGATAAGGGCACAATAGAAGTAATATCAGGGATGTCACTGGCAAGAATAAATTACCTTTTTGAATTCCCGGAATTGGGATTCGTAAATATTGACTCCAGAAGCAAAGAACAAGGAGTGTATAACCAGTTTAAACTAAACCGGGAAATCAACGATAAATCAAAACTGACTGCTACGGTATCCAATATGTTCCACCAGGTTTCCATTACCGAAAAGGTAAAATCAGAAGGATATAATGCCCGTAAATCGGAAATGTCGATAATGATGATGTTTAACAGCGAGATGACTGATCGTCTTTCTACATGGATACTGATGCGTGAAGACCTGGTAAATACTACCTTTCTGCCTGTAATGCCATCTGTGGGTTTATCGTATAAGGTTTTTAATAACAAGGAGCTATACCTGAAATCAAATATTTCAAGAAACTATAATATCCCATCCCTGAATGATCTCTACTGGATACCTGGTGGGAATCCGGACCTGAAACCTGAAATGAGCTACACCGGAGATCTGTCTGCCAGCATTAGACACAAAATAAACAATCATGAAATCGGAGGAGAGATCACAGGTTTTGCTTCCTGGATCGAGGACTGGATATTATGGAAACCAACGCAGTTCCAGTACTGGACCGCTGAAAATATTGCCACTGTTTTCTCAAGGGGACTGGAAGCAATGTTCAACTCGGCAGTAACAGGGGAAAACTATAAAATTCAGCTGAATGCTAACTATAGCCTCACTTTTACAACGAATCAACAAGCAGTGCCATTAGCCGACCAATCGAGGGGCAAGCAGCTGGTCTATATACCCCGGCATGTCATGAATACACATGCTTATGTCGGTTTCAAGGGATATTCTTTTAATTATTCTCTCATTATTATTGGGAAAAGATATACCCAGTCGAGCAATGAAGAGAGCCATTTCGAGGCAGTCCTTAATCCATATGCCCTGAATCATGTTTTATTCGGGAAAGAAATAGTCATGAACAGGATGAAGACTTCTATCCGGTTTGGTATATATAATATATTTAATAAATCGTACCAGGTAATTCTGGCAAGGCCAATGCCTGGCAGGTATTATTCAATTAACCTGGGAGTGAGCTTATAAATGAAAAACTATCCAGTATTATGCTCCTGCAGGCAGGTATCCCTTAATCTGGGCTTGCTTATTATTACTGCCCTGCCTGGTCTTTTGTCATCCTGTGATAATGATCCGTTAGATATTGTGGGAACAGGTATCAGCGCTTCAAACGGAGTCTTTATACTTAATGAAGGAAATTTTAACCAGGACAATGCTACCCTTTCCTTTTATGACTACACTGAAGAAGAATTATTTAACGAAGTATTTTTTGCAGCCAACGGAGTACCACTGGGGGATGTTGCTCAATCCATGACAATCCATAATAAAATAGCTTATGTTGTCTTAAACAATTCCGGTAAGATTTACATATTTGATCCGGTAAGCATGAAGTATATCGATAAAATCTCAGGACTTGCGTCACCCCGTTTTATATATTTTGCTGATAACCTGAAGGCTTATATTTCTGATATGCACAGCAAGTCAATATATGTTTATAATGCTGAACAGCAAGAAATAACAAAGGAAATCAATTTGAATAATTATAATTCCTTCAACCAGCATTCTACCGAACAAATGGTCGGGATTGGTGATTTTGTCTTTGTAACCTGCTGGTCATACGACAATAAAGTTCTTGTAATTGATAGAGCTACGGACCTGTTGGTCGACAGTATTGAAGTAGGAAAGCAACCAAACAGCATACAATTGGATCAGAATAATAAGATATGGGTATTATCGGACGGAGGTTTTGCAGGAAGTGCCTTCGGTCAGGAGTTGGCTTCGCTATCCCGGATCGATCCTTACAGCAGGGAGGTTGAAGCTGAATTTCAATTCAGGGATATGAACAGTTCTCCAACCAATCTTTATTTGAACGGATCAATGGATACTTTATATTATATTGACGGTGGAGTGTATCGAATGCCTGTTATGGAGAAATCCCTGCCTGAAACGCCCCTGATTAAGGCCTATGATCATACATATTACAGTATGGCAGTCGATCCTGACAGGCATATTATCTACCTGGGTGATGCAGTTGATTACCAGCAAAACGGATGGATTTACCGATTTACTCCCTCAGGTGCAGCAATCGATTCATTCCGGGTTGGGATCAACCCGGGCTATATCTATTTCTGGTAGAATGAGTAATTCAACAATAAGTTGGAGGAAATTGTTTCCTTTGTTGAAAATAGGATAATTTAATTATGAGAGCAGGATTAATTCTTTTGTTTGTTTTCGCATGGATGTTACAGGAAAATCTTTCAGGACAACTGGGCCAGGATGGTGATCCTCTGACAATAGATTATAATTTAAAGGCAACTATACCTGTTTTTGATGTCAGCCAGTTACCCCTGAAGCTTAACATGACTGAAGAGGCACCTTCTTATTACAATAAAAAAGCCTTGATCTTTGCAAAGAATTACGATGTACATATCACCCCTGAAAATAATGGAAAATGGATCCGGCATAATTCAGGATACAGGATCTGGACAATAGGAATTTATTCACCGGGGGCAGCATCCCTGGGTCTTATATTTGGAAATTATCATCTTACAGGCAATGCCAGGGTGTATATCTATAATAGTGACAGGTCAGCCACAATAGGCTCACTTACTTCATTTAATAATAAAATAAGTGGTGTTCTGCCTGTTACCTATCTGCCTGGCGACTTAATATATGTCCAGCTAGAAGTGCCGGATGACCAGGAATATTATGGTTATCTGGAAATCAGTAAAATTGCTCATGGCTTTGATAACGGAAACCCGGACATTCGTCTGAAAGATGAATGGTATGGTAAGTCAGGAGTATGCAATATAGACATTAATTGTCCTGAGGGTGACGATTTCCAGGTTGTGAAGCGATCTGTATGCAGGATCATTATTAATGGCACCAAAAGATGTACAGGCAATCTTATCAACAACACAAACCAGGATGGCAGGCCGTATGTTTTAACAGCGGCTCATTGCATTGGCAGCCAGCATGAAGCAGACGCTTCAGTTTTTCTGTTTAATTATGAAAGTCCGGAATGTGATGGACCGGATGTGCCACTCAAGGATATGATTGCCGGATCAACACTTCTGAGCACAGGAGATACCCTTGGTGACCTTAGAAATACAGATAGCCTGGATTTTTCCCTTGTTGAATTGAGCATATCACCTCCGGATAGCTTCAATGTATATTTTGCCGGATGGAACAGGAGCGTGGATCCTGTTGAATCTTCATCAACCATACATCATCCGCGTGGTGATGTAAAGAAAATTACATTCGATAATGATGCACCGGAGTCCTCGTACCATATACCCGATTATTATCCGGAATATGTATTGTATTCGCACTGGAGGATACTTGAGTGGGATGTCGGAACAACCGAGCAAGGCTCCTCCGGAGGTGCATTGCTTGATCCACAGCAAAGGATCATTGGGCTGCTAACCGGAGGAGTAGCATCCTGCGATAATTCAGTGAACGATTACTATACAAAATTTAACTATTCCTGGAATTATTACGATGATCCCCTGAAAAGCCTGAAAACCTGGCTCGATCCCCTGAAAAGTGGAGTCATGAACCTGGGTGGAGCGGAAATATGGACACAGGTACAACCCATTGAACGACAGGACCTGATGGTTTATCCGAATCCGGGAAATGGTTATTATACTATCAAGTTGTCTCCGGGTGCCACAATTAATTTTAACCTGAGAATTTTTGATCTGTCGGGGAAGCTGGTATTTCAAAAACATTATGAAAATACAACAACCGTTGGTTTTGACCTCTCGGATCAGGCACCTGGTATTTACATCGTGAAGGGTGTTAATGCAGAAAGAGTTTATACTCAAAAGATCATACATCAGCCCTACCGGTAAACTATTCATCGTCAGCATGACTGTTCGAAATCCAACCCGTCTAAAAAGTTTTGTATACCTGTTTCAGGCCTTCATCCTGATTGTTTCAGCCTGCCAGTCGAGGGACGGTTCTATTTCGTCTCAAATCCCTGAAAATAAGCACGTTCAATATGCCCATGGATTCACTATCAGGGATTTTGACG
This sequence comes from uncultured Bacteroides sp., assembly GCA_964477295.1. GTDB lineage: Bacteria > Bacteroidota > Bacteroidia > Bacteroidales > SM23-62 > CAYZEZ01. The sequence continues at coordinate 10,920 of CAYZEZ010000010.1, read as the reverse complement.
GATACCGGATAATCTCGGTTTTTAATCCATGGCAGCAACTTAAAAATGTTGAGCTGACTTATGTTTTGTATCAGGATAAAGAAAAGGTACTTGTAAATCTCAATGCCGGCACATATATTCAGGTTCCTGTCAACCGGGTAGTAGCCACCTCAACCACACATGTAGCCATGATCAGTGCCCTTGATAAACAGGAATCACTCGTAGGCGTTTCAGGAAGCAGGTATATCTCCGATCCCGTTGTCAGAAAGAAGATAGATGCAGGACATATCCGCGATATCGGGTATGAACAATCACAGAATTATGAGGAATTAATCGGGTTGGATCCTGACCTGGTTATCATGTATGGTGTATCGGGTGAGATATCTTCCGTGCTTCAGAAATTGAAATCACTCCAAATACCAGTAGTCCTGAATGCGGAGTACCTGGAATCTGATCCGCTGGCCAAGGCTGAATGGATAAAGTTCGTTGCCTGTTTCTATGATGAGCTGGATCAGGCTGAGACCATTTTTGATTCCATTTCATCAGCATACAATAAGTTGGTTGCCATTGCCGGTAAAGCTAATCCCAGACCAACTGTCCTGTCAGGATTACCCTGGAAGGATACATGGTGGGTTCCCGGTGGCAGGTCATTTGCTGCAACTTTGATCAATGATGCAGGAGGTGAATATATATGGAAGGATGATAGCTCCAGGGAAGCCATCCCACTGGAAACTGAGTTTGTTTTCAGCAAAGCCCAAAATGCAGATATCTGGATTAATGCCGGATCTGCTCTAAGCTTATATGATATCAAATCTCTTGATTCCAGGCTTCAATTATTCGAGGCTTTCAGGATTGGGAATGTTTTTAATAACAACGCCATGGTGAATGATCTGGGAGGTAATGTATATTGGGAAACAGGAGCATTGGAACCTCATGTTATCCTGAAGGACCTGATCTCAATCTTTCATCCAGAATTATTACCAGGTCATACCCTCGTCTATTACCAACGTTTAAAATAACCTGTCAACAGATCAATAAATAAACAAACCAATCAACCCTCCGCAACCATATGATCAAAGATACACATCCAGGAGCTACCGGATCATGGTTATCCTTGTCACAGGACTAATTGCTTTCTTTATAGCCGATATACTGTCGGGCTCAGTGAAAATTCCTGTAAAAGACGTAATGCTGTCTGTTTTTTCCGGTCATGACCTTAAACCTGAATGGAAAACTATCCTTCTCAGCTTCAGGATACCCAAAGCCATCACTGCCATACTAGCTGGTATTGCCCTGGCAATCAGTGGATTGCAAATGCAGACCTATTTCAGGAATCCACTTGCTGGTCCCTATGTTCTGGGAATCAGTGCAGGAGCAAGCCTTGGAGTGGCAATACTTGTCCTGGGCTCTTCGATGATATTTGGCAGCTTCATGGCTAATCCTTTGGGCCACTGGACAATTGTATTTGCAGCCTGGATTGGTTCGGCAATTGTTTTATTGGGTATCCTGCTGGTATCTTTCCGGATACAGGATAACATGACCATCCTGATACTGGGAATTTTATTTGGAAGCATTACCATTGCCATTGTCAGTATACTCCAGTATTTCAGTAATGAGTCCCTGTTGCGTTCGTTTATTATCTGGACCCTCGGCAGCCTGGGAAATGTTACCGGCCCACAGTTGAAGGTCATGCTGATCAGCATCTCGGCTGGTGTGGTACTGGCAGTGGTTTCCATTAAGAGATTGAATCTGTTATTGCTTGGAGAAAATTACGCGAGGACTACCGGCATCAATGTTACAAGGACAAGGATAATTATATTTACCAGCACAAGCATCCTGGCTGGCACAGTTACCGCTTTTTGCGGACCCATAGGTTTTATTGGTATTGTTGTACCCCATGTAACAAGAATGGTGTTTAAATCGTCAAATCATAGTGTGGTTATTCCCGGAGCGATCGGAATTGGGGCCTGTATGATGCTTTTCAGCGATATCATTTCCCAATTACCCGGTTATCAGCAAGTATTGCCCATAAATGCGGTAACAGCAATATTGGGCATTCCTGTTGTGATCTGGATAGTCACTCAACGAAAAAGAATCTCAGTATCATAACACACCCAAATCCCTACACCCATGCTCCTTCAAAATTCGTAATTCAAAATTCGTTATTCATATGTTCTTCCCTGTAGAAATAGAAAATCTATCCATTGGTTACAAACAACGATCCACTGAAGACATCTTGTTATCCGAGGTAAACTCTTCAGTACGACAGGGTGAACTGATCGCTGTTATAGGCAGGAACGGTACCGGCAAGAGCACACTGATCAGAACCCTGGGCGGACTGCACGATCCACTTGGCGGGACCATAATGATTGATGGCAATGACCATAAAAGTTTCACTGCACAAGAGAGGGCAAAGAAGATCAGTTTTGTTTCTACGGAGATCATCCAGTTGAATCATATGCGGGTGTATGAATTAGTGGCACTGGGACGGCATCCATATACCGGATGGTTAGGCAATCTCAGCATAGCAGACAATGAAATTATTATTAATGCGATCAATGCTGTCGGCCTGGGTTTAAAAGCAGAAGAGTTTATGAATCAGATCAGTGATGGGGAGAGACAAAGGGCCATGATAGCCAGGGCGCTGGCTCAGGATACCAGCATCCTGTTGCTCGATGAACCCACTGCATTTCTTGATATATTGCATCGTCATGAGCTTGTACATCTGCTTTATTCCTTAACCCGTAAAAAAAACAAGACGATCATATTTTCGTCACATGACCTGCAGATAGCGATGAATCTGGCCGACAGGATATGGTTGCTGAATGAGCGCCATCTTATCCAGGGTGCTCCGGAAGATGTGATGTTTTCGGGACAACTCTCGATGATCTATAATGATGAGAATTACCGTTTTGATGAGAATAACATTAACATGACCCTTAAAAGAGAATCATCGGGAAAAATAGGGTTATCAGGAGGTGGTAACCGGCACAGGGATTTGACAAAGAAAGCCTTGGAGAGAGTAGGATGGGAGGTAGTGGCGGGCCAGGATATCCTGCCCAGGGTAACCATCGAAATAAAAGAAGGTAACCCATTATGGAATTATCAAAATAATTCAGGTATTATTCAGCTGAGTTCACTTTATGAATTATCTTTACATATTGACCATAAATCTTAATGTCCCTCTAAAACCATACTGATATGAGCAATTCAATTAAAAAGATTATATCCTACCTGCTTATTGGCCTGGTATTGATCTTTACCGTCATTGCACTGCTTGGTATCTGGGAAGTCATCAACCTTGATGAGATCATCAGGAAGATGTTTGTATCATTGATGGTAGTATTTGCTGCATCAGCCGTCATCCTGTTCATCTTCTCAGTACTGATTAAAAATGATGATAACAAGCCGGTGAATCCATAGGGCCGATCTCCCAACGCTCTGCCCCATGCCCTATGCCCCATGCCCTATGCCCCATGCCCCATGTCCTTTACCAGATAAACTGCATCAGGCGGACAGCGTTCAGCCCATTTGAATAGGATCCTTTCAGACCGATCCTGCGTGCCACAATATCTTCTTCAGTGAAATTGGAATCCATAAGGCTGTTGATAAGATGGATGTATTCTTCAGCATTATTGGCGACCATACAGAGCTGATCCAGTTCAGTATTGGCCAATGCATGATCATTGGCAATGCAAAACCTGCCTGCAAACAAGGCTGTAAGCAGTTTGAGCTTTATCCCTGTTGGCTGGAAGCTATGTATTATGTTCACCTGGGCATTCATAACCAGTTCAAACATTTCCTGTTCATCCGGATTGCTGATCAATTCCAAATGCCCTGATTGGCTTACCTTGCGTTTAATCTCCTGTGATGGATTTTTACCGGCTACAATAATCCGGTGGGATAGGTTGGTGAATACATTATCATACAGGAAAAGAAAAGATCTGATGTTTTCAGGAACCGAAAGGTTACCATGAAAAAGGATATACTCCCCCTGACCTGTTTTAGAGGTTACTTCAGTGAATGGATGAAAAGGATTTATCAGCAAGGCTGACGGAAAAAATTGTTTATAGTATTCTGCCTCTTTTCTATTAATGGCAGCAATGGTTATTTTTGCAGGAAGGGTTTTTAAGTACCTTTTGAGTTTCCTTGACTCCCTTTTAAAAAAGTTTTTCTTAATCATGCTTCTCTCACTTTCAGCAAGGGACCTGTAATATTCATGCTCAATGTTGTGCATCCTGACAATTTTCTTCCTTGGTTCCAGTTCCGGATAATCTATAAAATAAGTTGAATGAAGGCCTTCAAAAAGGATAGGGTAGTCGTCTTTTAACAGATCTTCCAGAAGTTTTCCTGAAGACCTGGTGGCCACAATAAATGGCCGTTTATTCAGATGGAACGACCAACCGGTTGGTCGGTGGTAGTAATTTACAGCAGTGCAGATCTCCTCCAGTATCTTGCTCTTCTGCCTGCCGTATTGGAAGCAATGCAGGATGATAGATACGCCCTGGTCCCTGAGGGACTTAATCCTGTAGTAAACATCAATTACACCACCATAATCAGGCGGATCCGGAACATTAAAGGATACGATATGTAAAAACTTTTCATTCATTGTTTGTTTAAATGTAACGGATATTTTTCTGTTAACGATATTTGCCAGAATATTTTTTGATAATATGCTATCTTTGCCGTCGGTTTCAATTGCCGTCGGTTTTAACCGACGGATAAAAATGATAAATAATACCCGGGCTTCAACCCGGGATAATTCAATGAATCCATACAAGGAAAATATTAGCGATAAAATTGGATCCCTGCTGGGAAAGCTATATAATTCTGAAGAAATTAAAAGCCAGATCCAGCTTAAGAAGACCCGCAAAGATTTCGAAGGCGATTTTACCCTGGTGGTATTTCCATTGCTGAAATATTCGAAAAAGTCACCGGATGAAACTGGACAGGAAATTGGCACATACCTCACCAGTAAACTATTGGAGATCAAGGGATTTAATGTAGTAAAGGGTTTCCTTAACCTGGTAATGCAGCCATCATTCTGGTGCGATGTATTGCATGAAAAACTGGATCAGGATCTGATCATTCAGGATAGGGGTAAATCCAAAACATTTGTTGTGGAATATTCTTCACCAAACACCAATAAACCACTGCACCTGGGTCATATCAGGAATAACCTTATCGGCTTCTCCATTTCACGCATCTTGGAATCTGTTGGTAATAAGGTACATAAGGTGAATATTGTGAACGACAGGGGAATACATATATGTAAATCAATGCTGGCCTGGATGAAGTGGGGTAATGGCATCACACCGGAATCTGCAGGAAAAAAAGGTGACCACCTGGTAGGAGATTTCTATGTGAAGTTCGACCAGGAATACAAAAAGCAAGTGGCAGAACTGGTACAGTCAGGATCCTCACCGGAAACTGCACAAAAAGAAGCAGCTCTGATCATAGAAGCTCAGGAAATATTAAAAAAATGGGAAGACAGTGATAAGGAGATAAGATCCCTTTGGGAAAAAATGAACAATTGGGTCTATGAAGGTTTCGACGTTACCTACAAAAAAATGGGGGTGGATTTTGATAAGATATATTATGAGTCTGATACGTATGAACTGGGCCGTGACCTTGTACTTAAAGGAGTGAAAAAAGGAGTCTTCACAAAGAAAGACGACGGATCAATCTGGGCAGATCTTACGGACAAGGGGCTCGACCAAAAATTATTGCTGAGAAGCGATGGTACATCGGTTTACATTACCCAGGACCTGGGAACGGCCAATGAACGTTACGAGGATTATGACTTTGATTCGCATATTTATGTGGTAGGTAATGAACAAAACTATCACTTCCAGGTACTGAAACTGGTTCTTGAGAAGCTCGGTTACTCATGGGCAGAAAACCTGTATCATCTTTCATACGGAATGGTGGAATTGCCCCACGGTAAAATGAAATCCAGGGAAGGAACGGTGGTAGATGCCGATATCCTTATCGACGAAATGGTGAGGACAGCCGGAGAAATGTCCAGAGAATTAGGAAAGCTTGATGAATTCAATAATGAAGAGCAGGAAAACATCTTTCGCATCATTGGACTGGGTGCCTTGAAATATTTCATCCTGAAAGTCGATCCAAAGAAGAACATGCTGTTTGATCCGGTGGAATCGATTGATTTCAACGGTAACACAGGTCCATTCATTCAATATACCCATGCCAGGATACGGTCGGTACTCAGAAAAGCGGCTGAATCCGGAATCAAACCAGCTCATGACATCGATATCGAGCCCAATCCAAAAGAGATTGAACTGATCAAATTATTGCATCAGATGCAGGAGGTTATAGATACAGCCGCCAGCGAACTTAATCCAGCTATCATCGCCAATTACCTCTATGAGCTGGCGAAGGAATATAACCAGTTTTACCACGATTTTTCGATTCTCAAAGCCGACACAGAGGATTCAGTCAGGCTAAGACTAAACCTTTCTGAAGTTACCGCCAACTCCATTCAAAAAGGAATGTGGCTATTGGGTATAGAAGTCCCCGAACGAATGTAATACTCCCGTTCATTAATGGTATTGTTTGCCTTAATGTCAAGGCTTGTCCTGCAAGGGTTTCAGAATTTGAATTGTGGTGACGACGAAACCTGAACTTTGATTTGATTTTAATTGATATTTGACTAATTTTGTCAAAATTTTCCTGTCAAAATGCAACGTATCGGGAGATTAATACGAGAACTTAGAGTTGAAAAGGGATATCCATTAAGGAAGGTGGCAGCTATTCTGGACATTGACCAGGCCATCCTGAGTAAAATGGAACGGGGATATCGCAAGATTAAAAAAGACCAGGTTATTAAACTGGCCAAATTCTTTAATTATGATGAAAATGAGATGTTAAAAATATATTTAAGCGATAGGATTTTATATGAAGTTGGAGAAGATAAAAACGCACTAGAAGCCTTGAAGATTGCAGAGAATGTCTTGGAGTATAAGGCACCTGCAGTTATGGACAGAACTCAGATCATAGAACAGGTTGTGAAAGTTATGAATAAGTACCCTGAGATTATTAATGCATGGATTTACGGATCTTTTGCAAGGAATGAAGACAGACCCGGAAGTGATATTGATATTGCCGTGAATACAGATCATGGATTTAGTTACTTTGATCTTGCCGGGTTGCAATACCGTCTTGAAGAGGTGCTCAACAGGAAAGTGGATGTGGGTTTTATTAATTCCTTTATACCCAGGATACTTGCAAATGTAAAACAAGACATGATCCAGATATATGAAAGAAAGAAAAGCCGATAACCAGTACAGATTGCTTCAAATTGAGAAGGCAATTATTCAAATTGAATTGTTTGTTACTGGAATTAATATGGATGAATTCATTAATAATTCACTAATCTCAAGCGCAGTCCTCTTTCAATTTAGTGTTGCCGGTGAGGCGGTGGGGCATGTTGAAAAAGATCTGTTGGATAAGTATCAATATACATGGTATAAGGTAAGAGCATTCAGAAACCTGATGTCGCATGAATATTTTCGAATCGAATTATCGGCAGTATGGGAGGTAATCGTTAAAGATTTACCTGAGTTAAAAGCAATGATCAGAAGAATACTGGATCAGGAATTCTGACTTCTGAATTCTGTCTTCTTTTTATACCTTTGTATGTCCTAAAATTGTATAAGAAATGTTTGAAAATTTAAGCGACAGGCTGCAGCGATCCTTTAAGATACTGAAAGGACAGGGAAGGATCACAGAGATCAATGTGGCGGAGACCCTGAAGGATGTCAGGAGAGCATTACTGGATGCCGACGTAAACTATAAGATTGCTAAGGATTTCACCGACGATGTGAAGGAAAAAGCGCTTGGACAGAAGATCCTTACGGCGATAAATCCCAACCAGATGATGGTGAAGATTGTTCACGACGAACTGGCTGCATTGATGGGAGGGGAGCACGAGGAGATCGACCTTAAAGGGAATCCCACTGTTATTTTAATTGCCGGTTTACAGGGCTCCGGTAAAACAACATTTGCAGCTAAACTTTCAAACTATCTGAAAACAAAGCGCGGAAGAAATCCTATGCTTGTTGCAGGCGATGTATACAGGCCAGCCGCTATCGAACAGTTAAAAGTGCTCGGTGAGCAGGTAAATATCCCGGTATTCACCGAAGAGGGGAACATGCAGCCGGTTAAGATCGCCAAGGCAGCCATAAAGCATGCCAAAATGCAGGGTCACAATACGGTGGTTATCGATACGGCTGGTCGCCTGGCTATCGATGAAGCCATGATGGATGAGATTGCTGCCATCAAGGATGCAGTTTCTCCGCATGAAATATTATTTGTCGTCGACTCAATGACGGGTCAGGACGCAGTCAATACGGCAAAGGAATTTAATGAAAGACTCGATTTTCATGGAGTGGTTCTGACCAAGCTGGATGGCGATACACGCGGTGGGGCAGCCCTTTCAATTAAATCAGTTGTACAAAAGCCCATCAAATTTGTCGGGACAGGTGAAAAGATGGATGCAATGGATGTATTCCATCCGGCAAGGATGGCCGACAGGATACTGGGAATGGGTGATATAGTCTCTCTGGTTGAACGGGCGCAGGACCAGTTTGACACGGAAGAGGCCAGGAAGATGCAGAAGAAGATCGCCAAAAACCAGTTTAACTTCAACGACTTCGTATCCCAGATCCAACAGATAAAGAAAATGGGCAATATCAAAGACCTGGCCTCAATGATACCTGGTGTTGGTAAAGCTTTGAAAAATCTTGATATTGATGACGATGCTTTCAAGGGCATTGAAGCAATCATACAATCCATGACCCCTTATGAACGTGAAAATCCTTCCATTCTGAACGGAAGCAGGCGCAAACGCGTTGCAAATGGAAGCGGGGCATCCATACAGGATGTAAACCGTTTGCTAAAACAATTTGATGAAACAAGGAAGATGATGAAGATGATGCAGGGGAGTAAGAATAAAGCAAGGGCAATGGGGAATCTGCCACAATTCAAATGATTTAAGAATAATGATTGCTCGGCACGCACTAGGCCACAATCACAACCGCCCTCGCGAATGAAACATTTAACGATTTTTAATTTTTGAAGTAAAGAGGGAGAATAGTATGGTGAATAATGAATTCCGAAGCAAATATACCCGGAACCCGGAATGCGGAACAATATAAATTAAAACAGTAACCAAGCTCATATGAAAATCATTGATGGAAAGGCTACAGCCGCAGAGATCCGGCAGGAGATTGCGGAAGAAGTTAAAGCTATGCTAAGTCGCGGAGAGAAAGCACCTCATCTTGCTGCGGTCCTTGTAGGACACGATGGAGCCAGTGAAACCTATGTTAACTACAAAGTAAAAGATTGCGCGGAGGTAGGGTTTGTCTCCAGCCTGTTCCGTTTCGAAGATACGATCACGGAGGAAGTACTGCTCAAAAAGGTGAAAGAGCTGAATGAAGACGACGAAGTGGATGGATTTATCGTCCAGCTCCCGCTGCCGGATCACATCTCAGAAAACAAGGTGATCGAAGCCATCGATCCTTCCAAGGATGTGGATGGTTTCCATCCGGTCAATGTGGGCAGGATGGTGATCGGGCTTCCGTGCTACGTATCGGCCACACCGGCCGGAATCATGGAGCTGATCAAGCGTTACAATATCGAAACCCAGGGAAAGAATTGTGTTGTTATCGGGCGCAGCAATATCGTGGGCAGACCTCTCAGTATCCTTCTCGCAAAAAAATCAGATCCCGGGAACACCACGGTCACGGTGTGCCACAGCAGGACCAAAAACATTAAGGATTTTTCAAAAGAGGCAGATATCCTCATCGCAGCAATGGGAAAACCGGAATTTGTAACTGCAGATATGGTCAAGGAAGGTGCTGTGGTTATCGATGTAGGAACAACCAGGGTCCCTTCAGACCAGACCAAATCAGGCTTCAAATTAAAGGGAGATGTCCTGTATGAAGAAGTCGCCCCTAAATGCAGTTATATTACTCCTGTCCCAGGTGGGGTTGGACCCATGACCCGGGTAGGTTTGCTGAAAAACACCCTGTTAGCAGCAAAAAAGGAGATCTATTAAAAACAGACCTCCTTTTGCTTGCCTATGGTTTTACTACCTAATCATCAAATATAGGCAGTACGCTTAATAACTTCATCTTCGTTACATCAGAATAATCATACTGGTATAATCCCTCTTCCCCTATCATTATCAGCAGATCGTCTATCGGTATCACATCGAAGGCATTGATATCTTCGAACTGGGCAATTTTATTTTTAGTAATATTCAGCGGATCATCGGCCCAATAGACCTTTAATCCCGCTTCTCCGTCACATATGAATAATTTATCGCTATCAATGCCCAATCCATGGGGGTTCACCATATTGTATGATTTTAACAATTGAGGATTCTCCAGGTTTTTCAGGTAGACCACATCCAGCTCGTTGGCTTCTCCCTGGCAAAGAGTGCCGGTACGCAGAGTTACATAGGCATAGTCGCCCTGGACCACTACCGGGTCGCAACTGGTCATGTGCCAGTAGGTGGAGACATAGCCGGGATTAACCGGGTCGTCAAGGCTATATATATACATCCCGCTTTGGGCACCAATAAACAGGTGATCCCTGGCGATAAATACTGTTTCAATGTTCCAGCCCACCGAATAATCACCTTCCGGCATTGGGTCTGTCGCATCCGTCAGGCTAAACAAATGAAGGTTTGACTGGTCGATAGCATACAAAACCTGGTTGTAAATAATAAACCGGGCCATCGATCCACCGGTGCCTGTCGACCCGGCAGATTGGGAAGCATCAATATAAGCAACTGCATCATTCACTGTAAAAGACTCCCATCCACGCATCGGATAACCGTAAGATCCCGGGTTTTCAATTTCCTCTGTTACCTCTTGCTTTTTCCAGTCAACAACGACTCCCTGCGATTCATCG
>CAYZEZ010000009.1:0-39432 GCA_964477295.1 uncultured Bacteroides sp. | reverse complement strand
TTGGCGGACATGATTACTATCTCAAGGCTGATATGAAACTACAGAAACGGCCTTCAGGAGTAGCTGATACACCATGGTGGGAAGACGGAAGATTGTATTTTGCCTATCAGGATGCAAATAATTATGCCTGGGCCCAGTTCTTCAATACACACGGACCTGCAAAGGATAATCCGATAGGTCAGACTGATGCTCTTGGTCTTTCCGGATTAAATTTCATGGTCGACGGCCAGGGATATGGATTTATGCATTCCGATGACCCGGGTGATCCGATTGAAGAGATACCGCCAGAAACATGTATCCCCTATGTTGATGACACCAGTTTCGATGACTGGAACGAAGTGATGGTAATGCTTGAAGATTCTGTGCTCAGTATGGTTGTAAACGGAGAAGTATACCATGCAATCGGACTCGACACAGTAACATCCATTGAATTCTTAACTGGCAACAGGCTGGATTCCATTGATGCAATACCTTCTGCAGTCCTCGACCTGATATTCAGTGCTGGAGAGGTAGGCATTGGATCCTCCAATGACCGGGTATATTTCGACAATGTAGAAGCAGGCTGGATCGAGAAGAGCGGAATTTTCGACGACGAGAATCTGCCAATGGGTGATGCTGCTAACTGGATGGAGCTGAATCCATGGTTGTGGGATGTTGTTGAAACCACAGAGGAAGACTATGAAGTCGTTTATGGTGTGACTGCCGAGAAAGCCGCAGGCGGAAACCGCAAGAGTATCTACCAGCCCATGGACTTTGATCACGATTACTGGGTATCGATGGATGCTAAGCTGTTCAAGAGACCAGACGGAATGACAGATGCAGCTAAATTTGAGGATGCAGTAATATACTTCTCATACATCGATGAAGACAATTTCGCCCAGGCCATGTTCTTTAACACTGCCGGTATCGGAGTTACAGGTAGTCCTGTTGGAGCAGCCGATGCATTCGGTATGTCAGGATTCCGTGTAATGTACGAAGGACAGGAATACCGTCTGACCAAACTGGATGATCCGGGTGATCCTATAGAAGAGATCCCGGCCGAAACCTGTATTCCTTTCGAGGACGATGGCAGTTTCAATGACTGGAACTGGATCCAGTTCGAACGTGAAGGTACCATCCTGAGGATGATGGTTAACGGTGACACTTATTTTGAACTCGATGTGGATACCCTGACCTTAGGCCAGGTTTATAATGGGTGGCAGTTTAACCACTGGGAAGAACTACCGCAGGGTGCCAAAGACCTGATGCTTGGCAAAGGTAAGATCGGTATCGGATCCTCCAATGACAAGGTTCTGTTTGACTGGATCTATGCCGGATACATTGGCGTTGAAGGCGAATTCAGCGACATTGCCATACTTGGTGAAGCCGGCAACTACACGGAAGTGAATCCATGGTTATGGGATGTCCTTGAAGAAGATGGTGATACCAGGTACGGTATAACGGCAGCCAAAGAGGCTGGCGGAAACCGGATGAGCATTCTGAATGATGAGATTTATGGCGATGCAGACTTTTTTGTATCCGCCGATGTTAAATTATTCAAGAGAGCCTCTGGACCTGTAGATTCGTACTTCTACGAAGATGCACGTCTGTTCTTTGTGTATCAGGATGCAAACAATTATGCGAGTGCAGATTTCTTCAATCATCACGGTCCTGTTACCGGAGCCGGAAATGATGCATATGGCCTGTCAGGATTTGTCGTCGTTGTGGATGGCAAAACCTATAAACTGAAGCATGGAGATGATCCGGGCGACCCGATTGAAGAGATCCCGCCGGAAACCTGTATACCTTATGTTGACGACACCAGTTTCGATGACTGGAACACCATAAAAGTTGTACGGGTTGGAACAATCCTGCAAATGATGGTCAATGGTAATTTGTATTATCAGATCGATGTGGATACGCTCACCATGGCTCAAACGGTAAATGAATTAATGGAAGCCGTTCCACAGGCGATGAAAGACCTTCTGGAAGGACCAGGTCAGATAGGTATAGGTTCAGGCAACGACAAGGTATACTTTGACAACGTAGATGCCGGAGTATACACTTCCGTTGAGGACTTGATAGATGCCGGATCAATGGGTGTACTGGTATTTCCGAACCCTGCTGCCGGTGAATTTACCCTTTCCGATATTGACAATGCCCGTAAGGTTGAGATCTATAATCTTACAGGCCAGAAAGTAATGGAGGTACTCACTCATGGAGAATCCTCTCTTACCATCGGAACGGGTCAGTTTGACAGCGGTCTTTACTTCATCCGTACTACAATGGATACAGGTAAGGTAGCTATCAATAAGCTGATCATCAGATAACTTATGTTAAGTCTCACAGGGCTTGCCCTGTGAGACTTTTCTCTCAGTAGTAGTTTATTTTTTCAGAGTAAGTAGTCTGTGTTTGATACATCTTTACTCCTCCTTTGGTAGATGTATTAATTGGAGCCTTCCTCAGGGGAGGCTCCTCTTTATATAAGGAAGTGCTTTTTATTCCCATTTTTTATCATGTTCTATCCCTTTCAGATAATAATTATTCAATGATTCAACAAAGAATAATAGTTGTATTAGCAGTTTTAATGATTAATTTAATTTTGACTGCACAGGAATCAAACGTTTTGGAAAATGCTGATGGCAAGGATTTTTCAAAGCTGAAACATACATGGAAAGCAAAATGGATTACCCATCCTACCGAATCAACATTAGATTATGGAGTATTTCTATTCCGTCGCACTTTTAAACTGGATAAAAAACCAGAAAAATATATTATTTATGTTTCGGCCGATAACCGCTACAGGCTTTATGTAAATGGGCACAGGGTCAGTTATGGTCCTGCCAGGGGGTACCTGTTACACTGGCGGTACGAAACAGTAGATATTTCCACATACCTGCGCGAAGGTGAAAACATTGTTGCCGCTGAAGTAATCAATTTTGGAGAATATCGGCACGCAGAGCAGCATACCAACCAGACGGCTTTTATCCTTCAGAGTGATTCAACAAATCAGGTCCTAATAAATACAGGTGATTCCAACTGGAGAGTAATTAAAAACAAATCATATAATTTCATTCCGATCACCAGTGATTCTGTTGGCGGTTATTATGCAGCAGGCCCATGCGACGAAATCACGGGAGCAATTTATCCCTGGGGATGGAAGGAGCTGTCATTCGATGACAGCAAATGGCTGACTCCCAGAACTGCCCAGACAGAAGCAGCTGTCGGCAGAAATTTCCTGTTTGGGAGTTCCTGGTTCCTTGTCCCCCGAAATATCCCCCCCATGGAAGAAAAACTGGTCCGCATTTCCAACGTCGTAAGGAGCGAGGGAGTTAAGACACATAACGGTTTCCTGTCGGGTGAAAAGGATCTGACTATCCCACCGAATACCAAAGCCTCCCTCCTTCTCGACCAGAGCTGGCTTACAATAGGATATCCTGAACTGGTTACCACAGGAGGAAAAGGAAGCAAAATAAAAATCACCTATGCAGAATCCCTTTTTGAAACAGTAGATGAGCAGGACATGGGATCGGATGACCATTTTAATACCAGCCTGAGGAAAGGCAACAGGAATGAGACAGAAGGAAAACACATCATGGGGTATTATGATCTCATTTATCCGGATGGTGGAAATAACCGGCTTTACACTACCCTCTGGTACAGAACATACAGATTCATTCAACTGGATATCGAAACAGCAGACGAGGCCCTCAGCCTGAATGATTTTTACGGGATTTTCTGGGCATACCCGTTTGAAGAGAACGGATCGTTTGAATCAGATGATCCCCTGCTTTCAGATATATGGGACGTGGCCTGGAGAACCCAGCGGTTGAACAGCACGGAGACCTATGCCGACTGCCCGTATTATGAGCAGTTACAATACATCGGTGATACACGCATACAGTGTTTAATTACATATTATGTCTCCGGCGACGACCGCCTGGCGCGAAACGCCATCGAACAATTTGACCAGTCAAGGATCCCTGAAGGGCTGACATTAAGCAGGTATCCATCATATATTTACCAGGTCATTCCAACCTACTCGCTCATGTGGATCGATATGATCCATGATTATTACCTGTACAGGAACGATATGGAGTTTGTCAGCCAGTTTCAAAAAGGAATGAGATCTGTACTTGAATGGTTTGAAAGCAGGATCGATGAAAATGGCTTATTAGGAAACCTGGAATGGTGGAATTTCACTGACTGGGCCCCTGAATATCCCAATGGGGTGCCTCCCGGCGCCGAATATGGCCAAAGTGCAAACATAAGTCTACAATATGCCTATACTTTACAGTACGCAGCAGAGATATTCAACAGCCTGGGAGATAAAAGGCTGGCAGACAAATACAACCGGATGGCAAGAGACCTGATCAATGCAGTAAAATTGAACTGCTACGATGAATCAAGGGGTTTGTTTGCGGAAACACCTGACAAAAAGATCTTTTCACAACACACCAATATTTTTGCAATCCTTACAAATGCTATACCCGGAGCTGAGCAGCAAAAATTAATGGAATTGATCCTGGACGAGGAAGATCTTATTCAATGCACTGTCTATTTCAGGTTTTACCTGTTCCGTGCCCTGCAGAAAACTGGGATGGCTGATGCCTACCTGGACCATATAGAACCATGGAAAATAATGCTTGACCTTGGACTGACAACATTTGCTGAAAGGGAATTTGATATGCGATCTGATTGCCATGCATGGAGTGCGAGCCCCTGTTTCGATCTGCTGCATACTGTAGCAGGTATCCAGCCGGCAGAACCGGGATTTAAATCAGTGTTGATTGAACCAGCCCTGGGTGAGCTGGAATATATAAAGGCTGCCATGCCCCATCCGAAAGGAATCATAAAGCTGGATATAAGAAGGGTTGGAGCATCGGGTATCACCGGAACTGTTGAGTTGCCAGGTGGCCTTACCGGAACATTTATTTGGGGCGATAACCAGCTGAACCTGACCGGTGGAAAGCAGAACATAAATTTTGATTAAAATTTGCTTAACATGAGAAAGAGAGTTGTAATTACACTTGCCGGATTGGCCTTGCTTGTAACGATCAATGCACAGGACCTGGCTATAAAAGATTCGAGTAATTTCGTTATTGAGAATATCGCTATGGGCCACCTGTTCCTGAATAATTGCAGCCATGTCACTATCCGGAACTGCACCTTCAGTTATAACAAGGATAACGTGGTTAATATCTACGAATCAGACAATATCCTGATTGACAGTTGTGAAATTGATGGCCTGGACAATGCCTGTTCTGGACTGGGAATATCATCCAACTGTTCATACCTGGTCATCAGTAATTGCGACATCCATAACATTGCAGATGACGGGGTGGAAATGAGCGGAGCCAGCCACGTTAGCTTCATCGGAAATAAGATCCATCACCTGCTTGGCAAAGGAACGGATGGTCAGGTCCAGGGACCATGCTATAACGGACACAGCGACGGTTTTGAGATTTCCTATTCATCGGATGTGCTTCTTGATGGGAACCTGTTGTATGACATAAAATCAACCTCCTGTCTCATCCTCGGCAATTGGGGCGGTCAGGTTACGAACCTGACACTTATCAACAACATTTTCTATTCCCCGGCAACTGGTTTTGTTCTGTATATCCATTATGCGGATGGAGTAAAACTCTACAATAATATATTCTGGAAAAGTGTCTATGGTGGTCTCGCATTAGGAGCAGATGTATACAACCTGGAAGCATATAATAACATTATCCAGAGCATAAACCTGAACCACGCAGGGATAAGTTTTGACCCTGAGAATCATCATTTTGATTATAACATCATAGCCCAGAAAAACCAGGGAATGCCCTTGCAGGACCATGACATCTTTGTCACTGATCCGGGTTTTTCAGGTATCCCTCCCATCGACGATCAACAAACTTTTGTCGAAGTAACAGCTGATATGTTTAGTCTTTTACCCTACAGTCCTGCCATCGATGCAGCCTTCGTTGATGAGTTTACACCGCTCACGGATTTCTATGACAGCAGCCGGAGCGATTATCCCGATGTGGATAATGCCGGTGTGGGAACTGAATCGTTCTATGACATGGGGGCCATTGAGTTTTACGGTCCCACAGGCCAAATGGTTATAAAACCGGTTATCTCACCCGTCCCGGGTGAATATGATGAGGTATTATCCGTGGAACTCTCATCCCCGACTGAAAGTGCAGAGATTTATTATACACTCGATGGGAGTTATCCTACCGCCCTGTCATCACTATACGAAGGGTCGTTTGAGATAAAGAGCAATACCACCGTTCAGGCCCGGGCATTCAAGGAGGGATTGTATGACAGCCCTGTATTATGGGCGGATTTCACCTTCTCAAAAGACCTTGTTGAGCCGTATATAAAAGGTGTTATCGTGGAGGATGAGAATACCCTCAGGCTGATATTCAATGAGCCGGTCGAAGAGGCATCGGCCACCAGCCTTGACAACTATTCCATTGAAGGAATTACAGTTTCAGGGGCAAGCCTTGAAACTGACCTGTCGACGGTCATTTTGAGTGTTACTGCACTGGAGAGTGACCTGGAGTACAGTCTGATTGCAGACGGTATCCATGACCGGGCTGAACCGCCCCTGACCATGGAGGCGGATACCATTGATTTTATATATTCTTTATCCATTTATGATGACTTTGAAGACGGCGGCAGGCTGAACTGGACGCCGAAAACGCCATCCCGATGGAGCCTCGAGCAGGATGGCGGTCGTGGCACCTATCATTTGAACACAACCGATTTCAGCCAGAACGGTGATATGCCCGGTGAGTATTCCCTGCTGGAAGATTTTGAATTCCAGGACTTTGTATTGGAAATAACCGTCAGGCAACCCGAGTTTTTTGAATCCAATGCATTTGCCGATTATGGTGTCATTTTTGGATATACTGATGCGACCAATTTTTACTATTTCCTGGCGAATAAGGACGCTGGCTCCAATGAGCTGTTCAGGGTGACCAATGGTGTCAGGTATTCTATACTAAACCTGGGAGAATCCGTTATCCCCGATGATGATTACCATACTTTCTCATTTGAAGTGGTTGATGGGTATTTATATTACGAAACAGATGACAATGACTGGGAGGTTGAGGAAGATTTTCCGTCGGGAAAAGTTGGCCTGTGTTCATATAATGATGAGGTTTATTTTGATGAATTTAAGATAACACCAATCGTTGAAGAACCGGTTGAAGGTATTGTTAATGAAAAATCCTTGCCCGACATCCAGGTATATCCAAATCCGGCAAATGGCCAGTTTGAGGTAATTCTTCCTGCCGGGTTCTCGACAGAACACATCATCCTGTATAATATGTCAGGAAGGGCTTACTATATACCTGTATCAACAAACATCATTTCGGTCAGTACAACCGGTTTAGCAGCAGGTGTTTACATATTACAAATTCCTTTTCAGGATGGAATAATCACCAAAAAACTGTTGATATATTAATGAGTTGACGGAAGTCCTTGATATTGGAAGCAATGAAGAACATGAATATGAGAAATACAATGGTGGGCCGGATTTTATTGATTTGTATCGGATTATCGGTTTGCTTTTCCATTGGAATGGCCCAACTTCCGGACAAAGAGGAGGTGATTAACACTTTAGTCCTGGTCAATGATCACTGGATCAATGACCACATTGACCCGGGCGACTGGGAATGGAACAGGGCTGCCTATTTTACAGGTAATATGGCCCTTTATCATACATTTCCTGATCAGAAATATTTGTATTATGCCATGATATGGGCTGAAAATAATGGCTGGGCACTCAAGGGCGGTACCAGTACCAGGGTTGCCGATAATCATTGCATTGGACAGACATATCTTGATCTGTATGAAATCGAACAGGATCCGGATTATATTGAAGACATCCAGCAGAGCATAGAAAATATGGTGAACAGCTCCAAAAAAGATGACTGGTACTGGATCGATGCCTTTTATATGGCCATGCCGGTCTTTACACGGCTGGGTGTAATGAATGGGGATGATAATTATTTTCAGAAGATGTATGACCTGTATGCCGATAACAAGTATCGCAGGGGATTATTTGACGAAGAAGCCGGGTTGTGGTTCAGGGATGAGAATTTTGATCCCCCGTACACAACTCCCAATGGAAAGAACTGTTACTGGTCGAGGGGCAATGGCTGGGTTTTTGGTGCCCATGTTCGGGTGCTGGAGTACCTGCCGGAAGACGATCCCCATCGTGAGGAATATATTTCAACCTTTCAGGCAATGGCTGAGGCTCTGAAGGAGGTACAGAGACCAGACGGATTCTGGAATGTCAGCCTGGCCGATCCGGATGATTTCGGCGGACCGGAAACAAGTGGATCTTCCTTTTTTACATATGGATTAGCATGGGGAATAAACAACCAGTTCCTTGATAGTGCAACCTATTATCCTGTGGTTGAGAAAGCATGGAACGGCCTGGTGAATACAGCCGTGCACGATGATGGAAAGCTGGGTTACGTTCAGAATGTGGGAAAAGAACCAGCCTCATCACAACCTGTCACATATGAATCAACTGCCGACTTCGGTGTAGGGGCTTTTCTGCTGGCCGGAACTGAAATATATAAACTGTCAGGAGGAGAACCGGTAAGCCTGCCTGAAGTCAAAGAAAATCTGGCGATGAACAAATTGATGGATTTTTCAGCACAGGAAAGTATGAATGAAGCAGCTCAGTCGGTTGATGGTAATGTTTTAACAAAATGGACTGCTGAATTTTTCCCTCAATGGATCGAGATCGATTTAGGAGCGATCTATAATATATATCGTACAGAGATCATCCCATTCAAGAACAGGGCTTACCAGTATTTAATTGCCGGAAAAGTTTCATCTGAAGATAGTTATACTGTGCTGGTTGACCAGTTGGAGAACACCACCGGCGGAGTTGCACTGACGGATACCTTTGACATTTTTCCTGCAAGGTTTGTTAGGTTAACCGTTACCGGATGTGCCGAATATGACGGAGATTGGATAAGTATCATGGAGTTCCGGGTATTTGGTGATGAACCATCAACTGGGATGCAGACTGAATACAGTGTTTCAAATGTCAGGATATTTCCAAACCCTGCCAGTGAGAGAGTTTGGCTTACAACTGAAAACATGACTGGGAAGCCAATGAAAATCCTGGTGTTGAATATACATGGACAACAGGTCTTTGACAGGGTAATCACCAGCGAATCCGGATCCTCCCTGACAACAACAGAAATTAACCTGTCTGGACTCAGCCAGGGAATATATCTTATTAAAATTATACAGGGAAATCATATATTAACAGAAAAGCTGATCCTGAAATAATATAATATGAAATACAAATTAGGTCTGATGGTCTTTATGGCCCTGATTCTTTGTTGTCAGGGTGAATTTGCCCAATCACCAAGGCATATTGTTGATCTAAATGGGATTGTGGAGTTTGAGCAAACCAAGACAGCCTTCCCACCAAAAAAATTTACAAGGAAAATCCAGGTTCCCGGTTTGATAGACCTGGCAGAGCCAGAGATTGAGCAATACGACGAGTATTTTACCGGTACAAATAAGCCACGATACAGTTGGTATAAATTCAGGTTCGAGGTACCGGAAAAATACCAGGACAGAAATGCAGTATTGAATATCCGGAAGAGCAGGTACAATACCCAGGTCATTTTGAATGGTCACGACTGCGGCTCTTATATGCAATGCAACACCCCGGTCGTATGTGACCTTACCGGATTCATTTCCTGTGATAAGGAAAACATCCTGCTGGTCCGCATAGGGGAAAGAGCCTGGTTGCAAAAGGAATCCGCAACCGGATTCGACCGTGAAAAAATGACCGATATTCCCGGGATATGGGACGATGTTTTTATTACCTTCACCGGACCTGTCCGGATAGAGAAAGTCCTGAATCTGCCTGATCTGGCTCATTCCAAAGTGACCACTAAAATTATTCTGGAAAACTATGGTAAGGTAGTCGAACGTTCCATGGAATATTCATTTATTGAATATTCCCTATCAGCATTTGTAAGGGTAAAAAAGACCGGGAAAGCAGTTACTGATAAAACCACAAGGAATGGTATGATTAAATGCCAGCAATTTCAGCAGCTTGAATTTGAAATGGAAATAACTGATCCGCATGCCTGGTCACCGGAAGATCCGTTTTTATATGAAACAGTTATCTCAGTATCTGCAGATGCAAAGTTCTTTGATGATTATGGCAATCCGGAAAGTAAGAGGCCGCCTGCTGATTATGCCTGGATCGGACCTTCGGATGAAATTGCGGTCACTTTTGGTATGCGCGATTTTGAAGCTATTGAAAGAACTTTTCAATTGAATGGGGAACAATTTTGTCTTCTTGGATCAACGATTACTTTAAACAGGTTTTTTGAAGACAATGACCGCGGTGCCCTGCCCTGGAATAAAGAATGGGTGGAGAAACTTTTTATCGAAATCCCAAAATCGCTGGGATGGAATGGATTCAGGATTTGTATCGGCCTCCTCCCCGACTTCTGGTACGATCTGGCCGATGAATATGGTTTGCTTCTTCAGAATGAGTACCCTATGTGGAATTTGCGGGGAAGGGATATCCAGTATAAGAAGGAATATACCGACTGGGTCTGGTCGGATGGCAACCACCCCAGCATTGTGATCTGGGATGCCATGAATGAGCAAAAACAGGATTATATCGGGAATGTAGTCATCCCCGAACTGAAAGAACTGGATCCCACACGGATATGGGATGCAGGATACATGAGTGCGGAGGACCTGGCGGTGAATGAAATGGATGAAATCCACTGGTATCCTCTGGGACATGGGTGGTGGCATAACGACGACGCGGTTCAGCAAAGAAGGGATGCGTTCAGGTACGGAAGACTGCACATCAAGACGCATGGACTGGGCAATGCCACATTCAGAAGCTCGCCTATGATACTGAATGAATTTGGCTGGTTGTGGTTAAACAGGGATGGTATTAACTCAGCCATCAGAACGGAAGGAAACTTTGTTTCAAAGGATGTTACACCTTCTAAGGTAAATTATGAATATTACGAGCCGGATGGTACGCAACTATACTCGGGAAGGGATACATACGATTATTTCCTGGGCAAGGATGCAACACCACAGGACAGATGGAATTTCCAGGCCTATTTAACCGCCATCGAAGGTGAAACCCTTCGCTCGACAAGGATTTTTTCGGGATTTTTTTCATTTGTTTACCTGACCGACAATGGTGGATACACCGGGGATTGGTTTAAAGGCAATATCAGGGACCTGGAACCTGCACAGGCATTACTGATGCAATACCATACACACAAACAATTTGCCGTTTTTATTGACCTGGAAGATGGCAGGTATTTAAAGAATCCCGCGCATTATAGACCGGGATCTGCCGTTGCCATCAACCTTGTTGGCGTAAATGATTCGAATGATAAAAAAACGGGAAAGGCAAGCGTGAAAATCATGGATCATAACGGAGAAATAATTTCGAACAGCACGGTGGCTGTTGAAATTGATCCTTTCTGGCAATCGACCGTTCCGACAATTATTCAGATTCCGGAAAAAGAAGGCGGTTATATGCTTTTCACAGAATTGGATGAGGATAATGATACGATGCCGATGCAGGTGAGCCGCAGGTATATTATCGTTGGAGACATTGCTGATCCTGAGTTCCCTGAATATATTTATGAAAATCCTCCGGGATGGCCGGAATAAACAATATGAAAAGTTCTGGAATAATACTATCCATAATCTTTATTTGCCAGGTGTATCTGTTACACGGGCAGATTGACCCATTTGAGAATGGACTCCCCCGGGATCCGGATTTCTTTCCTGTAGCCGTCTGGTTGCAGGATCCGGCCGATGCCGCTGCCTATAAAGCGGGTGGGATAAATCTCTATATCGGATTATGGCAGGGGCCAACGGAGGTTCAGCTATCTGCATTAACAGCAGCCGATATGCTGGTCATATGCTCACAGAACAGCACAGGATTAAATAGTCCGAATAATTCTATTATCGTTGGCTGGACACAGCAGGATGAGCCGGACAATGCACAGTCGGACGGTTCGGGGGGGTATGATCCGTGTATTGACCCGGAGATCATTGAAGGGATATATGATGATATCAAAGAGAATGATGCTACCCGGCCTGTTTACCTGAACCTGGGACAGGGGGTATCCAATATCAATTACGTGGGCAGAGGTGAATGCACAGGAGAGACCTGGATGTATCCACTTTATATAGAAGGATGCGATATTGTTTCGTTCGATATATATCCTGTAACGAGCAAATATGATCATGTCAGGGACAACCTGTGGTTTGTGGCCGATGGTATTGATAACCTGAGGGAATGGTCGGAGGACAGTAAGCCTGCCTGGTGCTGGATCGAAACAACACACATTAACAGTGATAATATTCCAACTCCGTTACAGGTTAAGGCAGAAGTATGGATGGCTCTCATTCATGGCGCCAAAGGATTTGGCTATTTCTGTCATGAATGGGTACCCGAATTTAATGCCAATGCCTTACTGGATGATCCGGTGATGTTTCCTGCCGTCACAAAGATCAATGCACAAATTCATCAGCTGGCTCCGGCATTGAATTCACCCGATAAACCTGACCTGGTTTCGGTAACCTCAGATAATCCGGATGTGCCTCTTGATATGTTGGTTAAACACCTGGATGACACACTGTATGTCTTTGCAGTGTCAATGCGTGACGGATCATGTAAAGGAACATTTACCATTGAAGGCGTACCGGATGGCATGGTGACTGTAATCGGCGAGGACCGTGGACTTGGCTTATCAGATGGCGCCTTTGAAGATACCTTTGAAGGCTATGATGTACATCTGTATAAGATGGGATTCTTAAATACTGTGGTTGATCATATCCTGAATCAGCGAGTGAGGGTATTCCCTAATCCCGGTTCAGGTTATTTAACCATATGCAGTAAAAATCCGGTTCAGAAATGTGCCTTGATTAATATGACCGGAAATGTTACCTGGTTACAAGGGTTTGATGCGAATAATATAGATATAAGTAATTATAAACCTGGTATATATATGCTTAATATGTGGGTAAACGAAGTTCCCAGCCTGCAAAAAATTATAATTGAAAATTGAAATGGACAGAAAAATCCTGAGATCATTCATGTTATTGTTAGCAATAACCTTTATTGCCGGTCCGGCGGGAATTTGGGCCCAGGATATTCCGGCACAATACAGGGAGAAATTTTCTGAATCGTTTCCCATCAGAAAACAACAGCATCTTGAGTTAAGAGCTTATACTGATCTTTTAATTGAGCAACAAAAGGATAAATCATTAACCCGGTTCAATCCTGATTTTTCCCGGACCGACAAATACGAAGAATCCGTTATTCCTTACAGGAAGCAACTGGCTGACTACTACGGCTACCCTCCTCCTCTTGCGCAACAAGGATCAGAGCCAAGGGT
Organism: uncultured Bacteroides sp.; assembly: GCA_964477295.1. Taxonomy (GTDB): domain Bacteria; phylum Bacteroidota; class Bacteroidia; order Bacteroidales; family SM23-62; genus CAYZEZ01. The sequence goes on along the minus strand of CAYZEZ010000009.1, from coordinate 26,023 downwards.
GGTCCTTGCAGGTAAAGATTCAGTGTGCACGGTATACAGGATATGGATTGAAGTCGCGAAAGGAATTGAAGCCTATGGATTGTATATGGTACCACACAACATTAAGGACAGGGCTCCCCTGTTGGTTTGTCAGCACGGAGGAGGCGGCAATCCCGAGGCCATTTGTGATTTGGATACAAGGGTTAATTATCATTCGTTTGGACATGAAGCGGTGAAAAGAGGATATATAGTATGGGCACCGGGATTGATCATGCGATGTGGATATGCTGATGACCCGGCTATTGAAGGGGCAGAACGGGATCTACTCGACAGGAGGTTGAAACTTCTGGGGACGAGTATTATCGGAATGGAATTGCAGATGATCATTGAGAGCACGAAAACACTGGCAAGGTACCGGCCTGAGATAGATCCCTCCAGGATCGGAATGACGGGCCTGTCATGGGGAGGATTCTATACACTTCATGTAGCAGCCCTGTACACGGATATTAAAGCCGCCGTAGCCTCTGCAAATTTCCGGGAACATAAAGGTATTCTTAACCGGGTGGACAGCGCTCAAAACAGATCGGACAAAGACCTATTCAAGATGTTTGGCAATGCCCAGGTGGCCGGGATGGTTTGTCCCCGTCCGCTGATGATACAGATGGGCGCTGAAGATACTTTGTTCGATCTTGACGGAGTTCGCCGCGAAGTTAAGAAGGCGGCCGGTTATTATGATAAACTGGGTGTCGGAGAGCGGTTTCAATATTCTGAGCACCCGGGTGGACATGTATTTGAAAATGAAAGCATATTCAACTTTTTTAATAAACATCTATAAATCTTGATAAAATGAACGATAGAATAATGAGAATGAGAAACTTAATCATTGGCTTGGCAATGGTTAGTTCCATCGGGGCATTGCAGGCTCAGGATGTATTTACTCTGAAACCGGAATTGGTTGGACAGCACCCAAGAATATTGTTTACGCAGGCAGAGGCTGATGCACAGGCGATTCTTGCACAAACCTATATGCCAGAAGAATGGCAATTGTTTGTGAATGACTGTAAGAATATAGGATATACAACCAATACCAGCATTCTTGGACAGCAACAGTGGTGGTACTTCAGTCGGCTTGGAATTGGTATCGCCATGACCAGGGACCAGGGGTTGATAGATAAAGGAAATGTATGGTTGAGTACAGCCTATGGAGAAGACTGGGATTTTGATGCAGGTTCGTCAATTGATTTGGATATGGCTCATAAACTGGCTGGGTTTGCCCTGTTGTACGATTGCATGTATAATTATCTTTCCCAGGATGAACGGGATGATTATGAGTATTTGCTTGAAGAAGGCCTTATAAAGTTCAGGACCCACGGATTTGATTTGAATGACTACTGGACCAATGATTATCAGAACAATCATATGCATTTCAGGGCCACTGCAGCACTGTATTGTGCTGCTATCCTATACGATAAGTTCCCGGGTGATCAAAACGAATTCAACAATGTCATAACTGTTTGGAGGCGGATCGGTTATATGTCGCCCCATGACGGGTCGAACCATGAAGGGCTGAACTATTCAAACTATGGCGGACAGATGCTTTATCCAGGTATCTATGGACTGAAACATTGTACAGGAATAGACCTGACAACAAGCGAACATTATCACAATGTTGGCTATTATTATATCCATCACGTCGTACCGGGAATGGTCAGCGGCTTTGGTTTTGGAGATGCAGGTAATTCTGCGTCTGCAAGTGGTCCAAATTATTTGTTTCAGATAGCAAGGTTCACCCAGGATCCATATATTCAATATACGGCACATAAATTAAGAGAAAAATATGCCGGTGACTTTTTCCTGAGGCAATGGTTTATCCTTTTTAACGATCCTCTGCTGGAACAAAAAGAGTTAACAGAGATCCCGCTGACCCGTTATTTTGATGATATAGGGATTGTTACAACACGTTCAGACTGGGGACCGGATGCTACAGCTGTTGCCTTCAAATGTGGACCACTGGGAGGGAAACTGATTAATGAAACCCGTGGTTCGGAATATTCACATTTTACGAATTATGTAAATGTGGCACATGATGATCCTGACCAGGGCACATTCCTGTTGTTCTCAAAAGGCAGTTTTTTAACTACAGGAGATGGCTATGAGAAAGAGCACAAGATTACCACACAGCACAGCACATTTATTGTCGATGATCTGACCCAGTATGGTGGTGGCGGGGGATGGTGCCAGCCGGAAACAGACCAGAGCCGGTATGCCTATCCAAAAGACTTTTTTACTATCGATAACCAGGTGGTTTTTTCGGGTGACATGAAAGGGGTCTATCCTAATATGGAGAAACTCGACCGTACTTTTGTTTCCCGGATGGCGAATTATTTCGTTATTTATGATGACGTGGAATCTGCAACCGCAGGGAGAACATTTGAATGGCGGTTACAAACCAAAGGCAACCTCTCAACTTCAGGCAGTAAAACCTATGAGGTAAGTAATGGAAATGCAACGGCACTGGCCAGGATCCTCGCTCCTGCTGAGGCAAATTGGTCGCTAACAACCAACAAGATCGGAAATATCCTGCGTGCACGCCTGGAGGGTCAGCAGGTAAACAAATACCTTGTGATCCTTTGGCCCAACAATACCAGTAATCTCAGCCAGGTTGATGCGACAATTGACAATGCATCCACCCTGGGTGTAAAAGTTGAAAACGGAGTACAATATGAATATACCCTTTTTCAGAAAGAGCCTGAAGTGACAGGTAATACAGGACCGATCCTGTTCAATGGAAACACGCTCTTGCTGAATGAGAATATTGCCGGTAGCAAAATGGCATCTGTCATGCTGGTAAACGGGGATACTCTCAGGTTCAATTCTGCTGAATACTTCAGTGCCAGTCAGAAAGTAAATTTTGGCATTGAAAGCATATCATCCGACACATCTGAGGTGGTTTACAGCCTGGGGCCCTCCTCCTCCTCAGTTATTGAAGATAGTGTTAATATCAACCTCGGAGGATTGACTCCATCCACTCATTATTACCTGTTTAAGGAAGAAGAGACTTCGGGTATGGAGGTAATCACAGATGCAAATGGCACAGGATCAGTGAAAATTGACCTGGAAGATACTTACCGGCTTATCCTGACAAAAAAAAATATGAATGCAAAGCCATTGTCAGACTTAATAATGGAGGCACATGATTTATATGATGCTGCGGAAGAGGGCACTGATCCGGGACATTACCCGGCCGAAGCCATGGCTCAGTTTAGTTTGAATATTGACAGCGCGGAAAATGTAATTACCACCGCGGTAAGCCAGGGTGAAATTGATGCTGCGGCCGACGAACTGGAATCTGATATTGAAGCTTTTCAGCAATCCATTGTCCTTGATAAGTCGGTACTTACTGAACTGGTTTCCGAAGCCGGTAATCTTCATGATGAGGCGGTGGAGGGAGAAGCAGAAGGGCAATACGAGGCCGGGTCGAAAGCCATCTTCAAAACAGTCATTGACGCAGCGGAGGCTATACTGGCAGATACCAATATAATTCAAGCTGATATTAATGAATCTGTCACAAACCTTATTGATGCTATCGTGGCCTTTAAAATTGCTATGGTGCCGATACTTCCGGTAACGGAATTCAGCGATATCGCATACTATGGTGATTTTCTCAACTATACTGTTCAGGACAAAACCATCTGGGAGGTGAAAAAGGAAAATGAAAATTATATCGTCGGGATGAGTGGCATTAATCCCACCAGTGGCCAGTTCATGCTGTTAAAAGACTCTGTTTTCCAGCATTTTGAGATGACCTTCAAAGCCAAATCAATCAGTGGTTCTCATCCCAATGACCTGATGATAGTGCTTGGTCATCATGGTGAGGGTTATTATTCCTATGTAAAATTAAGTTCAGAGATCAATGAATCAGGAGTTTTCACCAGGATGGGCGGCCCAACTGCATATAAATGGCTGCTTGACGATTATGAAACGTATGGCGTGGAAGATTTGAACTGGAACGATTATAAACTGGTTTCCCTTGATTCGATGCTTACTGTATACAGGAACGATGATGAGCTTTTCTCCGTTGAGCCGGAAGATTCAATATACTACAACGGGGGTATTGGCCTTGGTACATATTACCGGAACCAGGCCTGGTTCGATGATGTTTCAATCACCAGGCTTGCCTCCACAATGGGTTTGAAAAGCCTTATGGCACGGCCGCTAAGCTTTTATCCCAATCCTGCAAAAGATCATTTGTATATGGAGACAGCCCAGGGAATGGAATGCATTGAAATTTACAATATCTATGGGAATAAAGTATTTCAGTCAGGGAAGATAACCACCGGTTTGACTGACATCAACCTGGAAGCATTCAGCCAGGGGATATATTTTATCAGGGTGAACTGGGATGATGGATACAACGGAGCTTACCGCTTCATAAAAAATGAACGATGAAAAAAATGAAATTCAGTATCAGATTCAGAAAATTATACCTGGTTGCCGTTTTAATTATTGCAACAGGATATCTGGCGGCAACCAATTATTATGTTGATCCGATGAATGGCAGCATCGCTGACGATGGATCAAAAGAAGACCCCTGGAGGACACTGGCTGAAGTTTTTTCGGAAGGAAAAACCTTTGAGGCAGGTGATACAATATTCCTGCTTTCGGGGCATCACGGAACGGTCACAGTGAAGGGTATAAACGATGGTTACGTCACTATTCTGCCCCTGGAAGGCCATCATCCCACCTGCAAAAGGGTAACCTTCAGCAATGCGAAAAAGTGGAGGTTCCAGGAGATAACCATCAGTCCGGAAACAGCTCCAACATATGAAAGATCCACTATCCTGACAATCACGAATAGTGCATCTGAAATAATCGTTGACAGCTGTTTTATTTATTCTGTTTTAGATAATACACCATGGGCAGCCGGCGACTGGGTAAGCAATGCATGCAGTGGTGCAAATATAAGCGGTGATAACAATGTTCTAATGAACAGCCATTTCCTGAATGTTGACCATGGTATTATAGTTGAATCAGGAGGAGAAGATAACCTGATTGCGAATAATGTCATTGAGAACTTCTCGGGTGATGGAATGCGGGGAATCGGCAATTATAACACCTTCGAATATAATACCGTTAAGAATTGTTACGATGTAGATGACAATCACGACGATGGTTTCCAGTCATACAGCCGTGGGCCGGGAGGCACTGTGGGGACAGGAACTGTTTATGGCATTGTACTCAGAGGAAATACAATCCTCAATTACACTGACCCTGATCAGCCGATGAGGGGGACACTCCAGGGCATGGGTTGTTTTGACGGCATGTTTGAAGACTGGGTGATCGAAAATAATGTTGTGATCACCAGTCACTGGCACGGCATTACCTTATTGGGTGCCCGTAATTGCCTGATTATAAACAACACGGTGGTTGACAGGAATAATCTGACTCCCGGGCCGCCCTGGATCCAGATTGGCGCACACAAAGACGGAACGCTGGGTACCGGGAATGTGATACGAAATAATTTAACAACCAGCATGTCAAATACTGCCGGCATAGGGACTGTGGATTTCAACATCATTGTAAGCAACTATAATGATTTCTTTGTCGACTATGACCATTTTGACCTTCGGTTGAAAGAAGGTTGTGCAGCCATTGATGCCGGTACAGATGAAGAAGCCCCATTTATTGACAAGGATGGGAATATTCGCCCCCAGGGGGCAGGATTTGATATCGGAGCATACGAATATCTCAGCGGGCCCGATACCATACCTCCTGTGATTCTATCCGTGACGAGTATCAGACCCAACGAAATTGAGGTATCGTTTAATGAGCGGCTGAATGAAGTCTCAGCACAGAATATTGAGAATTATGCAATCGATAATGATATAGTTGTTCTCAGCTCTGTTTTAAGTCAAAACATGAAAAGTGTTACCCTTGAAGTACTGAATCTTGAAGAAGAAATTGAATATTCACTAATTGTAAATAATGTTCTGGATATTGCAGGTAATGACATCGAATCCAACACCACGGTCAATTTTTCACATGTTTGCGGTTATGTCACAGCAACCGGAACTCAGGAACCTAATATTCCTGAAAACACGCTGGATGGGGACCTGGCTACAAGGTGGTCGGCAGAAGGAGTTCAATGGATTAAGTATGACATGTGCGTTGTACATACTATTTCTTCCCTGGAAATGGCTTTTTACTATGGAGATACAAGGGCCTCAAATTTTAAAGTTGAGGTTGGTACTGATGATGAGAACTGGACAGAGGTTTTTACAGGCAGCAGCAGTGGAACAACAGCCGAATTGGAAGAAATTGATATTTCAGAATCGGTTGGCCGTTACCTGAGAATTACCGGCAGTGGAAATTCCTCAAATGCCTGGAACAGTTATACAGAGGTAGTCATCGGTGCTGAAGAATTAATTGTTGACAAAACTGAATTATCTGATTCAGTTACAGTAGCTAACGGATTGTATGATTCCGGCGTAAATGGATCAGAGATCCTCCTTGCGGCAATTGATTCAGCACAGACAGTACTTGACAATGAATCTGCCAGCCAGGGTGAGATCAGTATGGTTTTCGCCGTATTGATAAATGCTATGGAGCAGTTCAGGGAGAATCAGTTATCAGGTTTAGATCAATTGATTGCTGACAAGGTAAGGGTTTATCCCAATCCATTCAAAAACCAACTGTATATTGAGGTGCCCGAAGAAATACACGTTCGTCAGATCAGCCTGATCAATTTATTGGGCCAGCGGGTTGATATCAACAATATAAAAACAATCAACAAGCTGAATGTTAAAGAATTAACCTCCGGTATGTATCTGTTGCAATTATTTACTGATAAAGGAGTAATAAATAAAAGGATTATTAAGTAGCAAGGGATTGTTCCTGATCTTAAAATGATCTGTTATGAAAAGAACAGTTTTTATTCTTTTTCTGACCCTTGTATTTTTACCCGGGATTGAGAATTCCTTTTCCCAGGTAACAATAGAGGCCGGTGATCCGCCCAATAATGAGGATATCCCTGATTTTTTCAAATCCGGTTTAAATGCCATTGAGGAAGAGGTAAACAATATAAAAAAAGGTGATGTAAAGGTAATATCTATGTCGCCCGGGGGATTGCCTGTTTATGCTGTTTTTTATGGTGAAAAGCAGGATTTTTATTCCCGGGCTAATTACAATTCGGCCATTGGAGCCGGGGATTATTCCTATTTTGCCAACAGGGACAGCACCTACAAGCCGGTAGTGTTTTTTCTTGGTCCGGTGCATGGACACGAAGTTGAGGGGATCGTTGGATTGGTTAACCTGATCCATATCGCAGAAACGGGAATGGATTATCGCGGGAAGGAATGGCCTTCTTTGTATGAAAAGATTGAATATTGCAGGATCATAATAATCCCTTGCGGTAATCCCGACGGCCGCAAAAGGTGTCCTTATGACAGTTTTGTAGGCATACCCACAAGGATCATGACAAAATATGGGCAGGGAACCCAGAAGGATGGATCTTTTTGGGGATGGCCACAGGCTAAATCACTTCATCCCATGAAAGGAGATGTGGGTATCCTGGGGGCCTATTTCAATGATGATGGTATTAACATGATGCATGATGATTTTTTTTCTCCAATGGCTGATGAAACCAGGGCTATTCTGGAGATAGCCCGGTCTGAAGCGCCTGATATCACAGTATCACTGCATTCTTTTGAGTTAATCTCAAGGATCATACCAACTTATTATGTGCCCTGGTTTATGAAAGAACAGGTTACCGATCTGACCAGGCAGCTCAATGACAGTTACAAATTATCTGGTTTGCCCTGTGTTCCCGATAAAAATATAATGGACCCGGTTGTTGAAGATATAAATGCTCCGGCAAAAACCAGTTTTAACCTGGTCAGTGCATTGCATCATATATCGGGAACGATGCCTTTTGTTTTTGAATGCAGTCATGGGTCATTGAATGCGGAAATGTCGGAACCATTTGTAACGTATAGTGATATTTTAGATTTTCAACTGATCCTGTATGAAAAAATGTTGGATTATATATTGGAAATCAGGTGAGTTTGATACCATAAGGTAAACGAATTATATTTTGAGGATTTGAATCAGTGCCTGGGAAATACATATATGTCAACGCATAATTGTATGAATATTAGAAACTTACTTTTAATACTTGGATTCATCATTATGACAGGTTGTAAGGACCTCCAAGAGACCCCGCCGGGAATAATTGATCCTGAAACTTACTTTGAATCACAGGATGATGCCCTTGCTGCATTAACCGGGGCTTATGCTACTCAATATGCAGGTTCCCAGCGGTATTATCTTAAGTCCTGGTCCAACCTTAACGGCCTGGGATCAGATGATATGGGCGACGGTTTTGGGGGATTCGCTGAACGAAAAGAACTGGACAGGTTCAAATTTGATCCTGCATATGATAATTTCTACAAGGTCTGGTGGTGTGCCTATATCATTATAAACCGTGCTGGAAATGTCATTGCCAATGTTCCCAACATGCCGGACAATGCATTTGATTTACCTGAACTCAAGAAGCGTATCATTGCCGAAGCCCGTTTCCTGAGGGCACAAAACTATTTTAACCTTGTCAGGCTCTTTGGTGATTGTGTATTTCATGGTGATTCATATGTGAGCGATCCTGTGGGTTCTACCAATCTGGAGAGAACAGATATATCCATAGTATACGATTTTATTATTGATGAATTGATAGTGGCTGAACAGGATCTATGGGACCGGGAGGTTACTGAGAAGGGACGTGCCACGAGAGGAGCAGCCCAGGCATTCCTTTCGAAGGTTTACCTGACACGGGCAGGTTTCTGGCTCGATTCTAAAACCGGAACCATGACGCAGGGTGACCCGTCGAACTGGGCCGAGGCTGCAAAATGGGCGAAAAAAATGATGGATGAAGGACACTATGACCTGAGAGACAATTACAGGGAGGTTTTCCCGGCTCATGAGGACGATTATGATCAGTTTGAGAATAATGAAGAGCATATCTTTTTTGTAAACTGTATGGAAAATACCGGATGGTTTGAGACCAGGCTATATTACGGACCGAGGTTGGCAAATGGTGAGGGAGGCTATTCTTCTTTTGTCGGTGAAGTGGAACTGACATCCTCATTTGAGCCTGGTGACCAGCGTCGCGATGTGACCAATCTCGATTATGTTATCGATGAACTGGAAGAGGAACAGCCCCTGGATGAAAGCAATGCCGGTTACTGGTGGCCCGGCATGGCTATCCCTCATATTGGTAAATACCTTCCGGATGAAGACAAATATGATTTTCCACCCAGTACCAATGCATCCGGTACAAATTATCCCTTATTCAGGTTCTCTGAAGTGCTGCTGATTTATGCGGAGGCTGTTAATGAAGCTAATGGCAGTCCGACACCTGAAGCTATTGAAGCCTTTAACAGGATTAGGAGACGGGCTGGAATAAGCGAATGGCCCAACGTGAACGATCTTGAAGGGAATCCTTATCCGGATACCCAGGATGGATTCCGCCGTGCAATCAGGCAGGAAAGAAGATGGGAATTTTGTTTCGAGGGCAAAAGGCTGTTTGACCTGCGCAGGTGGGGCATCCTGGTGGAAACGTTTAAGGCGAGGGCACTGGTGGCAAATCCAACTCCCCAGGATATGATCCGGGCGACAAATATTGAACTGAAACATAACCTGTACCCTATTCCATTGTCGGAGATACAGAGAAATCCAAAGCTTAAACAAAATCCCGGTTATTAAGAAATGAGCTAAAATGAACTAAAATGAAAACTGGAATTATTTTATTCGGAATTCCAATTCTGCTGATATTAATCATTTCAGCAGATATGGCTACCACCAATCAGCATGCATTATGGGACCTGGGCACTAAAAAGGTGGCCCATGTCGCTATAGTTGTTAAGGATATTGAATCAACAACAAAAGCTTATGCTGAATTATTTGGAATTGATGCCCCTAAGATTAAACTTGGCACAAGCCCGGGCTATATGGGACAACCTACCGAGGGCAAAGCAAAAATGGCCTTTATTAACCTGGATAATATCACACTGGAATTCTTCGAGCCGGTTGGTGGACCCACCGCGTGGAGTGATTTCCTCGAAAATCATGGTGAGGGTGTACACCATTTTGGATTCTACGTGGAAGGACTGGATGAACACGTAAAAAATCTTGAATTAAAAGAAATGCCTGTCGTTCAAAGCGGAGGTGGTACCTGGGGCAGGTACAGGTATATAGACGCCACTTCTGATCTTACCGTAATGATTGAATTGATGGAACTAAGCAAGCCTGATTAAAGAGAAAAATCTGATTTGAAATTATAAATCCATATAAAACCCATAATTATGAAACTGAATAAAATTACGAGACGAAAGTTTCTCAAAAACACAGCTATTGCAGGTGCTGCAGTTACATTGCCTACAAGCTGGATGTGTTCATCAGGAAACAGTCCTTATGATGCCAAAGGATTGCCAACAAGGATCCATGGAAAGACTGGCATTAAAGTCCCCCTCATGGCAATTGGAACAGGTAGCCGGTTTATGGCTGCCGGGAGTGATGAAAAAAGACTTGAAATACTTGAATACGCCCTGGATCATGGATTGTATTATTGGGATTCAGCGGCAATCTATAAGGAACAAGGCAAAGAGCATTATAGTGAAGAAGTTTTGGGGGAGATACTGGAAACCAGGAGAAAAGAGGTTTTCCTTTCTACGAAAGTAAGTGACCGTGACCCGGAACTGGCGAAACAGACAATAGACAATAGTCTGAAAAGGTTGCGGACGGATTATATCGATCTGTACCAGATACACTCAATTGAATCGGTTGATGATGTTAATATTTTAACGGCAAGTGGTGGTGTTCTTGATATACTTCATAAATACAGAGAGGAAGGGATAATTCGCTATATCGGATTCTCAGGACACAGATCTCCAGAAGGCATGAAGTATGCGGCAGAATCCTTCGATTTTGATACCATGCTCATCGCCATGAATCACTGGACAGTGTGGGAAGGAAATCCGGAAGCCCAGGCAATCCCGGCAGCTGCAGAAAACGGGCTCGGGATCATAGCCATGAAAGTGATACGACCAATGGATACTATTGAGAACCTTGAACCTGATAAATTGATCCGTTACGCACTCAGCCTGGATGGTATTACCACTGCTGTCGTTGGAATAGACAGCCTTGAGGTATTAAAAGAAAACATTGAGACAATAAAGAATTTTGAACCATTGGCCGCAGAAGAAATGGAGCAGATGCGGGTAGCTCTGACACCATATTACCAGCATAAGAACCTGCCGTGGATGCAGCCCGGATATGTTGACGGGATTGCATAAACCCTTTGAATAATGAATGTAGAATTTTGAATTATGAATTTAGAAGTAAACATAAAACCTATTGCGATTGCTTTATTTCTCGCACTAGTCGCAGTATCCTGTCAGCAGGAAAAAACTTCCCAATCGGAACATCAACCGAACATCCTGTTCATATTCACTGATCAACAGACCATGAACACCATGAGTTGTGCCGGGAATCCATATGTCAATACGCCCAGCATGGACCGGCTGGCGGCTGAGGGTGTTATGTTCCTGAATTCTTATTGCACATCACCTGTTTGCGGACCATCAAGGAGCAGTATGTTAACGGGTTGCATGCCGCATGAGACAGGCCGGAACATCAATGATAATACAAGTATCCCTAATCCCGATCTGCCAAATATGGGGAAGTTATTTCGTGCAGCAGGATATGATACCAAATGGGCCGGGAAATGGCACATGCCGGAATCATATCCAATAAGAAAACACAGGCACCAGACTTTTGAGGTTCCGGGCTTCGACCTGATCCCTTTCTATGAATATGAAGATCCCCGGGCGCCATGGGGATATGGAAAAGACACCGATGGCCCACTGGCCGATGCCACGGTCAAATATTTAAATGGGGAGCACAAACAACCATTTCTGCTGGTTGTTTCACTCCACAATCCGCATGATATCTGTTTTATAGTGGACAAATGGGACGAATATAGCAGTTTTATAGACGGGATCCCCATGGATAGCCTGCCCCCCTTGCCGGATAATTTTGAAGTGATCGACAATGAACCGGATATAATCAGGATCTGCCGTAATAAAACCATATATAATGGAGCCGTCAGGGTGGCGGCATCCTTTGATGAGCTGAGGTGGCGGAACTATATGTTCAACTATTACAGGTTGACAGAGAAGGTGGATCGTGAAATAGGCAGGATTCTTAATGCGCTGGACAAGAATGGATTGACTGAAAACACTTTAATAGTTTTTACAAGCGATCATGGCGACGGCAACGCATCCCATAAATGGGTCCAGAAAGTCAATTCATATGAGGAATCCACATCGGTCCCGTTTATCGTTTCATGGCGAGGTGTATCCCCGGCAGCTGCAACAGATGATCAACATATTATTTCCGGAATCGACATTCTTCCAACGATTTGTGATTATGCAGGAATTGATATTCCGGAAAGGATCACAGGAATGAGTGTACGTCCGATTATTGACGATCCCGGGGTTGCATGGAGAGAATATGCAGTCACAGAAGTTCAGCCATTTAATCGTTTCCCCGATATAAAGGCCCGTTCTCTTAGGACATTGGATTATAAATACACCCTTTTCTCGCATGGGGAAAAATTTGAACAATTGTTTGATATGAAGAATGATCCGGGTGAGATGAACGATCTTGCCGATAATCCGGATTACCAGGAAATACTGGATGAACACAGGACTCTCCTTGAGCGATGGATCAAACAGACCAACGATGATTTCAGGCAATTATCCATGAAGCCATTCAGCCTTGAGGGTCAAAATTTATATTAGCCCTAATTCGTCTATTAAACGATTTACAAATCTTATCATGAAAATCACCACAATCTCTCTATTCGTTTTATTGTTTACCACACAATTTTCCTTAACGCAGGTTTTTCCAGATCTGGGTGATATATTCCGTCTCAGGCAGTTGGAACCGCCCGACGGAAAAGTCAGCATGGTCCTTGATACAGACACCTATAACGAAGTGGATGACCAGTTTGCACTGGTGTATGCCTGTTTATCAGGGGATAAACTGGATCTGCAGGCAGTATATGCTGCTCCATTTTTCAACAGGCGGTCTGAAAATCCAGGTGACGGAATGGAGAAAAGCTATGAAGAAATACTCAGGTTGCTTTCCATTCTGGATATCTCTCCGGAAGACTTTGCATTCAGGGGATCTGACAGGTATCTGAGTGATCCATCCGAGCCGGTAAAGAGTGAGGCAGCCCTTGACCTGATCGTAAAAGCTCTGGCCAGATCGCCTGAAGATCCGTTATATGTAGTTGCCGTGGGCTGTATCACTAATGTTGCCTCAGCCATTTTGATGGAGCCGAAAATCATTGAAAACATAGTCGTAGTCTGGCTTGGGGGAAACGGGTTGGACTGGCCGCATCAACGGGAATTTAACATGGCACAGGATGTGATTGCTTCCCAGGTAATATTAAATTCAGGGGTTCCCCTGGTCATTATGCCTTGTCGTCCGGTAATATCGCATTTTCTCACCACCATTCCCGAGATGGAATATTATTTAAAAGGTAAAAATGAACTTTCTGATTATTTATTCAACATTGTTGTAGATTATAGTAACGGTAAGGAAGCATGGTCTAAAGTATTATGGGATGTTACGGCAGTGGCCTGGCTGGTAAGTCCCTCATGGATTCCATCCGACCTGGTACATAGTCCAATTTTAACGGACCAGAAAACCTATAGTATAGATCATTCACGGCATTTTATCCGCATGGCCACCTCTGTGAACCGTGACGCGATCTATGGTGATCTGTATACAAAGATGGCCTACTGAGGATCAAGGAGAACCCATACGCAGCGCCTATTATGTTTAGGTCTCGCATAAACAGAAATGTTATAATGAAACTTAACCTGATCTTTACTTTTTTTATAATCACGTTGTTCGCCGGCTGCAGGAACAACACTGACTTTACACAGCCCAATATTTTACTTATTCTCGCCGATGACCTGGGATATGGAGATCTGGGGTGTTATGGATGTCGAGACATAAAAACCCCTGTTGTCGACCGGCTTGCAGAACAGGGTGTAAGATTCACCCAATTTTATGCTAACGGGCCCGAATGCACTCCTACCCGCGCCGCTTTGTTATCCGGACTTTACCAGCAACGTATCGGTGGACTGGAATGCGCCATCGGCGCAGGTAATGTTGGCAGATACGATGAAGCACAGTGGTTATCAGGTCAGAAAAAACTTGGTCTCCCGCCTGATTTCGCGATTTTACCTAACCGGCTTAAAGAACAAGGATATAATACAGCCGTTATCGGGAAGTGGCACTTGGGTTATGAGGAGAAATTCAGGCCCGACAGACAGGGGTTTGATTACTCGATAGGTCCTGTAGGTTATGGTGGAGATTACTTCTACCATGTTGAGCAGGCCCCTGTAAAACAGCCTGATCTTAAGGAAGCTCATACCCTTGTTGAAAACGGTAAAGAGGTTTTTCGGGATGGAGAATATATGACTAAGCTTATCACTGAAGAAGCTGTTAACTGGCTGAACAAAAATGGCAAAGGAGAGCCATTTTTCCTTTACCTTCCGTTTACAGCACCCCATTCGCCTTATCAGGGACCTAAAGATGACCTGGGCAGGCCCATTCAGGGCGAAGAATGGAATTTTAAGAGCAGGGATAAATATATTGAGATGGTTGAGGCAATGGATAAGGGTATTGGAAAAATTCTTCAATCTCTGGCAAATTTGAAACTGGAGAAAGAAACCATTGTCATCTTTTTTTCTGATAATGGCGGTACCAGGATAGCCAACAATGGTATTTTATCCGGATTCAAAGGGCATGTTTATGAGGGGGGCATAAGAGTTCCCTGCATAATCCGCTGGCCCGGTCTGATCCAGGTTAACACTGTCTCTGATCAGGTTTCAATCAGTTTCGATTTAAGCCGTTCAATCCTGAATCTTGCGGAAATAAATACTGAAAAGCTAAAAACAGACGGGTACGATATTGTAAATCATGTAATACAGGATTTGCCTGATTTTGACCGGACCCTTTTCTGGAGGGTAAAACGGGGCAATAGCATTAAAAAAGCAGTCCGTGATGGAAATTATAAATACCTGACTGAAATAAAGAATGATACAACTCTTTATGTAAAACTGTTCAATCTGGAAAATGATCCATCGGAGAAGAATGATTTATTTATGTCACAGTCTGATAAAGTAAAAATAATGGAGCAAAAATTAATTGATTGGGAAAACGAGGTAAAAGCCGCACGATTACAAACATTTCCCGGATCAGTAGAATAAAAATTCTGATTATAAATGGGATTATGCTTGAAGAGTCGAAAGGCTAATTAAAAATACTGCAGCTAAATGAATTATTGAATATAATCCGGTTGATCCTTGCAATTGCAGGGACTTGTAATTATCTGTCAGAGATACTCACTTTTCCAGAATATTGCCAGCTTTTCAATTTATCTGATAAGGTGTAAATATAAA
This sequence comes from uncultured Bacteroides sp., assembly GCA_964477295.1. Taxonomy (GTDB): domain Bacteria; phylum Bacteroidota; class Bacteroidia; order Bacteroidales; family SM23-62; genus CAYZEZ01. Next base: position 10,511 of record CAYZEZ010000009.1, on the reverse strand, counting down.
GTCCTGGAATTAATAACCTGCCCTGCAAATCATCACCCTTCCATATTACTTTACCGGTCTGCCCGCATTCCCTCTGGTAAACCAATTGACCACTCAGATTAAAAACTTCAAGTCTGGCTTCAGGACCTGCATCTTCCGGTAAGGTAAAAGTGGTATAGTCCGAGAAAGGATTTGGAGCGGCAAGATGAATGTATTCATTCTCAATATTTTCAACAACCGTTTCAGTTAAATCAATATAAATCAATTCAATACCATTACCTGTCCCTAAGTTCCTGGAATATTCTCTGTCCGTGGCATTGTTCCAATGTTCAAATACACCCAGGCTTTCCAAAATACTACCGTCACCTTCAGGATCATAATTAACTCCATCCGGCCAATAATCAGAACTGGCACATTGCAACAGGTAATCAGCCACTTCATTTTTTAACGAAACCGGGTAACCTCTTTTCGTTTGATCAACAACATTTTCTTCAAAAAGTATATCAAAGCACACAGCTTCAAGTGCTACAGGGTCCTGGCCGATGAATATTGAACTGGGATAGTCATTATTAAACGGACTTGTTTTAAACTTTTGAATCCATCCGCTCCAATCGTCACCTCCCCAAATGCCATCTATGATATAAAGTAATCCTTTTCCGCCGGTTTGTTCATGTCCCATGTAATCCACAAGGTGACGGTATTTTTTTTGACCGGATACCTTGTATGGCAGGCTGTAATGCATGGCAGCGGCTGATTGAGATGCAGGGTCGTCCCCTTTTTCGAGAAAAGATCCCTGGTGATTTTTAGCAATAAGGGTTACACCACCTCCATTATGGGATTTTAAACAGGGCATATTTATCAAATAGGTTGCATCAACATAATACTGCGGTAATGTGGATTTTATTTGTTTATCACTGAAAACCAGTAATTCATCGTCTGAAGGAGTAGTTTGTATTACATGATTCCCGCCTTTCCCGTCAACAAAATTAACGTCTGGAAATTCAGACCAGACAAGGCTAACATATTCATCCCTGAAATCCCTGTACGGGTCTCCCATTGTAATATCAGAATCATTCACGCCAACATAAACAGTCAACTCATATAAAAGGGCATTTAGCAACTGTGGCGTCGCATCCATTCTTTCAGGTGAGCTGCAGCATTCATTCGTGAGATTAATTTTTATTGCTATCTTCTCCCCGGCAGTATACCCTGTTTCCCCGTTGCCATGCGAGCTGTTAAAGCTTTTAAAAATGGCTTCCCATGCTTTTGAAATATCTTCATCGCCGGCATATTGCCTGATAGATCGGGCCAGCATATTATCCACGACATTCTGGTCCACATTATTATTACTGTACCACCAATCATTTCCTGCCGAACCGGGATTGTAGTTTTCATTTGTAGCATCCGGATCATGTACCCAAACCACCCTTCCCGGATATAAACCTTTTGCTTCTCCTATCGGATCATTTGAAGGTACGGGGAATGTTTCATCCAATCCAATAAATATACCGGCAACAGATTTTTTACTATCCTGAAGTAAATACGCAGAAAATGAAATAATGGCTGCAAGCAGGAATACTGATCCTGATATATACTTTGCTTTAGCAAAATGTTGTTTGAATTTTTTAATAGCAAAAACAGTAGAGCCCAAACTGATCAAGTAAACAATAAAAGCCGACATAAACGGGGCAGCTGCGCGCATACAAGGGTATGAAGCACGGGATGGCTTGGGAATTACCCGAATCAGGAACCATATAGTAGATGCCATCCCGGTTAGGAATAAAAACCAAACAGGCTTGTTAATTTTTTTCTTGTTCTTGTGTGTATTCATGGTGTCAAATAAATTAATAAAAACCAATAATCCGGTCATCATTCGTTGAGAGGGTTATATCCCTGCAACATGACCTGGCGGTGATTGTTTATGTGCTGACTTATAGAACTTACATTAACTGCTACGTGTCTCCTTCTGTCAGGACAATACTCCTATATCCTCCCCTCGACCTGAAGTAAAAGAAGAGGAATATAAAACATGCCAGCATGGCCAGTGGTAAAACAGCGACCATCTTTAATGCGCTTTTCTGGGACTTAACCTGGATCTGGTCAATTATTTCTTTTTCCTCCTCCGGGGCGGTATTAAGCTTCTCCGAATCCAGGGAAAGATATTTGCCAAATATACTCTTCTTTTCGATGGTAACATATTCTGAATGAAGCATGGTATATTCGGCCTGGTCAAATGCTGAAACCTTGCGGTCAATTTCAGTATCCTGGATATAGCCCAGGTATACCGCACCCACTATTCCAACTCCAATCATCCCTACACCGGTAATCATGTTCAAGGTCAGTGCCCCTCCTTTCGGGAATCGTTCTCCTGCAATACCGATCATAGTTGGCCAGAAATAGGCTTTAGCAAAACCATATACAGTAGCCACCACAAAAATGAGGATCCCTGAAACAATGGATAATGAGAATAGAGCAAGGGATGCGACAACTGAACACATCATCAGTAATCCAACAGGTTTAAATATCTTCAACAAAGGTCCGGCGATGGATCTGAAAATTGTCATGATAGCCGCAGTGTACACAAGTATCCAACCAGCCTGTATTCCCATTTTCCCCATTTCACTCGACATCAGGTTGACAATCCAGCTGTCGGTCCCCAACTCAGTTGTTGCCAGCGGGAACATTATCAACAGCAGGAAGATAAACAGTGGCTGACCCAATTTTCTGGTATATATACCGAATGCCCCGACAATAAGTACGATGAGAACAATTTTTAGCCAAAATGGGGAGTTAAAGAAATTCCCCACTTCAGAAACCATAAGGGAAACGATTATTAAGGCTCCTATGATCCCGACTTCACCTAACATGTCGCGAAAAGATACCCCTGCCTGCACCCTCTCGTGTACCGGGAATTTTTTATTCAGCATGAGGATTCCATATAGCAACATGGGCACTAACAGAATCGCAATTTTATATTGCCATTTAACATCAGGACCGAGTGACATGGCAAATATTCCGGATATTACCATCCCACCCGGCCACCCGGCATGCAAAGCGTTAAGCCACTTGGTTTTGTTTTCTTTAAATAATGTTACCACCACCGGGTTGATGGTAGCTTCAATGGTTCCATTGCCGAGAGCAAATATCAGTGTGCCGATATAAAGCATTTCAAATCCATTGGCAAAAAGTGTGATGACCAGGGAAGATATATGGCAGGTAAATGCGAATATCATAGCCTTGCCATACCCAATTTTGTCAATAATAAGGCTGAAGATTACTATGGAAATGGCAAAAGGCCACAATCCAACACCAAGGATATCCCCCATCTGTGTTTTTGACAGGTTAAATTCTTCACCCCACTCGGTGATGAGCATGGCCCGGATGGCAAAGCCGAATGAGGTGGCCATCAGGGCTATAAAACAGGCCCAGAACAAGCTTTTACGCTTTTTATCGGAGATTGTGGATCCGCTGCTGGATTTCGACATAAGATTACGAATTAAGAATTTGGAGTTTGGAATTAAAATTAGTCATCAAAACCTAACATTTGCCGGTTCCTGGTTTTATCGGTATCTCCACGGGCAAAATCATCAAATGCCACATCGGTGGTCTGGATAATGTGATACTGGATAAACGGAGCACCCTCACTTGCACCCTGTTCAGGACTTTTCAGGCAACACTCCCATTCAAGGATGGCCCAGCCATCATACCCCTTTTCAGTAAGCAGGGTAAAAATCCTTTTAAAATCGACCTGTCCATCACCCAGTGATCTGAACCGTCCGGCCCTGTTTATCCAGGATTGATATCCACCATACACCCCCTGGCGTCCTGTAGGATTAAATTCTGCATCCTTCACATGGAAGGCTTTTATCCTGTCGCTGTAGAGTTCAATGAAATGCAGATAATCAAGTTGTTGCAATACAAAATGGCTTGGGTCATAAGTGATGCATGCAGCAGGATGATTACCCGACTTTTCCAGGAACATTTCATAAGTTATGCCATCATGCAGGTCTGAACCGGGATGTAGCTCAAATCCAATGGTTATTCCATTATCCATGGCAAGATCAAGTACCGGCTTCCAGCGTGTTGCAAGTTCTGTAAATGCTTCATCTACGATACCATCCGGTCGCTGGGGCCATGGATAAACCATTTGCCACGCAAATCCGCCGGATAATACAGATATATTTGTGGTGCCCAGATTAGCGGAGGCCTTAACTGTTTTTATTAGTTGACCAGAGGCCCATTCACTGCTCTCCCTGAGATCCAGTCCATCCGGGTAGAATGGTTGAAACATTTCGGCATAGGCCGGATGCATGGCCAGTACCTGTCCCTGGAGATAGGAACCCAGTTCAATGACCTCCATGTTTAGTTCCTTAAGCCTGCCTTTATAATCATCACAGTAACTTTTTGAGCTTGCAGCAGTATCAAGGTCAAATACGCGGTTATCCCAGGTGGGTATCTGGATCCCTTTATATCCCAGTTTGCCGGCCCATTTAACGATGCCTTCAAGGGTATTATAGGGTGGCTCATCTCTCAGGAATTGAGCGATGAATATTCCAGGGCCTCTGATTGTTTGCATGGTTTAATTGTTTGTTGTTTATTTTACCTCCAAGCAAATTGCCTGGAGCAATTTGCTCCAGGCAATTTGCTTGGAGCATCAATTTTCAGGGATTTGGATCCATTTCTGTTCATGGGCTGATTGCATGACTGCATCCAGGACTTGCTGGCACCTTAATCCGTCGTAAAAATCGGGGGTGGCATTTTCCTTATTTCCAATAGCCTTTACCAGGTCAGCAATCTCATGGATAAAAGTATGCTCCCAGCCGATAATATGTCCGGGAGGCCACCATGATTCAAGGTATGGATGACTGCTTTCTGTTACAATGATATTTTTGAATCCCTGTTCATTCGCATCATCCTCATTTGAGAAGTAATCAATCTCATTCAGCCTTTCAAGGTTGAAGGCAAGGCTTCCCTTGTTTCCAAATATCTCCAGCCTCAGATAATTCTTTCTTCCGGTTGCAAATCTTGTTGCCATAAAGGTACCTATGGCTCCATTTCTGAACCTCGCCAGGAATGCGATTGCATCATCAGCAGTAACTTCAGCCATTTTCCCTGTTTCAGTATTAAGTCTTTCTTTGATAAAAATCTTTTCTTCACCGCAAACAGCCTCGAATTCTCCAAGAAGGTAACGGGCAAGGTCAACGGTGTGTGCATTCATATCTCCGTGGGCTCCGGAGCCAGACTCTTTGGAATCATGTCGCCATACATAGGGAAATGCAGGATCAACCAGCCAATCCTGGTAATAGACAGCATTGAAATGATGGATTTCCCCTAGTTTATTTTCTGCAATCATTTGTTTTGCCAGGACAAGTGCCGGGACCCTCCGATAATTGAAAGCCACCATGTGCCTCACATTTGATTCAAGGGCTGCATCCAGCATTTTTTTAGCCTCTTTCGTATTCAAAGAAATAGGTTTTTCACATAAAATATGCTTCCCTTTTTTTGCTGCTGCAACGGCAATTGACATATGTGACTGATTGGATGTGCAAATATCAATCAGATCAATATCATCCCTGTTTATAACCTTTTCCCAGTCAGTTTCTGTCTCCTCCCAGCCAAATTTCTCTGCAAATGCAACAGCGATATCTCCGAATTTATCACATGCCACTTTCCGTATCGGTTGAACAGGCAGGTCGAAATGAAAGGGCACATCGATCCAGGCATTGGTGTGGGCCCGGCCCATGAACGAGAGACCGATGATTCCTACGTTGAGTGGTTCTTTCATAATTCTGAGGCTTTGGTGTTAATATAATTGCATGGTACTGGTTACTAGTTACCAGGTGCAAAAGCTAAGTAGCCAGTACCCAGTATGTTTATTTCGCTTCCTGGATACTCTCTATCATCAGCCGCGAAAGCTCTATCCCTTTCGTGCCTTCGGTCCTTAGTTCCCTGGCTCCTTTTTCATTCATAATCTTAACCACATGCTGTGCAAGCCTCAGGTTGTCCCTCGACAGATCCATGAATTTCTGTGTGTCATCCCTGTACGGGAATAGATCCAGTCCAAACCAGCCGTCATACCCCATCTCGTCAAGCAGATAAATAATGGTGACCAACCGGTTAAAATTCACAGTCCCCGGAGGAACATCCATATCAGCCTGCTGGTCGTTATCGTCAAAGTGGGTATGGAATAATTTGCTGTAACGCCCTATCAGGGAGATCTGGTCCTCGATGTTTTCCTTAGCAATCAGGCTATGACCGATATCAATGTTGATACCAAAACTGGGATGGTTTACCTCGTTTACAATACACAGTGCCTGGGCTGTTGTCCCCATAAGAATATATGATCTTGGCTCGAATGGTTTTGGCTCAATGCAGAGCTTTGTAGAGTATTTATTTTTATCAATGTGTGCACATATTTCATTTACCGATTCTACATACCACTGATAAAGATTTCCATAGTTTGACTGCAGATGAAAATCGTTTCCATCAGTTGCTGGCCATAAAACGCTGATAGGCACATTAAATCTGGCCCCCATATCAAGTGCATCTTTAACACGTTGGATAGCGCTTTGCCTTACCTTTTTTTCGACATCAGCCAGTGCCCCCCAGGTATATATTTCCTCAGTCCAGGTATGGCCGCAGAGTTGCACCATTTGCAGCCCGTAATCATTCAGGACCTTTTCTATCTCTTTGGCATTGTTATCATCAATTTCTGTAGGAAGGTGAAGCTCGATGCCGTCAATATCATCTGTTTCTCCAACCATTTTGATCCGGTCTATAACCGAAATTTCTTTTTTAAAACCATTTACATTAAAGCGATCTCTGAGATTGGTCATGCCCCAGATGCCCATACTGATTTTGTTCATAATAGGTCCTCCGAATTTAGTTAATCTGTTATTTTGTTAATCTGTTTATCTGTTAATGAATTCTTTAAAAGTTTCATCTGTGTTTCTATGAGGATTATTGATATTAAAAGAGTCGATAGATTTCTGTTGTATCGGTACCGTTGCTCCTTCCTGTGTTGCCACAATAGCACCCATAATGTTCCCGAGTTCACAAGCTTCGTGTAAATCTTTTTTATAAAGCCAGGCATGAATAAATCCTGCCGAGAAAGCATCCCCGGCCCCCAGTGGATCGGCCAGTTTAACCCGATAACCAGGAACATAACATATTTCACCTGACTGCGACAAGGCAAGTGCTCCCTTTTCGCCCATTGTTATCAGGCATACTTCAATGCTAAAAGTGTCTGAAATATTTTTCCCGATACTGACCGGGTCCGAAGAGGCGATCGATAATATATCTTTTAGCTCAAGAGCTTCTGAATCATTTAGTTTAACTATATCTGCCCGTGCCAGGGAATCTTTGATGTTGCTTTTCGAATAGCAGTCTTTACGCAGGTTTACATCGTAAAAACAAGTCGTATTATTTTGAATGTCGAACAACTTATATAATGAATCCCTCGATCTTTGGTTTCGCTGGGCCAGTGTTCCAAAATAGAAACAATCTGCGCTTTTACACAGCTCAGCCAAAGCCGGAGTAAACTCGATATAATCGTATGCCACATCCCTGATAATGGTATAATCAGGATTCTTTTGATCATCGAAGAATACTTCTACTGTCCCGGTAGGATACCTGGGGTCATTTTGAATATAATCGGGTAAGATACCCAGGTCATTTATCTTCTCAAGTGCCAGCCTGCCCAGCTGATCATCTCCTACTCTGCTGATCATTAGTCCATTGTATCCCAATGAATTTATCCTGTATGTGAAATTAAAAGGGGCACCGCCAATAATGGACTGATCCGGAAGCAGGTCCCAGAGCACTTCTCCAAAGGCAATAACATTATATATTTTATTGTCGCTCATTTGAGTTGAATATCATACAAGCCCTGCATCAATAAGCTTTTTCCAATCCTTATCAAAACCTGCCAGTCCACTATCAGTTAACGGATGTTTAAATAAATCAAAAAAAAGTGATTCAGGGATGGAGATGATATCACAACCGCTCCGCATGCAATGGATCATAGCATCTCTTGATTTAATGCTGGCTGCAAGGATTTCGCTATTGAATTGATAATTATGTTTGATAGTAACGCAGTCTTCCACAAGCTGGTAAGGATCTCCGCCGATTTTATCGAGCCTGCTTAATACAATGCTGACAAAGCTGGTTCCGGCCTTCATGGCCAATAAGGCCTGGTCGGGCGAAAAAACCATGGTAGTATTGACCGTGATATTTTTCTCTCTTAACCTGGCACATGCTTTCAGTCCTTCCGGAGTCATGGGTACCTTGATCGCTACATTTTTTGCCAGTGCTGCAATTTTTTCGGCTTCCCGAACCAGGTCATCTGCTGTAACTGCAACAGCTTCAGCGCTGACTGGTCCGTCAATGATCGAACATATTTCTCGTATCACTTCTTTAAATGGCCTTCCCGTTTCCAGGATCTTTGTCGGATTGGTAGTGATTCCATTCACCAAACCTGTCTCATTTGCCTTTGCAATAACTTGAACATCGGCAGTATCTAGGAAAATTTTCATCAGCTAATATTTTAAGATTTCAATGGTCTCGTGAACTCTCAATGAAAATTATTGTCCTTTTTGTTTGAGGAAAATATGCTAATAATTTTCATGTTCGTTTCATGTAAATTATAGTTTCAGGATTATTCCGGCCAGGATCATTAAATCCTGATCTTAACATTCTGTTTATTACAATTTAAAAAGCGGTCATAGGCGCAAACGGTAACAGTATATTCACCCTGTTCCCTTTTTCCTGCATCGAGGATAATATTTTCATACCCACCGGTGATAATCTGTCCTGTATCCTGACCATCGACAGAGACACTGACCTTTATGGTTTCCTTACTGACTTCAAGCGACATGTACAGTTTATCCTCCTTTATTTTTAGTGCATTGATGGTCATTTCCGGCGGTTCAAAATCGGAATAGGTTTTGGTAAAGCCTCGCTGGTAGTTCAATGCAAATGGTTTCTTGACATTCTGGACCTTCCTGTTGCCGGTAACATGAATAAAACGTGGATCTATCTGGCCCATATTTTTATTTCCAAGCAGGACCAGGTGATTAATCCTGTAAGGATCGAGTCCGACGATCAGGGCGTGGATAACATCCACCGCCAGTGCATCTTTGCCGGCCAGGATGAGCCGCATATTCATTAGGTTATCCACTCTTTCACCGGCTTTACAGGTAGATGGGAGATCGGGTCCGTTTTCAATTCCATTCAGTCCATCTGTAATAACAAAATCGACCGGTTTGCACATGTAAAAATCGCTGATCCACATACCAAGGAAAAGTGGGGCATGATTTATTTTTTTTGAACGTTCAAGCCGGATCCTTGATTCAAGCCTTTCCACCACCACCTTACTGGTAGCACCAGTAATGGTAATCGTTTCCCAGGAACCATAGATATTAGGAGGACTTGACCCTACACCCACACATTTAATGGCTCCTGTCAGACCGGTGTAATGGTGGTTTTTTAATACAGGCAGGGCGATCAGCACATCTGCTTCATAGTATTGCCTGTTCATATAGAATTCGGGCGATTTATTGGGTTTCATAAAATCGGGATACGTACCCACACCATCAGGCAAAGTGACTTTCACCAGCTTGGGAGAATCCCATTCTTCATATCCGCCGCTTTCTTCCAGGCAGACAAACTCATCCACCTCCGGCATGTATTCCTTTGAATAATTCAATGAATCCATGGCCATTTGTGTCACCTGGAAAGCTGAACTTTCCATGACATAGATTTTACCGTTTGGATTCAGTTTCCTAACGAGTTCACTGGCAGATTTAACAACCCTCCAGTCGGTAGTGATCCCATTGACATCAGTAGGTAGCTGTTCCCCTGTACTGTTTATCCAGAGGCACATAATATTGGGTTTCAATACAACCACATCACCATCCCGAATAATATCCTTCAGCCCCCCGGCAGCTTCCACAGCCTGTTCAACCATTGATTTGATGTCCTCAAAGGTCAGGTCACCAGCTTTTTCTTTGGTTGATTGAACAATGGCCACCGTGGCATCCGGATTGATTGTTTGTTCCGATTGAAGGCCAGCACTTTCATTCATCCTGCCAAGCCTTCCCGAAATATAGGGCCATTCAAAATAAATGAATGCTACTCCAATGAGGATCAGGCAGATAATAATGATCAGGTTTCTTAAAGTTTTAAGTTTCATGTCAGGCAATTAGATGGTAAAAGAAACCGATAAGAATTGAGTATATAATGACAGAAATTACAAAAAAAATCAGAAATTTTATCCGAATCAGCGAAGCAAGGGCAATAAGTGGTGTAATCCTTACTGCCTGGCCGACGCTAAGGAATGAAAGGGCAGCCCCTGGATTCAATCCCTTCGAAATTAATGATCCGATGACAGGTATCATGCCTCCCCCGCAAACATATATTGGCACGCCCAGGATGGTCGCCACCAATATCGATCCCACCGGTCCTGCATTTAAAATGGACGAAAGCCTGTCGGTGGGTATAAATACCTCAATAACAGCCCCTGCAAGGCAGCC
>CAYZEZ010000008.1:0-39659 GCA_964477295.1 uncultured Bacteroides sp. | reverse complement strand
ACTTCTGTCAGAACCCTATGAGATTCTGAAACAAACTTCTGATGAAGTGCTTCAATTAATTCAGATTCATATCTTATTTGCGAATTAATCATTTCTCTCTACTTCATATTTCACACACAGGTTATTGAATACATCAATAGATCTTTCTTTGAGAATCCAGATAAAAGCAATCGCTAATCCAACACCCAGAAAATAAAAATACCACTGATTTTCAGCAACATCAATTATACTCACAATAATTAGTACATAAAGAGCAAAAGAGAGAATTGTCCCGATAACGAGCGAATACTTTAATGTGCGTATCCAGTTAATTGCTAGTTTACTATTCCTATTTGCTTGATTAAAATCCAGAAGATTAGATGTATTTACATATAAAAAATCATTCATGCTTTCCCTTAATTTGCTCCTTGTATCTTCATCAATTTGAATTATGTCATCATCAAACTGAACGTTTTTTGAAAATTCAACAGATAAGCCTATTCTAATTTGATCAAGCAATGATTTCCTATTATTTGAGATGCTTTTTTCCTCTTTCCCAAAGTTTGTGATTCCTCTTAATACAAGAGGTAATAATGAAAGAACGAACGGTATAAAATCAGCTAAACTACTCATAGAATATCATTCTTGATTTCCGATTCATCAGTATACTCTGGGTAGTTCCTGTATACATATTGAAGTAACGAGGTTAATGAATAATTGCCATACTTCTTTGTGATATCTTGAACCTTTTGATGATCTAGGGTATCAATAATCTTGTTTTTCTTCAAATACTCAATACCTTCCTCCGTAATGTTATAAACTACAGAGTCATACGTAAGAGTTGATTTATTATCATTCTCGCAATCATTAGAACCATTTCCAGCTCCCTTTCCTGATAAAAACATGCTTGCACTATAGTCTTCGATATCGCCAATTTCTAAATCTCCCAGTTTCTCCTTGTCATCAGATTTAGTCATATATCCCATATTGACTAAAAAAATTAAATCATCATATAATGCTTTTGATGCCGGTCCAAACTTGTATGCCTCAAAAGTAAGATCTCCTTCCTCTGGCATTAGTCGCTTTTCCTTTTGTAATAAGAAGAGAAATTTTTGAAGTCTAGTTGTACCTACGAGGGATTTCTTATTACTGGCTAATAATAATAGTATAATATCCTTTGAATCCATGTTGGGAATTTTATGGATATGAAGTTAGGTTCAAAAAATAACATTTACAACTAAAATTATGATTAGCAAATAGATAAGGACTGGATTGTGTTCTAGGAATAATTATTTCGGAGACAGTTAAGTTTCTAATCTTATGATCATTCTGCAATTTATACCTGGGAGTTACTATTATTAAAAGCTTCAGACTATTTTTTAGAAATGTCAGACTAACATTTTAGTGATTCGAACCTTTATTACCACATTTAACAGAGTATAGTGATTTCATTAGACTCTAGTAATTGTTATATTAGCCTGATATTAAGCTATATATGAAATTTTTAATTCTATTATCATGAGTATAAAAAACACTTCCACTGTTTGTTCCGGAATTGAATGGAATTCCATGCTCGGACTACTTGTCCGGCTTAAAAAAACAAAACGTAACAAGGAATATCTTCTGATCGGAACAGGATCTTACCTGGGTTTGAGAGCTTCAGACTTATTGAATTTGCATTGGTCAGACCTGATGGTCCAGGACGAGATAGCGATAACTGAAAAGAAGACAGGAAAGCATCGTCATATAACCATCAATACTTCCTTAAAGGATATTCTGAGGTATGTTTCAGAGGAGCTGGCAAAGCAAGGTAAGTTCAACATCGATGCTTACCTGTTTGCTAACCGAAATGGTGAAAAGGTCTCTATCCAGTACATCAACAGGTTGCTTAAAAGGACCTTTTCAGATTTCGGGGTAAAGACACAAAACGCATCTACACATACTTTACGTAAAACATTTGGCAAAAGGGTTTGGGAGATGGACGGAAAAAGTGAGCGCAGCCTTATTTACCTGTCGCAGATTTTCAATCATTCCAACATTGGAATAACGCGAAGGTATATCGGAATTGTGCAGGAGGATATCCGGGATATCTACATGAAACTATGATTAAATTATATATCGAATTCTGCTTTGTTCTCTAGTAGGAAATTTTTAAGGTCAGATAAAGCGATTTCCAGATCTCCAAGCATTATGCTTTTTCGCTTAACGTTGAGTCTAAAGTTCATTATTGGTTGACCGAACTTTCGCAGTAATTCGAAACACTGAATATCTGCAATAGTTTCTGTATCATAGAAATCGATTTGCTGCTGTATAGAAATAAACCAATTAGTCATTTGCTGTGAATTCATTCCCGTCATATAATACGTTTTTGAAATTCTATCAAGGTTTGCTTGCATTTGAGATCTGACATTTTGATAATCAGATACGTCGTACACAATAGTAGAAAGAATCTCATGTAGGTCCATAAAAAGAATCCTAGATAAAAACATACTTTTTGTGAATTCTGCAAGAGTATTTGTTGTCCAGAATTCCTCATTCAATTCAAAGTAGAGCTTTAGTGAGTAGTGACCTGATTCGGCCCATTCTATTAAGGCCTCTTTAGAATTAAAACCTGCATCTGCCAAAATATTTTCTTCTTTCTCCAGTGAAATACTGTTCCACAGTCTTCCTTTACTATTTATATCTTTCAACAGAATAGTTGACCACTTCCTGGCACCCATAAGATCACAAATAAAAAAATAGTTCTTGGATAAAGATACTTGATTTGATTTTTTAGTGGCATAAGTACCTATCAAAATGTCATATCTCCCAGGGGGCTTATTTCTTCTACTTCAGACATACTAATCTATTAGGGAATGATATTTTGCTTCTGATGAAATTATTAGATGATCCAATAGATGTATCTCCAATGTTTTACATGCTTTTTGAATCCGGTCTGTAATTTCAATATCGGATTCACTTGGATTCAGATTCCCACTTGGATGATTGTGAGCTAATATTATTCCATGTGCATTTGCTTTTAGTGCATATTGCATCATCAGTTTAATATCTATGAATGTTCCAGTGGTCCCACCTTTGGAAAGAGATACAATTCCAAGTACCTTATTACAGCGATCCAGGAGAAGCATTTTCATCTCTTCAATATGTTCTATCACCTTTTTATCCCAGGTCTCCCAGAACACTCCGAAGGAATCCTGAGCATTTTTTATTTGAATCCTGTCAGCCGCCTTAATCTTATTCTTGTATATAAGTTTTACTTCTGAAACCTTATTATACTTTTCTGTCATTTTACACAATTAAAAAAATGGCCTGAAGAACACTCTACAGGCCATTTTAGCACAATCGAATACGATTACTTTTCTGGAAGTTGTTTCTCCAGTTCAATGACATCATTCCTGGTATCTGTGATCTTTTTGAGAACAGAATTGTCGATAGGAAATCCCACATCTTTCATGGCATTCACCATTTTTTCCATCTTTTTAACTTCGCTGTTCTTCTCCCGGATACGTTTTTTAATATCGGTAATGACTCCTTTGTTTACCATGGTAAGAACCTTGGCAACAGTTTCTTTATCGGGATTGCTTTTTACCCATTCATCGATTGTTTTAAAGAATTTGGTTTCCATATTGCTGAATTTGTGTTAAACAACTGATTTATTGGGTAATAATAACAATTTAGGATGACCGGGGATAATTCTGGATCAACTTCTTTCAATTGTAAATCCGGACAATAGTAATAGAATCTCTAGTTGGAGAAAGACTCAATGAACCAAGAATAATTTCTGTAACTCGTTAAAAACGGAGTTCCCAATTTCAGTATTTTGACTTTCGATTAGATTGCGATTAGAATACCTAAGGGATGGAAGCCTCAAATATGACTATTACACTTTCGCTCGAATAGCATCTCTCACCATAAGATAGTTTCTCCTGTTGGCTATTTGATTTGAACCTCCATATCATCATTACTTGCTAATTATCGTACATCGTTAATTGCGAAAAAAATGTACATTGTTATTTGCCATTTACAGGGCTACTTGAATGAATTTTCTATGTGTTTTATTAAAAATCTCAATTCTACAATTAACTCAGTTACATTCCTATTTTCCCAGTTAATTGCCTGCCCATATGCTCCTAATCGAACTTCATAGGTTGCAATATCACTCTCTAATTTTTTTATTAATTCAAGACGCTCAATTATGGTTAGTGAGTCAAGAACTTGTCGTATTTCTTCATCACTCTTTGGTTTAAGCAGATCCTTTATGTTCATATTATGACTTTAAGGAGATTTCATGGAATATCACAAAGTACTGACTTTATTTATAGAAATTATACCTTTGCAGAAAACAGTCAGAATGAAAGTAATAGCATTAGACAACGTAGAAAAAACTTTAGTTCGAATGGACGGTGCTGTAGGTGCTTGGAAACAATTACCACTTGGTTGTAATGATGGAGTTCCTGTTTATTCTTACAGGGTTTTTACTGTGGAACCAGGAGGTCACACTCCTTTTCATATCCACGATTATGAGCACATGAATTTTGTTATCTCCGGGAGTGGAGCCCTAGTGAATGCCAATGGTGAAGAAAATCCCTTGAAGGTTGGCGATTTTGCCCTAGTCGATCCCAATGAGAAGCACCAGTACAGAAATACAGGGGATGAAGATTTCGTGATGATCTGCGGGGTGCCTAAGCAGTTTGAGTGATCCAAAGCGACTTCGATGGCTCATCATACACGAGCTCCTGACCAACATACCTGTTCAGTGAGGTGCCCGTCATAACTCCTTTGATGGGTTGATTAAGATCAAATAGGTATAGCTCTATGTAAAGCATCTTATCGTTACTGTTAAATCGCTTTATGTTCGGGCCGGTGTCTATTTCAATAACCTCTGTCTTTCCGTTTTCATCGGTATCAACAAAGTAGGTCTTTTTTGGTATTTTTTCCCAGTCAAAGTCGTACTCTTCAACCTTGTAGACAACTACCTTTTCAACAATCTTTTCGATTTGTTCCCTCTCACCGTAGGAAATAGAAATACTTAAGTCACGCTCCGATTCCCTGTCTTCATAGTAACGGTTGTAGTCTTGTTCGAGCTGCGATTTCTTAAGCTTCAGTTCTGTTTCGTCCTTCTTTACCTTCAACATTCTTCTTGAATAGCCAACCTCATCCAGATCCTCTGCCCTTGTATCTTTAATGAATCTTACCCTTTCCTTGATCTTTTTGAGCTCATTGTCGAGGTGTCTAACCTGCCTCCTGTTCTCCTTTGCGTCAAATTCTTCGAGCCTCCTTTTGAACACCTCTTTAATAAACGATTCGGTTCCAACCATCATTAAGATCACCATCTGATTAAATGAACTTGCTTTAATCTGTCCTGCATCACAGATTGGTTCATAGTTATTGACTGGCCTCTTAGTCATCCCACCACATCGGTAATGATACAAAATAGTGTCCTTGTACAATTCGCTATTTGAACCCCAATTTGTACCACAGTGGCCACAAACAACTTTACCCTTGAACTTGTGAGTTTCGTATGACGTAGTATCAGAACGTCTTTCTCTTGAATAGAAATGAACTCTTTCCTGGTTTCTCTTGTATGCTTTGTTCCAGAGTTCATCATTAATGATTTTAAAGGGAAGCTTAAGGTCTAAATCTCTATAAGGCCGCTTGCCGTTGTAAAGTTCATTTGTGATGATACGTCTCACTGAAGTCCCTCTCCATGTTGGCTTGCCTCTCTTTGTGGGTACACCCAATGATGTAAGCTCTTTTGCAATCTTGTCAAACGACCAGCCTTGCACATACCACTTGAACATCTTCTTCACATACTTTGATTCCTCTTTGTTCTCAATAAGGTAGCCTTTCTCATCTGTTGTGATGCCCATTGGCATATTCGGCAAACCGACTCTTTTGCCTTTTATTGCTCTATCGTCCAATCCTCTTTTTGTTCTTTGCACTATTGTTTCTCTTTCCATTTCAGCAAACCCAGATAAAATAGTAAGCATCAGCTTACTGTTGGGATTATCATCTAAAGTATTGATGTTTTCCTTCTTAAAGTAGATTCCGATCCCTTCCTTCTTAAAGAATTCTATCTCGCTTAGCGCAGTTCGCGTGTTACGGCTAAATCTTGATATTTCCCAGCATAGTATAACGTCTACTTTTTCAGAGATGACGTAGCTTTTCATCTTCTCATACTCCAGTCTCTCTTTGGAGGTATCGTATCCGCTGACCGTCTCTCCAAAAGCCTCAACTACGTTGTATTTTTGATATTTTGCGTATGATCTTAAGTCTCTTTCTTGTGTTTTCCAGTTCTGCTTATCAGTGGAAATCCTACTGTAAATTACTGCTTTCTTCATTGTATTGTGCTTTTGTAGCAACAAATATAATAAATTAAGCTAGTAAACACATTACATAGTTCATATGTTCATATGGATGTTGATGGTAGGGAGTATGCCCGTTAGCTTCAACCGTGAATACCCTGTAAGAGTATACAGGTGCGCCGTCC
The DNA here is from genome assembly GCA_964477295.1 of uncultured Bacteroides sp. GTDB lineage: Bacteria > Bacteroidota > Bacteroidia > Bacteroidales > SM23-62 > CAYZEZ01. The sequence goes on along the minus strand of CAYZEZ010000008.1, from coordinate 33,190 downwards.
GAAGCAGACAAAGGCATTTGTTTCCATGCACCGACGGCACCCTCCATATTTACTCTCTCTTTCTGAACCTCATCCAGTGAGATTATCTTCATAACTTTAAATTTTATATATTTTATGATAACTCGTACCGCACACCTCGTTCCTGGTAACCGTTCCTCAAATTAGGCTTTGGATCTAAAATGCTGTAATTTTATTATTTATTATGAACGGCACTTTCAGAATCCAGCTTCCAATGGACAAATTTAATGCTTATTTTGCTCATTCTTTAAAATGGGTGATTCGCCTTGTCATTTTTATAGCCGGAATAGCATGTAAACAAGCTGGCAATTGGCACGATATTGAACCTTAACTGATTAAAGCAGGTAAGATGGAAGAAAACAAAAAGAAAATGAAGGTTAAATATTTTATCATTGGAATTGTCATTGGTATGCCACTGGGGATTGTTATTGGTATTGCAATAGGTAATATTGCCATTGGCCCTTCCATCGGATTATCCTTTGGAGCGGGACTGGGTGTTTTGCTTGATGCAAGGTATAACAAGACAGAAGAAAATATACTGCCGACAGGAAAACGAAAGATTGCTTCAATAGTCCTTATTGGAATTATTGCACTCGCTGTGATGGCTTTACTGGTAACTTTCTTTATTGAAAAGAGCTAATTTATGCTTGCAGGTTATGTTTTCAGTTTACTGAATATTACCCCATGGATTTTCCTTTCTGAAAATTCAATCTGGCATTTATGTCGGGATGATTCCTAATGCCATTGAAATGTTCCTTAAGTAAATATTTGGATATTCTGTAAGTATGATTGACCTTTATAGATATTAATATGAGAGGATTTGAAGGAAGAACGATAACTTGAATCCAACAAGTAACGATCTTGAATACCAAAAAAAAATTATTACTGGTTATTTTCATTTCTTGTTTACCTGCATTTGTATTAACCTCTTCTGGTCAGGATATAGATACATCCCGGTTTGATAATTCCTGCCAACTCGTAAAGCCGGGTAACTCCGGTGACCAGCAACACGATGTGGTCAATAGAACGCTGGCTGACCCGGTAAGGGTGCAGGTTCTTGATTCATTGTCTAATCCGGTACACGGGCAAACAGTTTATTTTAAGGTTCTTTACCAGCCAAAGAAATCGGAAGGTTTCAGGATTTTAGATGAAACTGCCGTTACTGATTCAAATGGTATTGCCTTTACCAGGATCCGGCTCGGTACCAAACCCGGCACCTATGAGATGACTGCCAGGATCAGGTCTTCTCTTGATCATGATTTCCAGGTATTTACCTTTGAGGCTAATAAATCCAACTGGTTCTTCATGCTTGTAATCGGTCTGCTGGGCGGACTCGGACTGTTCCTCCTGGGTATGGATATGATGAGTGAAGGAATGAAGAAAGCGGCAGGGGATAAGTTGCGGGCCATCCTGGGAAATCTTACCAAAAACCGGATCGTCGCCCTGGGGCTTGGAACTTTCGTCACCATGGTCATTCAGAGCAGCAGTGCTACATCGGTCATGCTGGTAGGTTTTGTCAACTCAAAATTAATGCGTTTCAAACGGACTATTCCCATTCTCCTCGGCGCCCATATCGGAACCACTGTCACTGCTCAGTTGATAGCCTTCAAGCTGACAGATTATTCCCTCCTGATGATTGCTGTAGGTTTTTCATTATTTTATTTTGCCAATAACCGCAAATACAAACACTTCGGTCAGGCCATCCTTGGATTCGGGATCCTGTTTTTCGGGATGTATGTCATGACAGATGCCATGTATCCCCTGCGTTCGTATTCTCCTTTCATCAATCTTCTCCTCAAACTGGAGAATCCCCTTGTAGGAATATTGGTGGGAGTTTTATTGACTGCTTTAATTCAGAGCAGCAGTGCTTTCATTGGGATCGTGATCGTTCTGGCCACGCAGGGATTGCTGACACTTGAGGCTGCAATCCCCCTGATGCTGGGATCCAATATCGGGACCTCCATAACTGCCTTTCTTTCCAGTATCAAAGCCAGTACGGAGGCTAAAAAAGTAGCACTTGCCAATACATTAATTACAATCACAGGAATGCTCATTTTGGTAACCTGGATCCCTACTTTTGCAGATATAGTAGAACACATCTCACTAAAATCCGATCTTCCTGCCGGTGACATCCAGGCAATGGCTGAAACCGTTCCGAGGCAAATTGCCAATGCCCATACAGTTTTTAATGTCATTATGGCCTGTGTATTCCTTCCTTTTACCAACCTTGTGGCGGGACTGGTAGACCGGATATTGCCTGAAAAGGAATTGCCCGAAGGGGAGTTCCTCAAAGCAATTTACCTGGATGAGAATATGATTGAAACACCGGTTATCGGACTAAACCTTGCCAAGCAGGAAACATTGAGGATAGGCCAGATTACCCAGGATATGGTTTGTGATGTAATTCTTCCATTCCTGGTGAAAGATGCATCAGTGATCGACGAGGTTTTGCAGAAAGAGAAATTGGTTGACTTCTTGTCAGTGGAAGTAAATTCTTATCTGACCAGGATCATCCGGCAGGGCATTGAGTCGGCCAGGACGGATGAGGCTTTTCAGATTATGTACAGTGTAAAGGAACTGGAGCAGATTGCTGACACCTGTACCAACTTACTGGAACAGAAAGCACAATCCTGGATCGAGGAAAAAGTTGAATTCTCGGCGGATGGGAAAAAGGAACTGATTGAATATCATATCAAAATTCAGAAGCAACTGGCCAGGGCCATTGAAGTCTTTCGGGACCTGAACCTTGAAAAGGCCCGCAGGATGAAGGGAAAGCACAAGAAATACAGGACCCTGGGGGTTGTTTTGGAGAAACAACACTATGAACGCCTCCGGGATACCGGAAAAGAGCTCGAATCACAGGGTGATACCCACCTGGAAATAATGACCCACCTTGGTACCATTCAGAGTCACGCTACCAATATCGGGCGTATCCTGCTCAAATGGAAGACTGGGGATGGGTAACAAGGAATCCATAAAAGTTAAATAAGTCCGTGCACCGGGAAGTGAGTGAGTGGGAATCAGGACTTATTCTCCCAGTTGCTGTTCCAGCACACGTTGTTCGTTGATCCGCCGGGTGAGGAGATATCCATAATCCCTCGATCTCTTGTTCCCATAGCGGCCCCAGGCATCGGAAGCCCATATCTTGGCTTCTTCCAGGTTCCCGAGGATCTCGTGAACTACGGCCAGGTTATGGGCGGCCCTGCCTTTTGTTTTAATATGTCCGGTTTCCACTGCCCTTTCAAGTGCTTCTATGGCCCTGTCCCAGTCATTCACTTCCATCATCCGGGCGCCTTCTGCCAGGTTTGCATCTCCCTTGGATTTCCTGAAATAATCGCGGTCGATCCGTACCCATGAGGGGGTGATCCTTTCTCCATAGACGATACCTGCTGCGAAGCTGGCCTTCTGGATGGCAGCATCTTTGTTAAGAAGGGCACCAACCGCGGCAATAATTGAATTGCCCCCGGTTTCCCAATTTTCTGCGTGGGAAAAATGGTACTGGTCCATAATGTCCCTGTTAACCGGATCATAGAGCCGGAAACCACAGTTTACGGTGGCTACACCGCGGGCATAGATCTCTATACCCTGTTCTCCTTTTTTCCTTGTACCATTGGTGACGATGAAGTCAGAATCATACGTCTCCAGCGAAACCAGGGCATCCACTTTATATTTTTTACATAATCCCGTGACTTTGTTCCAGTCGAGCGGATCAGGGAAAGTCCTGCCTGAACCTGATCCCTTCATTTTTTCAGTGGTACGGATCACATCATAGCGTGTGGAGTTCTTTAGGCTTTGATTCAGGCCGTCGAGTACGACCTGGGTTGCCAGCTTATCCTGTTTGATCCCTTCCCCGGTTAAGATGCCTTCCAGGATATTTAATTCTTCATTTTCCGGGATAGAACGATCGATAATGGCCAGCGATTTGATGCTTTGCGGGATGCTGTATGGAGCCGGGACCTGCGCGTTAAAGTAAATATGGCGGCTCGCACCACATCCGGTGAGTAAGAATAAAACCGGTAATAAAAAGAAGGATAATTTTGTCATGACGGGTGATGTGAGGATTTATTCAAAATTATGAAATTATTTACAATTGTATGTGGCACCCCTTGAAATCGACTTATCTTTCGTTGTTTCATATGCTTCCAGGTAACTATTGACTGAATGGATCCAGTCCGGGTTATTTCCTGTGATCGATTGTAACCGGTTGATGGTTTGTAAATGATTTCTCTTGTCGCTAAGGGCCTGATCCTAATTCCAGATAATTATTTTGTGACAATGAAAACCTCATTCCGGCTGGCTTCAATACCTTACCGGCATGCCTGTTGCCGGTCGTCCGTAATGAGCTGCTCAGGTTGTTTTGCCCATATTCTTGTGAGTTCCACGGTATCAATTGGTTAATTATAGTATTTTCGTTATGGTTAAGGGATACTTCGAATATCTCTGATCACAGGTATGATACCAGGAAAGTTCATAACATGATCCTTTATGGAGATTGGTCACTTTGGAATGAGAAATAAAATTCTTAAGTTTCAATTCCTAAATCGATGTTCGGGCGATGAATAACCCAGATACTTCAAAGAAAGAAATCACCAGGTCAAGGGAACTCCTTTTTAAGATCATTTCGCTTAGTTTGCCAGTACTCATTTTGTTGCTCCTTGAAGGTTTCTTAAGGCTTATATCTTATGGTGATAACCTGGATCTGTTTATAACAAATCCAAAAGATGGTTACGAACACTATTTGATCGTTAATCCAACCGTTGGTAAAAAATATTTTCAGGAACTCGAATATGATTCACCGGCAAACGATATTTTCCTTAAGAAGAAACCGAAAGGGACATTTCGGATTTTTGTGATGGGCAGCTCAACGGTAAAAGGATTTCCCTTTGAATACAACCTGATGTTCTCGCGTATCCTGCAGAAACGGCTGGAAGATGTTTATCCTGACAGGCATATTGAAGTGGTAAACACAGCCATTACTGCTATCAACAGTTTTACCCTGCTGGATTATGCCGGGCAAATAATTAAATATGATCCTGACGCTGTATTGTTGTATGCCGGACACAACGAGTTTTATGGCGCATTCGGGGTCGGATCCAATGTAAAAATGAGTAAAAGCCGGAAACTCACCAGGCTTCATTTATACTTGATGGATCTCCGGCTCTATCAGCTTATCAGGAATATTACTAATTCAACCATTCGGAAAATAGGATCCGGTAAATCGGACCAGGTGCACGGTACTTTGATGAAACGCATTGTTGCCAACAATAAAATTCCGTATGATAGTGACGACTATAAGCTGGCCATGAAAAGGTACAAACAAAATATGAGGGACATTATTAAAAAATTCAAAAACAGGAAGATCCCCATATTCCTTAGTGATGTTGTAAGTAATGTGAAAGATATAAAGCCATTAAGTTACATGTCAACCGGTTCGGAAGATGAAGCCTGGAACGCGTATGTCAGGGCTGAAGATACTTATGAAAATGCTGATTATGACCGTGCACGTCAGTTTTATTTTGAGGCAAAAGATCTGGATGGCGTTCGTTTCAGGGCCAGCGAGGATCTTAATCATATCATTGAGGAACTTACCCGGGAATTTGAGACATACTATGTTCCTATGTTAGATCTTTTTCAGGACAGCTCACTACATAACATTGTAGGAAATAATTTAATGACAGAACATGTGCATCCGAATATTAATGGCAGCTTTTTAATGGCTGATGCATTCTATTCAGAAATTGTAAAATCAGGTATCCTTGGTGAGGTGGATGAGAATTTATATTATCCCCCGGATTATTATAAAATTAACTGGGGATACACTGCGCTGGATAGTTTATTAGCTCATCATCGAATAACAAATTTGAAGAACTATTGGCCATTTGTGTCGTTCGATGCTGATAATGCTGATTACCGTTTGGTTTATCATCCGGGATCAAAGCTGGATTCCATAGCATTTATTGCTTTTAAATATCCGGATCAATCCCTCGATGATCTCAGGCTGGACCTGGCCAGAGAATATGAAGCAAAGGGAAACCATTACGCTGCCTATCAGGAATATGAGGCAATGGTGTGCACAAATCCATACCTTGCTGTTAATTATCGTGATGCCGCCTCATCTCTTATAAATCTTGGTGACCTGCCCCTTGCTCTGAAATATTATGAAAAATCGCTGGAGTATGAGCAATCGTTTTATGCCAGCTACCGAATGGGAGAGATATATTTAATTAAAGGTGACTATATCAATGCCATAAAGCGTTTTGAGGAGGCGTTTTTTAACACTTCAGAGTATGACGAACAAATGAAGGCCCTGGGTAAAATTTACGTTTCCAGTGTGTATGGGAACCAAAAGGACCATGCACAGGCAATTGCGCAGCAGCTAAAGAGGTACAATGCCACTCAATATCTTAAAATCCCGCCAAAGACTTATACATACGATAATTACATTCCGTATAAAACAAGAAACCAGGTAAATGCCGCCAGGCAGATGGTATCTGAAGGCAAGTTTTCCGAAGCCATATCAACACTTGAAGGTTCTTTAAAGATATATGACTCACACATGGCTCACCGATATCTTGGTGAGGCCTATTTAAAGATGGGAAACAATCGAATGGCATTAAACCAGCTGAACAGGGTATATAGTGAATTTTCTTTTGATCCTGAATTCCTGACAAGCTTAATAATTCTTAATATAACCTTAAATAATTTACAGCAGGCTGCGGATCTTTTAGATGAGCTGAAAAGGATTGATCCGGATTACAAATCAATAGCAGTGATTGGCCAAATGCTTTCGCAAGTTCAACGATCCGATAAATAGAATAATTGGTAACTTTAAGATAAAACGTTAAACCTTATTTATTATGAAAAAACAGTCGCGATCATTATTCCAGGTAGCGGTCTCATTATTAGTCTTCCTGTTGATCATTCCCGGATGCAAAGAAAGCAGTACCTGGGAAATGGTCTGGTCTGAGGAATTTGATTATACAGGAATACCTTCAGAGACATCCTGGGAATATGAAACAGGATATGTTAGAAACAAGGAATTACAGTATTACACAGACCAGGAGCGAAATGTTCAGGTTGAAAACGGATCCTGTGTAATCCGGGCCATTCTTGAGAACGGGGACTCCATTACGTCCGGTTCAATCAATACGTTTGGGAAGATGGATTTCCTGTATGGGCGTATTGAGGTCAATGCTAAAATACCTTCGGCATTAGGCTCATGGCCGGCAATCTGGTTATTGGGTACTAACAGGAAGGATGTTGGGTGGCCTGCCTGTGGTGAGACAGATATCATGGAGCATGTGGGTTATGATCCGCTTAAGATCCATGCCAACATCCACACCAAGGCTTACAACCATGTACTGGGAACAAATAAAGGACAAATGATTGTGGTCGATAGTCCCTGGACTGATTTCCACATCTATGCCTTGGAGTGGTATGAAGACCATATGGATTTCTTCTATGATGATTCCCTTTATTTCTCATATCATAATGATGGGACAGGGAACAATGACACATGGCCCTTCGACAAACCGCAATACCTGCTGCTGAATCTTGCCTATGGCGGAAGCTGGGGCGGGTTGAAAGGTGTTGATACCAGCCTGTTGCCATTGACCTTTGAAATAGACTACGTGCGGTATTATAAGAAGAAGGGCAGTAAATAATTCATTATCTCACTCTTAGGGAAGATGAAGGGGAAGCTGCAGATACAATCCCAATCTGCGGATGCTGCGATTCAAATATATTTTCAGATAATAAAACCCTGATCCATCATACCATGAAAAAAGTAGCCGTTTCCTTCCTGCTTGTTTTAATATGTTTTCATGCAATACTAAGCCAGGTGCCGGATATTAAGGTTGAATGGGGACCGGAAAAGCCCCTGCCGGGAAAGGAAAAAGAAGAGACGTATATCATTGATGAAGATGAAGATGATGGAGTTTACTCTTTGCGTGAAAGGTATAAATATATAAATGGCCAGATTAGTAATGTTAAACGGTATATTGAACATTTTGACAAGAATTGGAATTTGACAGGCTCTGAACAAATCAGGATAAAACATACCGGAGGCGACAGGTTCTTTCACGGGATTTTCCACAATGAAGGCAGGATGTACCTGGTTACCTATCAGTTGAGGAGAAGCGACAAGATGAATGTGCTTTCGATCCAGGACATAGACAGGAAAACCCTTAAGGTAAACGAGAAAATAAGGGGTGTAGCCGAAGTACCTTATGAAAGGGGACTGTTCGGTTTTGTAAATGTGTATACGCTCAAAATGGTGGATGACAAGATATATGTCTTTCATGCCGGTCCCGAGCCGGGAACAGGTAAAACGGTTATGAGTATACATACTTTTGACAGGGATTTTAATCTTCTGTGGAAACAGTTTTACACACTTTCATACCTGGAGAAATTATTCCAGGCAGAGGACTTTAATATCGATCATAATGGCACGATCAGGGTCATGGCCACCCTGTACAAGGATAAGAAAAGGAAAGTCAGACAGGGAAATCCCAATTACGAATACCATTTCTTTGTATTCAGCAATGAAGGTAAGGATTTTAAGGAACACACTATCTCACTTGGGGATAAGCTTATTACGGATATGCGGTTTGCTTATCGCCCTAATGGAGACATTGCTTGTGCAGGATTCTATTCCGACCAGGTAAGTATACTGAGAAAAAATAGCATTGCTGGGGCATTTTACATAACTGTTGATCCGGAATCAGATTTTGTCAAACTAGAGAATTTTAAGGCATTTGAGAAAGAATTCCTTTCGAATTTCATGAGTACAGGTGCTGCTGAGACGGGCAAGGAGATAAAAAATATAGATCTTCATAACCTTCACTTCCTCGAAGATGGAAGTGCCATTCTCCTGGCCGAGGAAAAGACTGAAACACAGGCAGCTATCTCCATGACTTCGATTTCATATTCATATGGTTATAATTATTATACCCAGACAACCACTACCATGACTGTATCGTGGACCAACTATGAATTTGATAATATTGTTGCTCTGAAAATAAATCCGGAAGGGATAATTGAATGGATAGACCTTATTCCTAAAAAGCAGCATACCTCTGCGGACAGAGGAAGGTACTCTTCCTTTGCTGCATTTTATATTAAAAACAGGATATACCTTATTTATAATGATAATCCCAAAAATCTCACTGCTGCTCCGGGAGAAGTATACCGGTTCAGGAAAAAGAGTAAGGAGTCAGTAGTAGTGTGTGCACAGATTGATTATAACGGGAATATAACCAGGAAAGCCCTGTTCTGTTCAGGGGAGGCGAAGACAATAACCTGTCCCCTGTCGACTCACCAGGTATCAGAAAAAAGGTTTAAGATTCTGGGTGTTAAGGGCAATAAGTATAAGTGGGGATACCTGACCTTTGAATAATTCAAATTATTTAACTTTGAAACTGCTCAAACAGGATTTATATGCTGGTGAAAATAATTCAGGCATTTTCTGCATCATATTTTAGCGTTAAAGCACAACCTAAATATGAAAATTAAATCTTCTTCAGGTTTTATGTCGCGTACTCTGAAAGTACGTATAGAACCATTTTTACATGAAAACAGAAAGCTTATTGCCCAGTTCATATTTACACTTTTTTTCTTCGCCATTGGAATTTGGTTCCTGAGGCATGAGCGTGCCGAACTTTCAGATGTTAAAAATGCCTTGGTTCATGCAAGGTGGCAATGGGTTTTGAGCGGGATTGGATTAACCCTGGTTTATATTTTATTACAAGGGCAGATGTACGTTTTTTCGTTTGCATCTGCTCATAAAAGGGTTAGCTTATTAGATTCATCCATTCTGTTTATTAAAAGAAATCTGATCAGTGTTTTCTTACCGGCAGGTGGTATTTCTTCTCTCGTATTTTTTACAGGTCCGATTGAAAAGAAAGGGATTAAAAAATCTCAAATTCATTTTGTATCAACGATTTATGCATTTACAGGAATACTTTCTGTCGTGATCATAGCCATACCGGTTTTTATCTATTCGATTTTTGAGGGAACCGTCGGATCCGGAGAGTTCTTTGCTCTTGGCACACTGGTACTTCTGATCATTGCATTGGTGCTGCTCTATCGTTCTATTATTACTAAAGGAACTTTCTACAGACTGTGTTTAAAACTGTTCCCTGCGACAGAAGTATTCTTAAATGATGTACGGGACAGCACCATCAGCAGGAAGAAAATTCTTCTCACTTTATTAATATCCGTGATTATTGAATTTGCAGGTATGGCACATCTGTATGTTGCCATGGTGGCACTTGGTTTTAATCCTTCCTTATATGCGGTCATGCTGGGATATATTGTCTCTGTCATTTTTTTAATCGTTTCGCCTTTTTTACGGGGACTCGGGGCGATTGAAGTTTCAATGACATATGTTCTTGTTCGCCTGGGATTTGGAAATGTGGAGGCTATTTCCATCACTTTGCTGTACCGTTTCTTTGAATTCTGGATGCCATTAATGGCAGGTATTTTGACTTTTCTTTCCAGGATAAATAAATTGCTGATGCGGATACTCCCTGCACTGTTTTTGATGTTTCTGGGAATATTGAATATCGTTTCAGTGCTGACGCCGGCCATTCCTGACCGACTGATCCTTATAAAGGAATTCTTACCCATGCAGGTTATTCATGCCTCCAATTACCTTGTTATGGCAGCCGGATTATTTTTAATGGTTACTGCAGCTTTTATGTTGAAGGGTTTGCGGACAGCCTGGATATTTGCCGTTTTCCTGGGTGTTTTATCATTTATAGGGCATATTACCAAAGCCATAGATTATGAAGAAGCAATTTTTGCTCTTCTTGTGGTGGTGGTCCTGATTGTAACGTACAAAGATTACTATATTAAATCCAATCCGAAATTTCGTAATATAGGATTAAAGACCTCCCTGCTTTTTACTCTTGCCATACTTGTTTACGGGACTATCGGATTTTATTATTTAGATAAGGAACATTTTAACGTCGATTTTAGCCTTCTGCAATCATTGCGGTTCACCCTCCAGAACTATTTTCTGATCGGAAGCAGTGAATTGATCCCGGCCGATCTTTTTGCCAGACACTTTCTTAATTCTATTAATATAAGCGGTTTTATTTCCATCTCCTTCCTGATCTTTACCCTTATCCGCCCGTATGTTGCCCGTAAAAATGTTACAGATGATGAACATTCTCTGGCAAAGGGATTAATCGTTGCATTTGGAAATTCATCGCTGGATTACTTTAAAACATACAGCGATAAAATGATTCAATTCTCAGAAAACAGGAAGGCATTCATCGCTTATAGAATATCCGGGAATTTTGCTGTAGTACTCGAAAATCCTGTAGCCGAAAATGAAGAAGAGTTGATTAAATGCATCAATCAGATGGACGTTTACTTCTATCAGAACGGTTTAAAAAGTATCTATTATCGTGTTCCTGAAGAGACACTGTCAGCTTATAATGAAATGCTTAAAAAACATTTATTGATAGGGCAGGAAGGGGTTGTTGATCTTACGTCATTCAGTCTGGAAGGCAGCCATAGAAAATATATCCGTAACGCGATAAATAAAGTGTCCGGAATGGGATATAAAGTTCGAGTGCATGCTCCTCCTGTAAAAGACGGTATCATTCAAAAATTAAAATTAGTGAGTGATGATTGGCTTCATGATACGGGCAGGAGTGAAATCATTTTTTCACAGGGAATGTTTGTATGGGATGAAATCAAGCAACAAACCATTCTGACGGTCGAGAATAATGAAGAGAAAATCATTGCTTTCCTTAACATGATTCCGGACTATATGAAAGGTGAAACTACCTATGATTTATTGAGGAAAACCAAGGATGCCCCAAACGGTGTGGTGGATTTCATATTGGTCGAACTATTTAACTATTCAAAATCTCAAAATTTCACTTCTGTAAACCTTGGATTTGCTCCCATGAGCGGTTTGGATGACCCGAAATCATTCCCGGAAAAGTCCATGAAATTTGCTTATGAAAAAATAAGGTCATTTGCCCATTTTAAAGGATTGCGCGATTACAAGGAGAAATTCGGGCCGGTGTGGCACAACAGGTACCTGGTATATAATCATGATTTTGAACTGCTTCAGATACCGGCAATACTGACAAAGGTCATTAAACCATAGTGGGATGAAAAGTAAATACCAATTCATTACAGCACCTCTTAAACACCAATGCCTTTTCCATTCCGGGACAGTAACCAGAAGGTCCGGTTGACAAAGGGAAAATGATGTTTTGCAGATTAATTTGTATTATTCTTGTGACAGATCATTTTTATGGCTATTGTGACAATATAACCATAGTAAACCATCACGTAAAGCCGCTGCCATGACCCTTTATATATGGCAAGGAAATCATCAGGTGCGCTTACCAACCGGCCTATACCAAATAATATTACTCCGACTAACCCGATGTAAAAGATAATGCGTGAAATAATTATAAAATTTGGTATAATCCTTATCATAACTAGTGGATAAATCATTATTGCTGTGACACCAATTCCACCAATTGCATTGTGCACAATTCCTATCCATGTGTGTGCCTCACCAGCTTTATCGGCAGGGAAAATCCCTGAAACCAGTCCTTCACCAAATCCATATAAAATAATGAGCCACGAGGCTATGATTGCTAATTTTTTCTTTTCTTCATAAGCAAACCGGATCCCCATGGCAAATAATATAATCAAGATCCCCATGGCTATCCAGCAAAGTGCTATCTCCCTGGCAACCGGGCTGGACAAAATACCCATTTGGCTCATGGTGTGCCTGAACTGGTTATAACCATCGATCCGGTTACCAAATAAAAAGGTGCCACCCAGATCGATCAGGCAGCCCATGATACCAGCAAGTGCACCAACTTTGATAAATATTTCTTTATACTTATGTTTCATGATATAATTTCACGGACAGTAAATTCGCGCTCATTACGAAAGCGGCTCTTTCAAAGATAGCATTCATATTATTAGCCAGGTATCTTCCTGGCTGGAAAATTATTGCATCCCTTCAGGGGTTATGGGGAGATTCTGCCTACGCCGGGCATTCCCGGCATCACATCGCAGCACTGTGATCCCAGGGTATTTTTTTCAACCAGTGATAATTTTTCATGGTCACGTCCGCAAACAATAATCCTGCTTTTCGAATGGTGAAACTCTTTGGCAATACCCCGACATCATCGAACCGTAGGCAATCTGCAGTCATATCATCCCGGTATGAAATGAATTTTGTACCTTACGGGGCCGGATACCTGCAATAAGGAAGTATTACCAGTCTTTTATACCATGGAAATTACAGATCCGTCGGGGAGGAGTTATCTGAAAGTGGGACTTGTTATCCTGATCTTTTTTGTCATTTCCTTTTTTACCAATATCCTGGGAGCCCTCAATCCAAGCGTTTCGGAAAGTTATGACCTGACCAAAACCATGGCCGGTTTTTTACCCTTTGCTTTTTTCATTGCCTACGGGATCATGTCCATCCCTTCAGGATTCCTGGTTGAGAAATACCGGGAGAAGAGGACACTACAGGTGGCTTTTATACTCAGCCTCACCGGGGCAATTATTTTCGGGATCTTCCCGGCATTCCGGGTGTATGTGGTATCCCTGTTTACCATCGGGGCGGGCATGGCCATGCTCCAGGTAGTCATCAATCCCTTATTGCGTGTGGCAGGAGGAGAGGAGAATTATGCCTTTTTCTCCGTGCTGGCCCAGCTGGTATTTGGTGCCGCCTCATTCGTCAGTCCTAAAATGTATTCATGGGTGGTACTGAATGTGCACGCTGATAAAGCCGATGTACCGGGATTGGTACATCTCCTGGATAAATTAGTCCCTGCAGACCTGTCCTGGGTGGCTGTCTACTGGATCTTTGCCATCATCAGCCTGGCCATGGTGTTGCTGATCCTTCTAACCCGGTTCCCCAGGGTGGAACTGAAAGATGATGAAAAAACCGGGACCGGCAAGATCTACCTCGAACTGTTCAGGAATAAATTCGTGATACTTTACTTCCTGGGTATATTTGCCTATGTGGGCACGGAACAGGGCGTATCTTACTGGATGACCAGGTTTTTATCAGATTATCACGGTTATGATTTTAAAACCACCGGGGCCAATGCGGTGGCACACTTCTGGGGACTGATGACCATAGGCGGGATACTTGGCCTCCTGCTCCTGAAACTGTTCGATAGTAAAGTGATCCTCAGGTGGTTTACCTTGATTTCCATGATTTGCCTTATCCTTGCATTGTTTGGCTCAAAGGCTGTTTCTTTATACGCTTTCCCTGCAACCGGATTTTTCATGTCGGTCATGTATCCTGTGATCATCTCCCTGGCCCTGAATTCAGTTGATAAACATCACGGTTCATTTGCAGGGATCCTGATGACCGGGATCATGGGAGGAGCCGTGGTCCAGCTGATGATCGGCGGACTGGCAGACCTGATCACACTTAAGGCGGGTATGATGCTGAACTTTGTTACCCTGGGGTATATATTAAGTATCAGTATATGGGCAAAACCCCTGGTAAGAAATAAAGTCATTAAGTTTGGGAAGAGAAAAGATCCTCTTATCTGAAAAATCAGATAATTATACTAAAAGCCACATCCATGAAAACTAAAATCCTGATCTGTTTTGCATTGGCTCTTATGATAGGAGGCTTTGCCGGTTGCAGGTAAAAATCTATGTGGGAAAAAGTACCTTCCGGAAAACCCAATATTATTTTCATCATGGCAGTAGGGGTCAGTCCCCTGACATTCAGATTGATGTTAGTATTTTCCCATTTTGCCATGAGGAGAGGGACTGGTTCACCTGCCTGAAGGTGCTATTTTCAGATAAATTAAAAATGAATTTTATTCAACAATCAAGGGATGAATTTATGAGATAACCTGTGTTCTGTTGTATTAACATATCGTTAACAATCTGTTAACCATACGTCTGATTGCTACTGTCTATATTTACTATTCTTCGAAGCCGAATGTTTTCTAAAATAACTCTTGCCGGGATGGTACTTAAATTATACTACAGGAATTTTTTTAAGAATATTTGGCCAAACCTGGTTTCGTTAACAGGATTATCAGTCGGCATGATGGTAGTTATTCTATCACTCAGTTACATTGTCTTTGAAACTTCCTTTGATCATTTCCATAGAAAATCAAAGAGGATTTTTACAGCTTACACTAAGATCTCTATGGCAAATGGTGAGTACATTAGGTTCTCCTCCGATCCTGGACTAAAGAATTATCTTGAGGCAAATATTCCGTTTGTTGAGTCTGTATGCAGGCTAATGAAATTTAGCGGAAATATCAGCAGGCAGGGGAGTGTTTTAAGGAATATTTCCGGATTTTACACAGATGCTGATTTTTTTGATTTATTCGATTATAATATGATACTGGGGAAGCATGATCTCATCTCTGATCCAGGTAATATAATAGTTACCCGGGCTCTTGCTGATAAATTAGCCGGTCAGGAAAACTGTTATGGTACAACCATTAATTTAGGTGATCAGATATTCAATATAGTCGGTATTATTGAAGATCCGCCTGAGAATTCAAATCTTCATTTTGACTTTCTCTTGCCTTATTCTGTTAATCAGGGAGCAGAAAGCATGGTCGCAGGTTCTGATGAAACAAATCTATATATTTTAACAAATGACAGATCTATTGATCTTAAGGTTGTGAAAGAAAGTGTGGACGGCTTTTATGTTTCAGAGGGAAGGGAAAATGAACAAAGTGTAATCATTCCTCTTGAAGAATTGCACCAGTATTTAAGCAAGACCAGGGATGGATTTTTGATCTATGTGGCAATATCAATAATGGTTCTTATAACCTCTGTATTAAATTATATATTTTATTATTATTCCAGGTCCGAAATCAGGATCCGCGAGATAGGTCTCAGAAAGTTAAACGGTGCCTCCTGCAGGTCATTATTCACACTAATGACCACAGACTCTCTTATCACAGTTTCTATAGCAGCAGCAATTGGCATGCTTCTTGCAAAGTTGTTTCTTCCTGAATTTCAGAGGCTTATATCTATTGATCTGCAGCTTTTCGGACCAGGACTCTGGAAAACAGAATTTCTGGTTGTTTTGCTTGCTGTGATTATAGGGATTATGACGGGATTTATCATTTCGATCAGGTATTCCATCTATAATGCAGCTGATCTCATCAAAGGTATGGTATCTAAAAGTCATCATAGTATCTGGATAAAATCTTACCTGTGCATGCAGTTTACCATATCAGGAGGTATGCTAGCCCTGGTAATTATCTTTTTTATGCAACTTGAATACCTTCGGGATATTGATATGGGATATGAGATCGATAACAGGTTGTTATTTACTATGCCTCCGTCATATGCCTCAAATTACATTACAATTCATGGTGAGCTTGAAAGGATAGCTGAGATTGAACAGGTGACAGGCAGGCAGGGTTTATTCGGGACAATTGATATGGCACTGTACCTCAAATATAGTGAAGGAGAATCTGCCGACCGGTTATTTACTTATGGGTTAATTGTAAAAGATGACTTTTTTGAAACCTATGGGATGAAGATAATTGAAGGAAAATCATTTTCAGATGTCTCCCGCAGTGATTCAAATCTCATTATTATTGACGAATATACGGCAGAACAACTGGGATTAGCAGATCCGGTGGGAGCGAAATTCAGCGCAGCCGGTATGAATGTGGAAGTCATAGGTGTTTGCAATAATGCCGAGTTCATCGGATTGAATACCCCGAAGCAACCGATGATCTATACGCAGTTAGATGATAAATGTAAAGAGTTGACAGTAAAATACATCGGCAAAGAGAAGGATATCCGTGAACAGGTTGTGGCTGTATTGAAAGAAATGGATCCATTTTATGATCCTGAATGCAGAAGGCTGGATGAAGCAGTCTCTCAACTGTACAAGGAAGAAATCAATCTGACTGATATAATAGCGATATGCGGAATTTTAGCTATTGTATTATCAATGATCGGTGCTTACGCTATTGCGTCATACCTTTCAGAGCGGAGATTAAAGCAAAATGCGGTCAGGAGGATTTTGGGTGCCAGTGTATCAAATATTACAGTTAATTCGGTTACCACTATTATAACACCTGCTTTGACAGGTGCACTTCTGGCCTGTCCGGTTGTTTACTTCATTTCTGGTAAATGGTTTTCAAACTTTACCCGGAAGGTAGATATAGGGGTCCTCCCATACTTAATTTCTGTTTTTGTAATTATTGTCCTGGCGGCTACCACGGTTTATTTTATCAGCAGAAGATCGGCCATGAGAAATCCCGGGCTGGTACTTAAGCAGGAGTAGTTAATACAAGAAGTCCAGGCAGAGGGCGATACTGGATTCCAATTCCTGATTCCCAGGACAAACATGGGGATAATGAAATATTTTGTTAATTTTTGGGTACTATTTGTAACAAATCTTTTGAACCGGATTAGCCATGAAAACAAGACTTGCCTTCATTGTAATTATAATTTGTATTTCCTCAGAATTATACAGTCAGACAACTGACAATTGTGTTGCCAATGCGCTGCTTAAGGCATATTCAGAAAGGGCATACTCAACAGAACCTGTCACGGATCAGCAGCTCGATTTGATCCTGAGATGCGGGATCAAAGCTCCCAGTGCCAGGAACAAGCAGCCCTGGAAGTTCACAGTGATCAGTAATGATTCCGTCATGAAGGAAATAATAAATAATGTGGTTCCCGGCAATGTTCTGGTTGTTATTTCAGGGATGGAATCAGAAAGCGGGACAACACCCGATTTTGATTGCGGCCTTGCCGCGGAAAGCATGTTTTTGGCGGCACATGGACTTGGACTTGGTGCACGTATATACGGGAGTCCTGCCGGAAATATCAATGAGAACAAAGAGCATTTTCAAATCCCGGCTGGCTATAAGGCTGTGGTGATCCTGAGGATTGGCAATGTGGATAAAAGTGTGGATGCAGTTACGGCAGCAACCACAAGGAATGATCCGGAGGAGGTTATAAATTATTATAAATGACAATTTGCCGGGTATCCGGAAGCCGGCACCGGTGCTGGCTGCGTCCTATTGGGCATCGAAAAGGATGTTCAATTGCATTTACAGGTCAGGTGCAATGATAAATAGTCCGCGGTTGTTCGTTTGTAAACAGGTCAGATTTCATTCTTAAGTACAACTGCACCCAAAATTCAATCCACCTTCAATCATTCCCAAAAAGAAAAAAGAGACAGCCTGAACTAACTCTCTCGTTATCATTTGTGGGCGATGTAGGATTATTGGCCTACACCCCCCTGTTGTAAAGGCAGGTGCTCTGAACTGTTTAGCTTCAATTTGAAAACGGATCACCTTCAATATTAGCATACTTGCTCATGAAGCTGATCTATAACTATTTATGGATGACGTGAGCAGATTACCAGCGAACTTTCCTTAAGGCATTGTCCTTATTATGATATTTGCGACAAACACATGTATTTATTTTGTTCAAATCAATCAAATTATATAATTTGTTCAAAAATTAATTTCAAATGAATGAAACGAGCATGAAAAAGAAAACTAAAAACTTACATGCATCTTTTTCTTTATTAAGCAGAAGTAAAATATTGAAGACGTTTCTTTTTTGCTTTTCATTATTTTTTTATAGCCTTCAAATATTTGGACAGGATGGATCTACTGTAAAAGGGATTGTGATTGATGAAAATCAAGACCCGGTTATAGGAGCTACAATAGTGCTTAAAGGTAGTACATCGGTAGGGACTATTTCAGATGTCAATGGTGAATTTTCATTGAGAATTCCTTCAGGGCAGCAAACGCTTGTTGTCACATATGTTGGATATGATCCACAGGAAATCAGCGTATCAGGCAATGAACAAATTACTGTTGCGCTGGAAATATCAAGTGTGCAATTAGATGAGATTATTGTGGTTGGGTATGGTCGGCAAAAAAAGAAAAGTGTTGTTGGTGCTATTACACAAACAACTGGTGAGGTACTGGAACGGTCTGCCGGTATAACCAATGTTGGTAGTGCTCTGACTGGTAATCTCCCTGGAGTAATCACAATGTCAAGTTCAGGTTTGCCCGGAGAGGAAGATCCGATTATCCTGATTCGTTCTGCCAGTTCATGGAACAATAGTGAACCGCTTATTTTGGTCGATGGTATCGAGCGTTCTATGAGTGGTTTGGATGTTAGTTCCATACAGTCCATTTCTGTGTTGAAAGATGCATCCGCAACAGCCGTTTACGGCGTAAAAGGCGCAAATGGTGTAATTCTTATTACGACCAGGCGTGGTCAGGCAGGTTCAGCTAAGATTGATGTATCAGTTAACTCGACCGTAAAGGTGCCTTCAAAATTACCCAATAAGCTTGATTCTTACGATGCGCTAATGGCCCGTAATGTTGCTATTGAACATGAGTTAGGGGTATACCCGGATTCCTGGGAGTATATTAAACCACAATCTATAATTAACAAATACCGTTATCCGGCAAATTTGGAAGAATCGGAGCGCTATCCGAACGTGGATTGGCAGGATGAGCTTTTTAAGAATTACACCATGTCGTACAATGCGAACATTAATGTTTCCGGAGGTACTGATTTCGTTAAATATTTTACTTC
This sequence comes from uncultured Bacteroides sp., assembly GCA_964477295.1. Classification (GTDB taxonomy): domain Bacteria; phylum Bacteroidota; class Bacteroidia; order Bacteroidales; family SM23-62; genus CAYZEZ01. Next base: position 13,600 of record CAYZEZ010000008.1, on the reverse strand, counting down.
GGCCTACTTTGTTCATGAAGGTGATCTTTTCAGGATCTTTGATAATGGACGCAATTATGAATCAGGATATGGATATAATCGTATTAATGCACGCAGTAATCTGGATTTTCAGTTAACAAAATCTACTCTGTTCAAGCTTAATATTGCAGGGTCGAACGGTGCTAAAAAGAGTCCCTGGGGCCAGACAAATTCATCGGATTGGGCGGTGGCTCAGCAGTGGGCAGGTGCCTATAACATAGCTCCGGATGTATTCATGCCAAAATATTCAGATGGCTCCTGGGGTTTTTATCCCAACATTTCGAATGTGACCAATTCAGCGGCTGACTTAACACTTGCCGGTGCGATGACTACAACCACCACCCGAATCAATACAGATTTTATTTTGGAACAGAAATTAGACTTTATTACAAAAGGCTTGAATTTCAGAGGAACCATATCCTGGGATAACACATTTGTAGAATTTAACCGGGGAGTTAATGACCTCTATCATGACGCACAGCAAAAATGGATTGACCCTGATACTGGTATCCCAACTTTCAAGAAGGAATTTGAAAATAATAACAAATTCGATTTCATGCAGGGCGTATTGTGGAATATTTCCGGTGGTGAGGTTCAAAACTGGTCAACACAACGAAATCTGGATTATCAGCTGCAGTTAAACTGGGAGCGTGATTTTAAAAAACATAATGTGACAGCCATGGGATTGTTCAGCCGGAAGCAGAGAGCAACAGGAAGTATGATTCCTTCATTTCGTGAGGATTGGGCATTCCGCGCAACATATAATTATGCTTTTAAATACTTTTTAGAATATAATGGGGCATACAATGGTTCTGAAAAGTTCAGTAAAGATTATCGTTTTGCATTTTTCAATTCAGGCGCAGTAGGATGGATGATCTCAGAAGAATCTTTTATGGAATCCCTTTCGTTTTTGGATATGTTGAAATTGAGAGCCTCCTATGGAGAGATTGGCGATGACTACGGGGATCGCTTTTTGTACCTTACACAATGGGCTTATGGCGGTAATTCTTCACTGGATTTAAATCATGGAACCAGCCCTTACACCTGGTACAGAGAGGCTGCTGTCGGGAATCCTGATGTAAGATGGGAGACAGTGAGGAAGTTTAACGTAGGAGCGGACTATGCGATTTTAAATGGATTGTTTACCGGTTATGTGGAATTCTTCCGCGACAATCGTTTTGACATTTTAGTAAGAGGTGAAGATCGTGCGGTTCCTTCGTATTTTGGTGCCACACCACCAACGGCCAATTTGGGTAAGGTACGTACCAAAGGCTATGAAATAGAATTACGTATAAAGAAGATTTTACCTAATAAGTTGCGCTTGTGGGCCGAAATGAGTATGACTCATGCAAAAAATGAAATCCTTGAAAGAGATGATCCGGCATTGTACGAGGATTACCTGAAACAAGCAGGGTATAGCATCAATCAAACCAGAACATATGTTGATGCCGGTTTTGTTAACAACTACGATGAGATTTATGGTAGCCCGCAACATGAAACGAACGATTCTTATAAATTGCCGGGCGATTATTACATAATAGACTTTAATGGAGATGGGATTATCGATAATAATGACCAGATCCCGTATGAATATGCCGATGCTCCTCAAAATACCTATAACGCTACTGTTGGTATAGAATGGAAAGGACTGAGTGCTTTTGTACAATTTTATGGTGTTAATAATGTAACCCGCTATGTGCCGCTTAACAGTTTTGGTAGTCAGCTGAATACTGTTTATGATATTGGTACCTGGTGGTCAAAGGAGAATCCCACTGCAGATATAACGGTCCCCCGATGGTTATCAACTCCGAGTTATAACCAGGGCACACAATTTTTGTTTGATGCTTCTTATTTGCGGTTAAAGAATGCAGAAATAGCTTATACTTTCAACAGAGGAAGACTTAACAATATCGGTAGTGCTTTGAAGATCTTTGTTAATGGTAACAACCTCTGGGTATGGTCGAAAATGCCGGATGACCGTGAATCTAATTTTGCCGGTTATGGTGGGCAGGGCGCTTATCCTACGATGAGACGTTATAACTTGGGCTTAAGATTTACTTTCTAATATTGAGAACAATGAAACGGGTTTATAAAAATCTTTTACGGGGCGGTTTGCTATCCATGATGATCCTGGGATTTCTTTCCTGCGAGGATTACCTGGATAAAGAGCCTGAATCGATAGTGTCTGAAGAAGTGGCCTTTAAAAACTTCACTAATTTTCAGGGCTTTATTGAGGAGATTTATAATTGTATACCGGATAAGGAAAAATGCTATTGGACAACTTCATGGAACTGGGGTGATGATGAGTTATTTAACCTGGAAGGCAGCTGGCACATGACTAACCAGGTGGACCTGGGTAACTTCTGGGCATGGCAGGCAGGAAGAATGGGCCAGCCAGGTGCGTGGCTGGACAAGCCCAATACCGACCCGACCTCAACCGATAAATTCGAGCATGCCTTGTGGCCCCATGCCTGGTACTGTATCCGAAAGGCAAATATTGGTCTCGCCAACCTTGAAAGGATGACTGCGGCTACCCAGGAGGAAAAAGATATTATTGCCGGTCAATTATACTTTTTCAGAGCCTGGTGGCACTTTGAAATGATGCAATACTTTGGAGGTTTACCATATATTGATGAGGTATTGCCCTCAGGAGAAAAACCAACATTACCACGTTTGAGTTATCAGGAATGTGCGGACAAGGCCGGGGCAGATTTTGCAAAAGCTGCCGAATTGTTGCCTGTTGACTGGGATAATACAACTGTAGGGAAAAATACATTAGGTAAGAACCAGCTCCGGGCAAATAAGATTATGGCATTAGGTTATTTAGGCAAGAACTATTTGTGGGCAGGCAGTCCTTTGATGAAGAATGGCGCCGAAACCGGTGGTGCCAATACCTATAATTATGATGAGGATTACTGCCAGAAGGCCGCGGAGGCTTTCGGCCAATTACTGGACCTGGTGGAAAGTGGTCAAACCCAGTATTCTCTGGCAGAATTTAATTATGAGGATATTTATAATCATGTGAAGACCCCTGGAGCAACAACTTGTTTTAGCGACATATTCTATACTATGGGTCAGAATTGGTTGATGCCGGGCTCAACAGAAGCCATTTTCCGGGGTCCTTCTACTGATTATAATGGCAGCAACTGGAACACGACGAAAACATTTGGTCCTAAAGTCCAGGGTCTTGTGGAACATGATAACATTATCCACCATCCAACCGCTAATTATGTGAAGTTTTATGGTATGGCTAACGGTTTGCCTCTGGATGACCCGGATTCCGGATTTGATCCGGATTATCCTTTCAAGGATCGTGACCCGCGTTTTTATCACGATATTGTAGTTGATGGATTTAAGTATGTAAATTCAACCATGCCTGCTAATATGGAGTATTTGCGTTATTGCGGTCTTCATACAGATGGCACAATGAGAAATCCTGCTGATGGTAGCCGGACCGGTTATTTTATTCAGAAATTAGTACCACATACCGCTAACAAATATGATGGAGCATACAATTGGAGTTTTAGCCTTCATACTTATTTGCCCTATATGCGTTTAGGTGACGTGTATACAATGTATGCGGAAGCTTGCGCTGCGTTCGGGGGCGCTGCTGGTAAATCCTCGAACTTCTCCAAGACAGCTGAAGAAACGATCAATACACTCCGCGACCGTGTAGGTGCAGGACATGTCGATGCAGCATATACTGCTGATCCTAATAAGTTTATGGATGAAGTGCGAAGAGAACGTGCCGTTGAATTATCGTTCGAAGGCTTCCGTTTTAACGACTTGCAGCGCTGGTTGCTGCTTACTGAGTATCCCTATAATGTAAAAACCTCTCAGGAGTTCGATCGCGTAGAAGACCTTGCTTTCTTTGAGGATAATGATCCCAAAGATGCAAGGGTTGCTAACTATAGAGAAGAAGTTATTTTAACGCGTCAATTTGGAATGAAGCACTACTGGTTTCCACTGAAGATTTCCGAAACATCCATGTATCCGGAATTTAAACAGAATCCTGGCTGGTAAGTTACATCAGACCGATGAAATAAATAAAATAAATACTGATGAAACGTCCATTAAAATATTTTCATTTTTTGACAAATGGATATGAAAATATTTTTCTGGTAAGTTACATCAGACCGATGAAATAAATAAAATAAATACTGATGAAATATATACAAACAAGATTCATTTTATTAGCAATGTTTGTTCTCTTTCCATACTTGGCAGGGGCACAACTGACTGCGGAAAATGAACCTGATTCACTAAATACTGCTGATAAAGATCCATTGGTACAGGTATCTTATCGTAAGATACCACAAAGTGATCTTTTGGGAGGTGTTTCTGTAGTCAATCTCGAAGAGTTGACAAATAAGAACTACAATACTTATAGTCTGGATAATATGCAAGGATATATCGGCGGTTGGAATGGAAACTCTTTATGGGGTACGGGCGAGTATCTGGTATTAGTTGACGGTGTGCCTCGCGATGCAAATAATGTGTTACCAACTGAAATTGAGCAGATAACTTTCTTAAAAGGAGCTTCAGCCGTCGTGCTCTACGGAAGCCGTGCAGCCAACGGGGTGATTTACATATCAACAAAAAGGGGTAAGGTTGAACCATTTAAGATTAATCTGCGCGCTAATACAGGTTTTAATGTATCGAAGAGTTACCCTGAGTATTTAGGTTCGGCAGAATATATGACACTTTATAATGAGGCCCTTGAGAACGATGGATTGTCACCTTTATATAGTGACGAGGATATTTACTATTATGCTTCAGGAATTAATCCATACCGTTATCCAAATGTAAATTTCTATTCTTCTGAATATTTAAAGAAGGCTTTCAACCGCTCAGATGTTACAACTGAAATTTCAGGTGGAAACGAACTTGCACGATTCTATTCAAATATTGGTTATTATTATCAGGGTGATGTGTTTAAGTTTGGTGAGGCTAATGACAACAATATTAATCGTTTAAATATACGTGGTAATGTTGACCTGACGTTAAACGACGACATCAGTGCATTTATCAGCACCAATGCCACCTTCTATAATTCAAGGAGTGCCAATGCTACAACTGATAATTATTGGAACTCGGCTGCCAATCTGCGTCCTAACCGTGTAACTCCATTGATTCCGTTGAGTTATATCGATCCGAATGATTTAAATTCCTGGACCTTGATAAACAGCAGTAATAATATTATTGATGATAAGTATTTCCTGGGTGGTACACAGGTGGACCTGACAAATGTCATTGCTGATTACTATGCTGGAGGTAGCAGTAAATGGACCAGTCGTCAGTTCCAGTCTAATATGGGTATTGATTTCGATTTAGAGAGTGTGTTGAAAGGGCTCTCTTTTCATACACTGTTCGCTGTTGACTATGCTACCTCTTACAGCACCTCATACAATAATACCTATGCTGTTTTTACTCCTGCCTGGTATAATTATAATGGTGAGGATGTTATAGCTGACCTGACCAAGTACAATAATGATGAAAAATCGGGAATACAGAATATCAGCGGTAGTTCCAGCAGGCAAACCATCGCTTTTTCAGGTTATTTCAATTATGAAAAATCTTTTAACAATGCTCATAACCTTTCTGCCATGCTAATAGCAGCCGGGTATCAGCAATCGCAATCAGCGGTGTACCATAGGACCGGTAACGCAAATCTTGGTTTACAATTGGGTTATAATTATAAAGGGAAGTATTATGCCGACTTTGGAGCAGCTGAAATTCATTCAGCCAGGTTGGCCGAAGGGCACCGAAACGCATTCTCGCCCTCTCTAACCCTGGGATGGAAACTAGGCAAAGAGAATTTCCTTAAAAACTCTTCTGTTATTGAGGATCTTGTTTTAAGTGTATCCGGAAGCATCCTGAATACAGATTTAGGTATTTCAGACTATTATATGTATGAAGCCAATTACACCCAGGCCAATGGAGCCTGGTGGGGCTGGTATGATGGCGCAGTAGAACGTTCAACCAATTCACTCAGAGGAAGCAATGAAGATCTGACATTCATCAAGAGAAAAGAGTTTTCCACCAATGTAAGGCTTACTTTGTGGCAAAAATTGATAGATGTCAACACATCCTTCTTTGTCAACTCAATGGAGGGTTTGCTTATTGAACCTTCAACGATCTATCCGAACTATTTCTTTACATACTATCCGGATGCATCGTTCATCCCGTTCGTTAATTTTAACAACGACAGGCGGGTTGGATTCGATTTCTACACTAATCTTAACAAGCGAATCGGGGAGGTTGATTTTTCACTGGGTGTTGGAGGAACTTATTATTCAACCGAGGCAACACGGCGTGATGAAAATTATGAGTACGATTACCAGAATCGTCAGGGACGTCCTATTGATGGTATTTGGGGACTGCAGAGCGCAGGCTTGTTCCAGAGCCAGGAAGAAATTGATAATTCTCCGGAGCAGAAATTTGGCGGTACTATAAAGCCTGGAGACATTAAATATATCAATCAGAATGATGATGATGTTATTGATGATCAGGATGTGGTTTACCTTGGACGCGGCGGATGGTATGGGAACCCTTTCATAATGGGTGTGAACCTGACTGCAAAATGGAAAAACGTAACATTTTTTGCCTTAGGTACAGGTGGTTTTGGTTCTTATGCCATGAAAAATAATACCTACTACTGGGTTTACGGCAACAGGAAATATTCAGCAGTAGTAAGTGACCGTTGGACTGAAGAAACAAAGGAAACAGCCACTTATCCCCGGTTGACGACAGAAAGTGGAAGCAATAATTTCCGTAGTTCTGATTTCTGGTTATATAAAACGGATCGTTTTAACCTGGCTAAGGTTCAGATCACTTATGATTTGCCCGGTAAGCTGTTACGAAATTTCCGTTTGCATGATATTTCGGTCTACGTCAGTGGATCTAACCTGTTGACCCTCTCCAGGGAACGTGAAATTCTGGAGATGAATATAACAAGCGCTCCGCAAACGCGATTCTATAATATAGGTGTAAGAGCCCTGTTCTAATGAATAAATAAAAAATATCCTGATGAAAAATATATTAATGCTTTTGGTTCCTGCACTTCTGTTTACATCCTGTGAGGATATGTTTACTCCGGCTATTGAGAACAACCGGGGGCTTGAAGCCATGTATAAGGAACCTACTTATGCTCAGGGGATTTTAGCCAATGCTTATATTCTCCTTCCATATTCAGAGTCGCCCAACAGTGATGTTGCAACGGATGATGCGGTAAGCAATGACAATGGCAATAATTATCTGGCGATGGCCACCGGTTCCTGGACTGCCAACAATAATCCAATGTCACAATGGCAGGGCCGCAAAAATGCAATACAATATTTGAATCTGTTTCTTGAAAATGCAGATAAGGTGGTTTGGAGTAACGATGAGGTGATAAGTACCATGTATAATGATCGTTTAAAAGGCGAAGCCTACGGTTTGCGCGCAGTACATATGTATTATCTGTTATTGGCACACAGCGGCTGGACAGATGATGGAAGATTGTTGGGCGTGCCGATTCTTACAGAACCCGAGACAGCCTCATCAGATTTTAACCAGCATAGAAACACTTTTCAGGAGTGCGTTGATCAGATTCTTGATGACGCCGGAAAAGCTATCGAACTTCTCCCACTTGACTATGGAGATATTTCAGATGCGGAAATCCCGGATAAATATCAGGAGTTGGGAGTATCAAATGCCGGTGATTATAACCGGGTAAATGGAAATCATATGCGAGGTCGGATTACCGGCCGGATTGTGGAAGCTGTGAGTGCCCAGGTTGCTTTATTGGCTGCCAGCCCGGCATACAGTACAGGTACTTCTGTAACCTGGGAAGATGCAGCCGACTATGCCGCTATTGTGCTCGACCGTATCAATGACATCAGTGGTTTGGCAGCAAATGGCGGAACCTGGTATGCCAATACTAGTGAGATTGGAGGGTTGGCTTCCGGAGCTGTTCCTGACGAGATTATCTGGAGAAGCGATATAGGGCAGAGCCTTAATCTGGAAACCGATAACTTTCCACCCTCTTTATATGGTAATGGACGTGTAAATCCTACTCAGAATCTGGTAGATGCTTTCCCAATGGTAAATGGTTATCCCAGAAACGATCCGGCAGGTAACTATGATCCTGCCAATCCGTATGCAAATCGTGATCCCCGTTTAGCAAAGTACATTGTTGTTAATGGAAGTAAGCAAGGACCTAACAATAGTGTTATTATTACCGGGACTTATGGCACTAATAACAATGCCATTAACAGGGAAAACGGTTTTTCTACCCGTACCGGTTATTATTTACGGAAATTACTGCGGTATGATTGTAACCCTAATCCTCAATATAATACCGGGCAGAAGCATTATACAGCGCGCATCCGTTATACGGAAATATTCCTGGCTTATGCTGAAGCTGCTAACGAAGCCTGGGGACCTACCGGTACAGGTGGGCATGCTTATTCGGCTTACGATGTGATTAAAACGATCCGCCAGAGAGCCGGTATTGGGATCGACAATAACGACGCATACCTTACGACGTTTGCGGGTGACAAGGATAAGATGAGAGTCCTGATAAGAAACGAGAGACGGCTGGAACTTTGTTTCGAGAATCATCGCTTCTGGGACCTGCGACGCTGGAAAGTAACAGACCTGAATGAAACCGCAACCGGTTTGCAAATTGATAATACTGATGGCATATTGACCTATACGCCAATTAATGTTGAAGCCAGGGACTATAAAGATTATATGTATCATGGCCCGATACCTTATGGTGAAATCCAGAAATGGAGTAACCTGGAACAAAATGCCGGTTGGTAACTTTATGAATAATAAAATGATAAATACTGGAATATGAAAAAGTATATTTCCTTGTTGATTTTAGCTGCCGGACTTTTTACTTTTTTGATGATGTCTTGTGAAAATCAAGACGTGGAGTTTCCGGATTATGATTACACTACAGTGTATTTTGCATACCAGTATCCGGTAAGAACCATTGTGCTGGGTGAGGATATTTTTGACAATACCCTTGATAATGAGCATAAATGTAAAATTTATGCTACGATGGGGGGTGTATACTCCAATACAAAACGCATAGACATTGATATTACGGTTGACAATTCTTTATGCAGCAGTTTGTTTTTCGAAAATGACTCTCCGGTACAAGCAATGCCATCAAACTACTATACCCTGGCAGCTGACCGGATATCACTGGATGGTAGTCTGCAAGATGGTGTGGAAGTGCAACTGACAGATGCATTTTTTGCTGACACACTATCCCTGATTAATACCTATGTGATTCCATTACAAATGACAGATGTTGTGAATGCGGATTCTATTCTTTCCGGGACTCCGAAATTTGATGGCGCTGTTAAATGCAATGCAGATGACTGGGATGTTCAGCCAAAAGATTTTGTGCTCTATTGCGTTAAGTTTATCAATCCATGGCATGCAAATTACCTGCGTCGTGGTGAGGATGTTATTACCGAAGGTGGAGAAGCTACAACCCATGTACGTCATGCGGAGTATGTGGAATATGATGAGGTTAGCAATATGAAAACAGTATCATTAAATGCTGTTGAGTTCCCTGTTACGATTGTAGATACCAGTAATACGAATGAAACCTGCACATTACTTCTCACTTTCACTGATGAAGACAAATGTACTGTCTCCACTGAGACAAGTGGTTTTGCGGCTTCCGGCAACGGCTCATTTGTTAAAGACGGGGATAAAAACAGCTGGGGAAATAAAGATCGTAGTGTAATCTATCTTGATTACACTATTAATATGCCTGGTAAGACTTATGTCACCAAAGATACTCTTGTAGTTCGTGACCGGGGTGTTACTATTGAAACATTCACACCTGCATATGTAGTTGACTAATTGCTTTAATCAAGATGAATATGAAATATTTTAATAGGATTTGGCTGGGGGCTTTTGCTTTATCTGTAGTAGTATCCTGTGCAGATGATACGATGCGTGAATTCGTTGTTGAGATGCCGGAAAGTCTTGCCAAAATGGAATACCTGAACGATTATGATGTATTGAAATCATGCATCGACCATAACACCAATCCCGGTTTTAAGTTGGGAGCGGGTGTGTCGGCAGGTGATTTTACGGAACAAGGATTAGTATGCAGTTTGATAAGCTCTAATTTTGATGAGATGTCAGCTGGTTGGGAAATGAAGCATGGTGCTGTTGTACAATCTGACGGAAGTTTTAACTTTTCAAGGGTAGAAAGCTTTGTTGCTGCCGCGCAAGAGGCCGGGATTACAATTTACGGGCATACGCTTTGCTGGCATGCCAACCAGAATGCTGAATATCTGAATAAAACAATTGCGCCAATTATGGTTGTGAATCCCGGTGGGGGCGGAAGTCAGACGCTGGACCCCAGCGTTATTACCAATACCGATTTTGAGAATGGAGATGGCGGCTGGATAGGCTGGGGCGATGGCTCTACTCGTGGAGTATCAGCAGATGGCGAGGGTTATGATGGTACAGGTTATGCCTATACTTTTACAAATACTTCCGTGGTGAATTACTGGGAAGCTCAGGTTGCCTTTGATTTTCCTGCGTTGCAGATCGAATCAACATACGTGCTGAATTTTAAAGTGAAAGCAAGCGTTTCAGGCAGTATTCGTGCGGAAATACAATCAACGGCTGATTATTCAAGCGATGGATTTGGCGTTTTTGCAATTTCCGGAGATTGGGAGGAGTATACTTTGGAGACGGTGGCTACCAAGGAAGATCGCAACCGTTTTGTTATCAGCTTTGGTGATTATGCCGGAACAGTTTATATGGATGATATAACGCTTTGCCGTGTAAATCCAACCGGGGGCGGCGACCAGGTCATTGAAAAAACGCCTGAAGAAAAAAGAGACACCATTACCACTGAACTGGAAAGATGGATTTCGGGTATGATGGAGGTTTCCAATGGATACGTAAAAGCATGGGACGTGGTGAATGAACCGATGGATGATGGTAATCCATACGAACTTAAAACCGGAGAAGGCAGAGACCTGGCTGATGATGAATTCTACTGGCAGGATTATCTGGGGAAAGATTATGCTGTTATTGCATTTAGACTGGCCCGTCAATATGGAAACACCGGGGACAAACTGTTTATTAACGACTATAACCTGGAATATAATCTGGATAAATGCAGAGGTCTTATTGCTTATGTAGAATACATTGAAAGCCAGGGCGCCCAGGTTGACGGTATTGGTACGCAGATGCATATCAGCATTGATTCGGATAAAGAGAAGATTGCTGAAATGTTTTCATTGCTTGCGGCAACCGGTAAATTGATAAAAATATCTGAATTGGATATCGGTGTAGGAGTAAAAACATCTGAAGCAACGGAAGATGATTATATTACTCAGGCTGAAATGTATAAGTATGTAGTGGAAAAATACTTTGAACTTATTCCGGCTCAGCAACGTTATGGTATCACAGTCTGGAGCCCGTTTGACAGCCCTGAAGGTTCTTCCTGGAGAGCCGGTGAACCGATTGGTTTATGGACAGAAAATTATAACAGGAAACGGGCATATGGTGGTTTTGCAGACGGTTTGCTTAATAATTAGGGTATGGAAAAATAAAAAACGTAACCATCCAATATATGAGACAGTTGCGTTTTCAAATTGAAGTCGGTAGCAGACCTTAAATCTCCGAAAGCCTTTTTATTACTGTAGTGGGTGATGTAGGATTTTGATCCGCCAATGGCGGATCATGATCCGGTCATCAGGGGCTTCTACTACCCATTCAAAACCCATTACTCGCTGCGATTTTGAGGGAAGCTTACACTATCAGCTTTACTCCGGTAAGGCATTCCAGACCATCCTCTTGTATTGATCAGCAAAAGGGATCCCCATAAAAGGTATGTACTGGGTGAAAGAAAGGATCACCATGTTATGTGAGGGATTGGCAACAAAGTCCGTGGAAGCTGCACCGGACCATCCGTAGGAACCGTCTTCCAGGTTCACGTAGCCTCCGAGGCCGTAACCGCCCTCATATTCTATCGCTTCAGGCATCTGATCCGACATGATCAGCTTCACAGTAGACTCCTGCAGGATGTGTACCCCGTTCAATTCGCCGCCGTTCAGCAGCATTTGCCCGAACTTGCTATAATCGCTGAGGGTAGAGACCAGGCCTCCTCCTCCTGAGAACAGGGTTACCTTCCGTTTCACGCCGTTGGTCATATCCGGAACCGGAGTTAATTTCCCTGAATCTTCATTTTTGGTATAAATCATGGTCAGCCGGTCAAAATCCTTTTCCGGCACCTCGAAACCCGTATCATCCATTCCCAGCGGATCAAACAACCGGGTCTGCAGGAATTTATCAAAAGTCGTACCGGAAAGCACCTCCACCAGGTACCCTGCCACATCAATAGAGATGGAATATTCATAAGTGGTTCCTGGCTGGTGTTTCAGCGGAATGGTGGCTACCGCGTTCATCATTTCCTCCAGCGTTTCTATATTCCATATCCCATCTGAACGTAGTGTTCGGTAAAGTGAATCCACATAGGAGCCCTGCTCCCAGCCATAGGTAAATCCTGCTGTATGGGTCAACAGATGGCGGATCGTGAAAGGTTCCTGCTGGTCAACCACCTCGCCGTCCACATATACCTTTGTATCTTTGAACATGGGGATATGCATGGCCACCGGATCATCCAGCTGGAATTTCCCCTCGTCGTAAAGAATCATCAGTGCCGCTGCGGTGATCGGTTTAGACATTGAATAGATCCTGAAAATCGAATTATCGGCCAGCGCCCTTCCCTCTTCAATATTCGCCATGCCATAGGCAAACTGACGAACAATTTTACCGTCCTTCATCACAAGGGCGGCCACGCAGGGCAGTTCGCCCTTATCCACATAAGCCTGCATTTTATCCTGGGCCAGATCGAGTGAGTCAGCCGAAAGGCCGGATACAGAACCCGAATTATTGCAGCAGGATAGCGAAACCGCCAGTATGAGCGCAAGCATTCCTGCAGAAGCTGAAACTAAAAAATCAGATGTTTTCAATTTGGATAGGTTTTGATTAAGTTGGTAAGTTAAGAATTTTTTAAATGCAAATTCTGTGTTTTTCTGCCTAATCATATCTGCCTGAGAGTTCATCTTATCTTTAAACTTCTAAACTATGTTCGAACATGGTTAGCAATATCTGTTAACCTTTGCTTTATTTTTGGAACATATTTTTTATTTCAAACGCTGTGAGTATTTATTGATAATGATTGATAAATTACCCGGGTTAGTCCTCCCACCTTCAATCCTGCTTCAACCAAACAAAAAGGAGCCAAACCAATATAACCTAACACCTTTTCTCTTATTTGTGGGCGATGTAGGATTATTCGCCTTCGGCTCATGATCCCGTCTGTGGGGCCATCACAATGCAAATAAAAACCTATTGTTCGCTACGCTCACAATAATTTTTTGCATGGCACCCTGCCTTACAAAAACAAGTTTTTGACGGCATACTACCATACAAAAAAACCTGCATGGCAAGCCATACAGGTTTTAATTTGTATTGTGGGCGATGTAGGAGTCGAACCTACGACCCCCTGCTTGTAAGGCAGGTGCTCTGAACCAGCTGAGCTAAT